>NZ_JBEOUL010000055.1:0-24086 GCF_040304075.1 Kitasatospora sp. NPDC094015
ACCACCCAGGGCGGACTCTTCAGCTTCCCCACGGATGGACCAACGAGCAGACGGACGTGGGGACATGGCCGCCGGCGGCTTTGTGTTAGCTCCTCTAAGTCCTTTAGCTCTTGGTCGAGTTCAGGATCATGCGAAGGCCGCACCGACGTCCCGGGAGCACCCGAACGAGTGATCGCCGGACCCGGCTGTTCGAAGCCGGACGTTGAACGACAAGATCAGGCCTTGTGCCGGAACCAGAGGTTGACCGCCTGCTCGCCGTGCGCGAACTGCCCCGGGGCGCAGTAGTAGTACACCTGCGAGTCGCGGTTCCCGGATCGGGAGAGGATGTCGTTCTGCTGCCGCATGGTGCTGTTGCACTCGTTCCAGTTGACGCCGCTGTCGCCGGCGGTGAAGGTGCGCGTCAGCGAATTGGCGTAACCGGCTGCCGAAGCGGTCCCGGCGCTCGCGGCGAGCGCGCCGGTCGCGGCGGCTCCTGCCAGCAGAACTGCGGCCGATGCCCGTGCGATGCGGTTCATGAAGGTGATCTCCTGATGGGTCGGGTGGCCGACCTGCACAACGGTGGTGCGGTGCCGGCCGCCGGGCGGTCGGCCCGGCACCATCGACTCTGGCCGACCCGTCCCCGGTGCACATCAGTCATCTGACTGCGATCACGGGACCACCGTCAGTACGATCTTGCCCTGGATGTGGCCCTGCGTGGCCCGCCTGTGGGCGCTGCCCGCTTCAGGCAGCGGGTAGGTGCTGTCCACCCCGACCTGGAACGTGCCCTCCTCGAACAGGCGCCCGATCTCGGCGAGTTGGGGGCCGTTGGAACGCACCTGAATGGTCGAGACCGTGATGCCCAGACGCTCCGTCTCCTCGGGGTCGTACTGGGCGAAGAACACCGGAAGCATGGTGCCTCCGCGCTTGAGCACGGACAGGAAGCGTGAGCTGTCCGGGCCACCGACGGTGTCGATCACCAGGTCGACGCCGCTGACGACGTCCGCAGCCCGCGTCCTGGTGTAGTCGATGAACTCATCGGCGCCGAGCTCGCGCAGGAACTGCTCGTGCCGGCCCGAGGCGACCGCGATGACATGTGCCCCTCGCCACTTCGCCAGTTGCAACGCGAAGTGGCCCACCCCACCGGCAGCCCCGTTGACCAGCACGGTCATCCCTGGCGTGATCGGGACCGGCCGGTGGACCCGGCCGGTGAAGACGGAGGGGACGTCGTGGCCGAGATCGATCAGGTACTGCCAGGCCGTCAGCATGGCCATCGGTGTCCCGGCCGCCTGTACGTGGTCGATGCCGGCCGGCTTGTGGGCCAGATCCGTGGCCGGCGCGGTCACGTACTCCGCGTACGTCCGGCCGTCGAAACCGGGGAACCGCAGCATGCCGAACACCTCGTCACCGACGGCGAACCCCAGCACGTCGGGAGCGACCGCCTGGACCACACCCGACATGTCCGTTCCAGGGATCAGGGGGAACTCCAGCGTCGGCCTCATCTCGGCCGGCATGACCTTCATGCCCTCCCGCAGGTACCAGTCCGGCGGATTGATGCCTGCCGCGTGCACCCGGACGAGCACCTCGCCCGGGCCGATGGTGGGAACCGGCACCTCGTCGTACCGCAGAACGTCCGGTCCGCCCGCTTCGTGGATCTGGACAGCCTTCATCACGCCTCGCTCCTATCGGGGAAATGTTGCTCCGTCAGTCAAGGCCAAGGACGTCACGGCCGTCCAAGACCGGTTCGGCAACCTGATCATGCCGAAACGGCATGACGCGTACGGTGGAAGGGTGAACGATCTCGGACAGGACCTGGAACTACGGTTGGTGCGCTACTTCACCGTGGTGGCGGCGCACCAGCACTTCGGCCGGGCCGCCGCCGACCTGCACGTGGCCCAGCCGGCGCTGAGTCGCCAGATCCAGCGGCTCGAGAAGCATCTCGGCGTACGACTGCTGGACCGCGTGCCCCAGGGCGCCCTGCTCACTGCGGCCGGCCGGAGGTTCCTCCCGCGGGCCGAGGCCCTGCTGCGCGCCGCCCGCCAGGCCGAGCTGGCCGTGCGTGAACAAGGCGAGTCCGAACGAATCGCCGTCGGCTACGTCGAAGACCTGGTGATCACCGCTGCTGTACGGGAACTGCGGCGCCGTCACCCGGACGCCGAGATCACCACCCGGTACCTGAGCTGCCGCGATGTCGGGGCGCTGTTCGACAAGCGCGTCGATGCCCTGATCGCGCGGGCCCCGCTGCCGCTCGCCGTCGACGACGTGTCCTCCACCCCGCTGTACCAGGAGCCCCGGATGCTCGTGGTCCCGCGTGGCCATCGCCTGGCCGACCGCGCGTCGGTCACGGCGGAGGAACTGGCCGGCGAGGAGGCGGCGCCGTGCGCGTTCGAGACGGCGGACTGGACTTCCTACCGGATTCTCGGGGCCGGCGTGCCGCCGATCGAGACCTATGAGGACAAGCTCGAACTCGTCGCGAGTGGCAGGGCGATCGCCGTGCTACCGGTCGGCGATCGGCGTAGTTCACTGCGTCCCGATCTCGTCACGGTCCCGATCGAGGGCGCTCCCCCCAGTCAGGTCGTCCTGGTCAGCCGCAAGGGCGACCCGAATCCGATGATCAGAAATCTCCGGCTGGCGGCCGAGGCCGTCCTGAGCGCACCGGCAGCCTGACCGCTACGTCCAGGACCGCGCACCCGGCCCACGCCTGGTCAGCAGGCCTGCCCGCCGGCGGGGGCTGACGTCCAGCCCTCGTGCCGGAGCCGCTCGAAGCCGTCCAGCAGCAGGTCGAGCGCGAACTCGAACTCGAGCTGGTCGTCGCAGCCTCGGCCCACCACGGAGCCGTCGTCGTGGGCGCTCGCCCCGGCCAGCTCGGCGACGTAGGGGTACCGCTCCGCCAGCTGCCCGAGCGCAGCATCAGGCTCGGGGGGGCGCGGGTGGGGCGCGGCGGCCGGAGCGTCGAAGACCTCCTGGGTGAAGCCGAGAAGGCGACTGCCCAGGGCATGCATCACATGGTGGGTGAGGTCGACGGAGAACCCGCCGTTGCGGAAGCTTCCGATCACCGCGTCCATGTGGGCGAGCAGGGCGGGGGTGGGGCCGTTGCGGGACCGGATCACCTGCAGGGCCCAGGGGTGGCTGCGCAGCGCCTCCCTCGCGGCGAGGATCCGCCCGCGGACGGCGGCGCGCCAGCCGGGGTCGAGGTCCGGCGACCCGATCCCGCCGACCACGACGTCGACCATGCCGTCGAGCAGCTCCTCCTTGTTGGCGACGTGCTTGTACAGCGCCATCGGTACCACGCCCAGGTCCTGGGCGAGCCGGCGCATGCTGAGCGCCTCGATCCCCGTCCCGTCGGCGAGCGCGACGGCCGCGCGTAGCACCCGCTCCCTGCTCAGGGGGGCCCGTCGGGCCGGGTCCGTCGGTGGGGTCATGCGCCGGTCTCCTCGGTTCGACTGCCGGTCCGGGCGGTTCCGGCTTGACGAGTGTACGGCGTACGCCTAGCCTGACTGTCAGGTGTACGCCGTACACCTTTCGAGGGGAGTGTCCGGGTGAGCCCAACCAGAGGGACCGCGTCCGTCGCGGGTGCCTTGTTCCTTGTCACCGAGATCACCGCGATCGGCGGCCTCGTGCTGTACGGACCGGTCCTGGGGGGCGCCGACTACGTGACCGGCCCCGGCGCCGACGGGAGGGTGTTCCTGGGCGCGCTGTTCGAGCTGCTGCTCGCGGCAGCGGTCGTCGGTACCGGGGTCACGCTGTACCCCGTTCTGCGGCGGCAGCACGAGGGAGCAGCGCTCGGCTACGCCTGTGCCCGCCTGCTGGAGGCCGCCGTCATCGTCATCGGCATCGTCGCCCTCCTTTCGGTGGTGACCATCCGACAGGACTTCGCGGCCGGCGCACCGGGATCCGACGCCGCTTCGGTGCGGACGGTGGGCCGGGCCCTGGTGGCGGTCCACGACTGGGCGTTCCTCATCGGGCCCAACTTCGTGCTGGGCGCCAACACACTGGTGCTCGCCCACCTGCTGTACCGTGCACGGCTGGTGCCGCGCTTCGTGGCGGTGCTCGGGCTGGTCGGGGGGCCGTTGATCTGCGCCTCGGCGACCGCCGTCCTGTTCGGCTGCTACCCGCAGGTCTCGACCGTGGGCTCGCTGGCGGCACTTCCGGTGTTCGCCTGGGAGGTGACGCTGGCCGTGCGGCTGATCGTCAAGGGCTTCGAACCCGTCACCCCCGCTGTCCGCCGGGCCACCGTGACAGCCTGACGGCCCGGTGGCCCGGCCATTCGGCGTCCCGCCGGTCATCCGGGCTGTGAAGACCCGCTCCTCCGTGCCGCCGATCGCCCGGATCCGCAGCCTGGTGCGGACTCCCTTCCACGGGCCCTGCCCGGCGGGTGCCGTCCCGACCTGCTGCTCGACCAGGCGTAAGGCCCGCCCGGTGGAGTGGGCCCTGTCCGGGGACGCCCCCGGAAAGTGGTAGACCGTAGGCGTGCGGGAAAACTCGGCGGCGGATGGGACCCCAGCGGCGGCTACGGCGGCGGGGGTGGTGGCGGCTGACCTCGAGGGGCGGATCGGGCAGGCCGAGTGGCCGGCCGGGGGGCGGCTGCCGGGCGAGCAGGCGTTGGCCCAGGAGTACGGGACGACCCGGGCGCGGGTGCGGACGGCGCTCGCGGCGCTGGCCCGGCGCGGGCTGGTGGTGGCGCGGCCGAACTCCGGTTGGTACGTGCGGGCCGACTTCCGGGCGCAGACCGTCGGCGAGCTGCGCCCGTTCTCGGGCTGGGCCGCCGGGCACGGCCTGGAGTTCGGCGGCCGGGTGGTGCGGCGCGAGCGCACCGGGGCCAACGCCGTGGAGGCGCGCCGCCTGGGGATCGGCCTGGGGGACCCGCTGCTGCGGTTCGTGCGGGTGCGCACGCTGAACGGCCGGCCGGTGATGGTGGAGCGCTCGGCCTGGGCGCCGTGGGTGGAGCCGCTGGTCGACCGGCTCCCCGACGACGTGCCGTCGGTCTTCGACGGCCTGGCCGAGGCCGGCGTCCGGGTCGCGCTGGGCGGCCACCGGATCGAGGCGGTCGCGGCGTCCAGCGACGACGTCCGGCTGCTCGGGGTGCGGCGGTCGAGCCCGCTGCTCCAGGTGAGCCGGACCGGCGAGACCGCGACCGGCCGGGTGGCCGAGCTGGCGGTGGACCGGTACCTGCCGGAGGTGGTCGCCTTCGACGTCCGGCCCGGGGACGTGAACCGTACGCTGCTCGATCCGCCGGGATGACCTGCGCACGGGTCCCGGGGCGGCCCGAAACCGGCCCAGTGCGCGCAGTCGGCGACCCGGTCCGGCGGCCGGGGCACGGAATCGATGAGGCGTCGTGCCGCGTTCACGGTTGATTCATCGCGACCGCATCTGATCTGAACGCCCTCTCATGTGGGCAGTTCGGCTCACCAGGAGTGACAGATGACGACCGACCCCCAGCTCCCCCCGTCCGACGACACCGCGCAGCCGGTGATGGTCCCGCAGTCGGTCCTGCGTTCGGGACTCTCGCGGCGCGGCATGCTCAAGGCGATGGGCCTGCTCGGCGGCGGCTCCGCGCTGGCCGCAGGCGCCTCGATGGCCCGCCCCGCGGACGGCGCCGCGGCCGGGGGGCCGGTCGCCTACGCGCTGCCGGACGGCTTCTCCGGCACCATCGCCGACCTGAAGCACGTGGTGATCCTGATGCAGGAGAACCGGTCCTTCGACCACTACTACGGCGCCATGCCGGGCGTGCGCGGCTTCAACGACAAGCAGGGCCTGCGCTTCCCCAACGGCACCGACGTCTTCTCGCAGCCCAGCGGCTCCTCGGTGGTGAAGCCGAAGCACGTCACCACGGTCGCGCAGACCACCACCGGCCTGGCGCACGACTACGGCACCGGCACCGGCGCCTGGAACGGCGGCCGCTACAACAACTGGATCCCGGCCAAGGGCAGCGCCACCATGAACTACCTCACGGGCGAGGAGATCCCGTGGCAGTGGTCGCTGGCCAGCAACTACACCCTCTGCGACAACTACCACTGCTCGGTCATGGGTCCGACCACGCCCAACCGCCTCTACCTGTGGACCGGCAGCTCCAACGGCGTCACCTCCAACGGCGGCGAGACCTCCGGCAACCGCGCCTGGCAGACCTACCCCGAGGCGCTGCAGGCGGCCGGCGTCAGCTGGCGGGTCTACGTCGACAACAACAACGGCGACGGCTGGCGCGGCGACTACGAGGACAACCCGATCCGCGGCTTCGCCACGTTCACCCCCAGCGCGGCCAACCTCGCCGACCCGGTCAAGACCGCCCCCGGCACCGGCGTGGTCTGGCGGGCCAACTCCTTCCCGTACGCGCCCGACGGCCTGCCCGACGACGACAGCGACACCAACCTGAACGGCGTGCTGGGCGAGTTCATCAAGGCCTGCGCCCCCGGTGCCGAGCACCCGCTGCCGCAGGTCTCCTGGATCGTCGCGCCGTACGAGTGGTCCGAGCACCCCTCGGCCAACCCGGAGCACGGCGCGCACTACACCAACCGGGTGATCAAGGCGCTGCAGAGCAACCCGGACATCTGGAACCACACCCTGCTGGTCCTCAACTTCGACGAGAACGACGGCTACTTCGACCACGTGCTGCCGCCGGCCCCGGAGCCGGGCACCGCGGGCGAGTTCGCCGGCAGCACCCCGATCGGCTACGGCGCCCGGGTCCCGATGACCCTCGTCTCGCCGTGGACCCGCGGCGGCTGGGTCAACTCCGAGGTGTTCGACCACACCTCGGTGATCCGCTTCCTCGAGGTGTGGACCGCGTCGCTGGGCACCCCCGCCCGGAGCACCACCATCACCCCCTGGCGGCGGGCCGTCAGCGGTGACCTGACCAGCGCGATCGACTTCACCCGCCCGGTGCTCGGCACCCCGTCGCTGCCCGACACCGCGGCGCTGGTGGCGATCGCCCGGGCCGGCGGCGCGATCGCCGGCCAGGTGCCGTCCGAGGACAAGTGGACCGACTACCCGGCGCTGCGCCCGCGGCCGCTGCCGTTCCACCCGCACGGCACCTTCAGCGAGAACCGCGCCACCGGCAAGGTCACCGCGCACCTCAGCCTGGCCGGCGGCCCGGCCGGCAAGGCCGTCAGCCTCCAGGCCTTCCCCGACAAGTACAAGCCGTTCACCAACACCCCGTACACCGTCACCGCGGCCGCCGGGCGCGACCACACCTGGGACGCCGCGGCCTTCCAGGGCCGCTACGCCTTCTCGGTCTACGGCCCGGACGGCTTCGTGCGCTCGCACGCCGGCACCGTCCTGCCGGCCGGCCAGAACAACGCGGCCGTGCCGCGGGTGGACGTGGACCTGGTCCCCGGGGCCGCCCCGACCGTCGCACTCACGCTCCACAACGACGGCCTCCAGCAGGTCCGTTACACGCTGACCGCCAACGACCACGTGGGCGGCGTGCAGAACCTCTGGGTCGCGCCGGGCGCCACCCAGAAGGTCGACTGGCCCACCGCGGACGGCTCCTACGACATCGTCCTGACCGCCGACACCGGAACGGGCTGGAGGCACCGGTACGCCGGCCGCATCGCCCGGACCTCCGCCGCCTGATCAGCCCCTCCGAGCTGGAGCACCCCGCATGCGCATCCCTTCGCGGCGCCTCACGGCCGCCTGCCTCTCGACCACGCTGAGCCTGGGCAGCCTGGTCCTCGGCCTGGCCGGACCGGCCGCCGCAGACCCGACCTACGACCAGCGCGACGCCGTCCAACCGGTGGTCTCGTACACCTTCGACAACGACTCCGGGAACACCGTCACCGACGGCTCCCCGCGCGGCAACCACGGCACCTGGTCCGGCACCCCGGCGTACGGCCCCGGCGTCTCCGGCCGGGCGCTGCACATCAGCGGCGGCAAGAACTTCGTCACGCTGCCCCGGGTCGCCGGCCAGACCGACGGCTCCGGCAGCTTCTCCTTCGAGACCTGGTGGTACGACAACACCGCCACCGCCGACGCGCCGCTGGTGGCCAACCAGAACTTCGCCTCCTGCGCCAACACCGGCTTCACCTTCTACCACGTCAGCGGCACCTACCAGCAGCGTTCCTGCTACGGCGTCGGCGGCACCAAGACCTACAGCACCACCCGCGCCACCACCATCCGGGGCGGCTGGCACCACCTCGCGGTGGTGCAGGACGCGGCCGCGCACACCTACGCCTACTACGTGGACGGAGTGCTGTTCTCGACCACGCCCACCAACGCGGGCGCCACGGTGGCGAACTTCAACTCCGGCAGCCCGATCCGGATCGGCCAGGACGGCACCGGGGCGTACAGCGCCACCGACGACGCACTGGTCGACGACTTCACCTTCTACAACCAGGCGATCGGCGCCGACCAGGTCGCCGCCGACTTCGCCGCCACCGACCCGGCCACCCACTTCCCGGTGACCGTGACCGGCGACGGGCACGGCACCGGCAGCGCCACCGTGCAGGCCCCCGCCGCCAACACCCCGGACAAGCTGGTCGCCGCCCCCGACCCCGGCTACTCCTTCGTCGGGTGGACGCCGGTGACGCCGGCCGACCTGGCGATCGGCGCGGACGGCTCGTTCACGGCCCCCGGGACGCCCGTCACGGTCAAGGCCGCGTTCCGGCCGAACACCTACACCGTCGCCTTCGACGGCAACGGCGCGGACGGCGGCGCCACCGCCGCTCAGCAGCTGACCTACGACCGGCCCGCCGCGCTGACCGCCAACGGCTTCACCGCCACCGGCCGCCAGTTCACCGGCTGGAGCACCACCCCGACCGGCGCGACCGTGTACCGGGACCTGGCGCAGGTGCGCAACCTCACCGCCACCGACGGCGGCACCGTCACGCTGTACGCCCGCTGGGCGCCGGCCGGCTCCTTCCAGCTGACCGCCACCGGCGACGAGCACACCACGGTGCACACCTCGGCCGACCAGGCCGGCGGCTGGGCGCTGCCCGGTACCAAGGTCACCGCGACCGCGACCCCGGCGACCGGCTACGGCGCGACCTGGCAGGCCGTCTCCCCGGCCGAGCTGGCCGTCGCGGCGGACGGCACCTTCACCATGCCCGGCCAGGACACGGTGCTGAAGGCCGTCTCCGCGCCCAACCGCTACACGGTGGTCTTCGACGGCAACGGCGCGGACGGCGGCGCCACCGCCGCCCAGCAGCTGAGCTACGACCGGCCGGCCGCGCTGACCGCCGGCGGGTTCAGCCGCACCGGCTCCGGCTTCCTCGGCTGGGCCACCTCGGCGACCGGTGCGGTGGTCTACAACGACGGCCAGCAGGTCACCAACCTGTCGGCGACGGCCGGCGCCACCGTCACCCTCTACGCGGTCTGGGGCCGCTTCCGGGCGCCGGGCGACACGGCCGCGCCGGTGCTCTCGTACGACTTCGAGGCCGACAAGGGCGGCACCGTCACCGACGGCTCCGGCCACGGCAACGACGCCGCCTGGAAGGGCGCCGCCACCTACGCCCACGGCTTCTCCGGCCTGGCCGCCCACATCAACGCCGGCCAGGTGATCCAGCTGCCGCGGACCACCGGGCAGATCGACGGCTCGGGCAGCTTCTCGTTCTCGATGTGGTGGGGCGAGTACGGCGAGACGGTCGACGGGCCGCTGGTCAGCAACCAGGACTTCAACGCCTGCAACAACGCCGGCCTGTCGTTCTACAACGTCTCCGGCACCAGCACGACCCGCGCCTGCTGGGGCGTCACCACCGGCGGCACCCGGCAGTACACCACCACCAACCCGGCGTCCCTGCAGGGGAATTGGCGCTACCTCACGGTGGTGGTGGACCGCAAGGCGCAGACCGTCGCGTACTACGTGGACGGCGCCCTGTTCACCACCTCCACGGCCGGCCAGGTGACCTCCGGTACCAATTTCGCCTCCGGCCTGCCGTTCATGATCGGCCAGGACGGCACCGGCGTCTACGGCGCCTCGGTGGACGCCCTGGTCGACGACTTCGACTTCTACGACCAGGCACTGACGCCCGCCCAGGTCGCCAACGACTACCGGGCCACCAAGCCCGCCACCACCGCCCTGCCGGACGAGTCGACCGTCGACCTGCCGGTGCCGGTCGCCACCCTGTCGCCCGGCTTCGTCGCCGACACCTTCCACGCCCCGACGGTCCGCACCGGCGGCGCGGTCAAGCAGCCGCTGGCCGCGCTCTGGTACGGCGGCACCGCCCGCTCGTTCACCAAGGTCGGCGGCGACCCCTGGCTGAACGTCGGCGCCGACGGCACCGTCACCGGCACCGCCCCCGGCACCGCGCCGCAGCACCCGGGCACCATCACCGTGCAGGCCACCGACGGCACCACCACGGCGCAGCTGACCGTCGAGGTCCCGGTCCTCGCGGCCGGCGACGCCCCGCAGGCGGCCGCCGCCACCTGGAACCTCTGGGACAACGGCGACCACGTGGCCGACGCGCTGCCCAAGGACCTGGCGGTGATCGCCGCCAACGGACTCGGCGTGATCGCCGTGCAGGAGGACGGCGGCACCGGCGCCCACCGGATCGCCCAGGCGCTCGGCTGGTACGACTACGAGGGCCCCGGCGGCCTCGGCATCGTCTCCGCCTGGCCGATCTCCGGCGCCACCACGGCCGGGGACGGCGCCCCCGCCATCGCCGTCACCGTCACCATCGCCGGCCACGAACTGCGGATCTGGAACACGGCGTTGGACGAGGCCGGGTACGGCCCGGACCGGGCCTGCGCGCCCGGCGGGGCGGACGCCGGACAGCTGGTCGACGCCGAGCGCTCCAGCACCCGCTACGCCCAGGCCCGGGCGGTCGCCGCGGCCGTCCGTCCGGACACCGCGGGCTCCCGCCCGGTGCTGCTGCTCGGCGACCTGGCCTCCCCGTCGGCCGCCGACTGGACGGCCGCCACCGCGGCCGCGCACTGCACCACCGGGCCGGTGGCCTGGCCGGTCCCGGACGCGATCGCCGCGGCCGGCCTGACCGACACCTTCCGGGCCGCGCACCCGGACCCGGCCGCCGACCCGGGCACCACCTGGTCGCCGGTGACCGCCACCGTCGCGCAGGACCGGATCGACTACGTCTACGGCGCCGGCGCCGACCTGCACGTGCTCGGCTCCAACACCCTGGTGGCGGGCTGGCCCTCGGCCACCGACGTCCGGTCGAACGCCTGGACCAGCGACCACGCGGCCGTGGTCGCCACCTTCACGCTCGGCACCCCGCAGCCCGCCCCGGCGGACCCGACCGTCACGCTCGCCCACGACGCGCTGGTGTACCAGGCGGGCCACGGCCCGGCCGACGACGCCGCGCTGCGGGCGGCCGTCGGCGCGAGCGCCGGCCCGGCGGACGCGGCGGTGACGCTCGACGCGGGCACCGTGAACTGGTCCACCGCGGGCTGGTACACCGTGCTGGTGACGGCCGTCGCGGACGGCCGGGTCTCCGTGCCGGCCGCGGTGACCGTACACGTGGTCCCGGTCGCCACGCTCACCCTGGGCAATCCGACGGTGCAGCTCCCGGGCCTCGGCCTGAGCGGCCCGGCGGTGCTGGCCGGCCTCGAGCCCTGGCTGAACGTCCCCGGCGCGGTGGGCGTGGACCTCTCCACGGTCGACACCTCCCGCACCGGCGACCACCAGGTGACCGTCACCGGCACCGACGACTACGGGTTCAGCGCCACCGCGACCGCCACGGTGCGGATCACCTCGGCGGACCTCCCGCCGGTGGTGACCACCGCCGTCGCCCCGGCCGCGGCCGACGGCGCCGGCGGCTGGTACCGCACCGCCCCGACCGTCTCCGCCACCGCCACCGACGACTCGGGCACCGCCTCCCGCCTCGAGTACCAGCTCGACGGCGGCGGCTGGAGCGCCTACCAGGGCCCGGTGACGGTGCCGGACGGCACCCGGACCTACCGGTTCCGGGCCACCGACAACGCCGGGCACACCTCGGAGCCGGTCCCGGTGACGGTGCGGACCGACGGGACGGCGCCGGCCACCGGCGCGACCACCGCGCCCGGCGCCACGGTCATCGCCCCGGTGACCGTGACGCTGACCGCGACCGACGCCGGCTCGGGCGTCTCCGGTACCGAGTACCGGGTCGGCGACGGCCCGTGGACGCCGTACGGCGGCCCGTTCCCGGTCACCCCGGAGTTCACCGACCGGACCGTCACCTACCGTTCCACCGACGCCGCCGGCAACACCGAGCCGGACCGGCTGCTGACCGTCCCGGCGATCCGGCCGGTCGGGCCGGCCCTCGCGGTCGACGCCCCGGCGGTGCCGTACGGGACGGCGGCGACGGTGCGGGTGACCGTCTCCTCCCCGGGCCTGCCGGCCACCGGCACGGTGGTGCTGACCGAGGGCTCCACCGAGCGCGGCCGGGCCGTGCTCGGCCAGGACGGCACGGCGGTGTTCACCCTGCCGGTCGGTCTCGCCCCCGGTGCCCACGCGCTGGTGGCGGCGTACGGGGGCAGCAACCTGCTCACCCCGGCCACCCAGACGCTGACCGTCACGGTGACGCTGCCGCAGGCCTGGCAGGCCTCGACGGTGTACCAGGCCGGGAACCGGGTCGCCTTCCAGGGACGGCTGTTCCAGGCCTCCTGGTACACCCGCGGCCAGCAGCCGGGCGACCCGACCGGCGCCTGGCAGGAGATCGCGCTGACCGAGGACGGCACCGCGGCCTGGACGGCCTCCCGGGTCTTCGTCGCCGGCGACCTGGTCGGCTACGGCGGCAAGGTGTTCAAGGCCCGCCAGTACACCCGGAACCAGACCCCGGGCGACCCGACCGGCCCCTGGGAGGAGCAGGCCCCGGCCGGCCCGGACGGCATCGCGCCGTGGACCCCGAGCACGGTGTACAACACCGGCGACAAGGTCCGCCACCTCGGCGTCGTCTACCAGGCCCGCTGGTACACCCGCAACCAGACGCCGACCGCCTCGGCCAACGGCCCCTGGAAGAAGCTGGGTTGACGGTCTCCGTCCGACCCCCGGCGGGGCGGCGGACCGGGGCACCTGTCCCGGGCCGCCGCCCCGCCGGCGTCCCGGGACAACACACCTAGCGCGTCCGGGGCGGCCCGGCGTGCCGGAGGAGGGCGGTGAGGGTGAGCCGGGAGGAGACGTCGAGCTTGCGGTAGATCCGGGACAGGTGGGTCTCCACCGTGCGGGGGCTGAGGTAGAGCCGGTCGGCCATCTCGCGGGTGCGCAGACCGGTGGCGGCCAGTTCGGCGATCTCGCGTTCGCGGTCGCTGAGCAGGGCGAGCGGGTGGTCGGCGCCGCGGTCCGCCGTGAGGTCGGCGCGCAGCCGGGCGACCCTCTCCTCGACCAGCCGGGCGCCGTGGGTGCGGGCGATCGCCTCGGCCGTGTCGAGCCGGTCCAGGGCCTCGGCCGGGCCGTGGGCCGCGTGGTGGGAGGGGGCGCCGGTCGCGAGGGTCCAGGCGTACTGGACGGGCATGCCGGCGGAGCGGAACGTGTCGGCGGCCCGGGCGAACAGCTCGGCGGCCTGCTCGTGCGCGCCGTCGGCCGCCCGGAGCTCGGCGCGGGCGCACCGGGCGTGGGCCTCCTGGACGGGCAGGCCGAGCCGCTCCGCCTCCGCCTCGGCGGCCCGGACCAGCCGCTCGGCCTCCTCGCGGTCCCCGCACCCCAGCGTGGCGCCGGACAGCAGCGCGAGCAGGAACGGGCGGGAGAACGGCCGCACCTGCGGCAGCCGCTCGCCGCGCCCGCTCTCCAGCAGGGTGCGCCGGCACCCGGCGGCGTCCCCGGCGAGCAGCCGGACGTGGGCGAGCAGCCCGGTCGCCGAGGCCGTCCACCAGCTGTGGCCGGGCGGGGTGGCGCCGGTCGCCTCCTCGACGAGGGCGACGGCCTCCCCGGCGTGCGAGCGACCGCCTGCCCACAGCAGCGCCGTCGCGCGGATCGCCTGGGCCAGGGCGATCGCGGCCCGCACCCCCAGCGTGCGGGCGAGCTGCTCGGCCTCCCGGGCGTGCTGCCGGGAGGCGTCCAGGTGGCCGGTCCACTGCTCGGCCACGGCGAGTCCGAGGAGCCGGTGCAGCAGGATCGGCCGCTGCGGGCCGTGGCGGTCGGTGCTCAGGCCCCGGCTCAGGTGGCGGGCGGCGTCGGTGAACCGTTCCAGGTAGAGCTCGGCGCTGCCGAGCAGGGCGAGGGTCTCCGGGGTGCGGCCGGCGAGCGGGTCCGGCAGGGCGTCCACCAGCCGGGCGCAGTGGGCGACTTCGTCGAGCGCCTCGGCCAGGTCGCCGGCGTGGGTGACGCAGAGGGTGTCCAGCACCCGGAGCACGGTGCGGTCCGCCCCGGTCGTGGCACCGGTCCCGCCCCGGGTGCGGACGGCCTCCCGGAGCAGGGCGCGGGCCTGGTCGTGCGTGCCGCGCAGGACGTGCACCAGCCCGTGCTCGATGATCAGTTCGGTGGCCTCGGCCGGTAGCGGGTCGGGCAGCGGCCGGGGGAGCAGGGCGAGCGCGGCATCGGCGATGGCCGTCGCCTCCGCGTACCGGCCGAGCCGGCGTTCGGCGCCGACGCAGACGGCGTGGGCCTGGAGCAGGTGCCGCTCGCCCAGCGCCCCGGTCCGGCGCCCGAGCAGGTCGTGCGCGCGGGTGCGGGCCTCGGCGAGCTGGCCGGAGGCGATCAGCGCCCGGCAGCAGGCGAGTTCCAGCTCGGTCCGGTCCAGCTCGGTCCGGTCGCCCCCGCTCCGGTCGAGCCCGCTCCGGTCGGTGGCGTCGGCCCCCGGGTCGGGCAGGCAGTCCAGGGCGAGTCGGAGCCAGCGCGCGGCGGTCGCGGGCTCCTGGGCGGCGATCTCGGCGGCGCCGTCCGCCAGCGTGCGGGCGGCGAGCGCGGCGTCGCTGCCCAGCAGGTGTTCGGCGTGCCGGGCCCGGTCGCGGGCGCCCCGGCCGGTGCTGAGCTCCAGCGCGCGGCGGTGGGCGCGCAGCCGGAAGGTCAGGCCGGCCCGCTCGTGCGCGACGTGGCCGACGACGGGGTGGCGGAAGGCCAGGCGGCCCTGCCAGTCGGCCGGGCGCACCAGGTCCGCCCGCTCCAGTTCGGCGAGCGCGTCCAGGGTGCCGTCCGTCCCCAGCTCGGAGAGCCGGGCGACGTCCTCCGGGCGGAACGGGCTGCCGGCCACGGCCGCCGCGGAGGCGGTGAGCAGCGCCGGCGGCGAGAGCGCGTCGAACTCGGCGAGCAGCGGTTTCGCCGCGCGGAGCAGCCCCGCGGTGTCGCCGCCCGCGCGGTCGGGCCAGTGGTCGGGTTGCCAGCCGGCTGCGAGGAGCAGCCGCAGGTACCGCGGGTTGCCCTCGGCCGCTGCGCACAACCGGGCGGCGAATTCGGGGAGTTCGGTGCCGGTGCGGGGCCCGGCGGCGTCCCGGGTGCGCCGGTCGGTCAGCAGCGCGGCCACCAGTTCGGGGGTGAGGGGGCCCGGTTCGACCCGGGTCACGGTGCCTGCCCGTACCCCGTCCTCCAGCGCCTCGCGCAGCTCGGGGGCGGTCCGGCCGGGTCGGTGGGCGAGCGCGAGCAGGAACGGCGCGGGCGCCGCCGTGCGGACCAGCCGGGCCAGCAGCGCCGTCGACGCCGGATCGCCCAGGTGGACGTCGTCCAGCACCATCACGCAGCCCGCGGCCCAGGCGGCGGGCCGGTCGCCGACCTCGTCGAACCGCTGCTGCCCGCCGCCGGTCGGCCGCCGTCCGCCGTCCGGCGCCGGCCGGGTCTCCCAGGCGTCGCGGAAGAGCTGCAGCGGGGCGGTGTCGCCGCGCCGGGCGTGGCCGCGGACCACCGGGATGCCCCGCCACGCGGCGAGCGCCATCAGCGCGCCGGCCAGGCGGGTCTTCCCGATGCCCGGCTCCCCGGTGAGCTCGACCACCGAACCCCGGCCGCGCCCCAGCGCCTCCAGGGCCCGGGTGAGCAGCGTGAGTTCGGCCTCCCGCCCGGCGAGGCGCTCGCCGGCGGCCGGTGCGGTCACTGCGGCCATGCGCGCCGTCCTCCCCTGTCAGGGCGCTGTCAGGAGAACCATACCGAGCCGTAACACCCGTCCGTGCCTGCGCTCCTGACGCAGCGTGGCCATCGGTGCCGCGCGCCCGGCGGCGGACACCCGTACGGGTAGCGGTGCCGGAGGTACGTACCGCGATTGCGTGGTTCCCCGGACGCATTCGCACCCGCGTTCGATGAAGCTTGGTCCCGCGCCGACCGCCGGCGGGACGGGGCCCACCGCTGGGCGGCCTCCGGACCGGACGCCGTCGTGCGCTCCCCAGATCCTTGCGACCCGGAGGAAACGTGAAACTCCGCAACATCGCGATGGCGGCCGCCCTCGGCGCCACCGTCCTCACCACGGTGCCGGCGATCACCGCACCGTTCACCGCCTACGCCTCCTGCGTCGACGACCACTCCTCGTGCGGCGACGACGACGACCCGCCGCCCGGCCCCGACTTCCCGGACCCGGACATCCCCGGCGACCCCGGATTCCCCGGCGACCCGGGTGACGGCGGTGGCTCCGGCGGCGACTGGGAGGTGACCGGCACGCTGGAGACCGTCATCACCAACGGCTCCAACGTCAGCACCAGGCCGGACGAGGCCCCGGCGCCGGTGGACGGCGTCCTGCCCACCGTCGTGGTCACCGGGTCCGCCACCAGGCCCCCGTCCCCGGCGGAACCGGGCATCCCGAACGTGAGCTGGGGCTCCTCCGGCGGCGGGACCGGTGCCGGGGAGAACGCGATCGTCTACCGCCAGGGCAAGACCTGGGAGCAGCGCCAGAACTGCTACCGCAACGCCAACACCTTCCCGGAGAAGCACACCGAGACCATCAACTACAACGTCTCGTACCAGACCAGCGCGAACATCTCGGCGAAGGCCGGCGACGTGCTCACCGCCACCCTCGGGACCCAGCTCAACACCACCGTCGGCCGCAGCCAGACCGTCGACGTCACCCTCAACCCGGGTGACAGCTGGGCGCTCTACGTCGAGTACCAGACCACCGTCTACGCCATCACCACGTACGACTGGCTCAGCCTCGGCTACAAGACCGAGTACGTGAACGTCACGGCCCCGACGGGGGTCGCGACCGGCCGGGCCTGCTGAGGCCGGCACCCGACCGATGTCCCTCCACCGCTCCGCGCCGGCGGCACGACGGATCGCCCCCGTCGTGCCGCCGCTCGACGCCGAGATCGTCCCGGCGCCGGCCCGCGCCGCCGCGCTGGCCGCCCTGGCCGCGCTCGCCGAGGCCGCCCGGCGCCACCTCGGCGACCCCGACCTGTTCCACCGTCCCCGCTACCGGACGAAGATGCACCACCGCCACCTCGCCGGGGTGCCGGACGGGCAGCTGGCCGCCCGGATCGCCGAGGCCGCCGAACACCGGGCCGCGGCCGGCCTGCTGGCCGTGCACTCGGTCCGCGCCGAACGGGCCGAACGGCCGGGCCACCGCCCGTGCTTCACCCCCGACGCGCTCGCCGAACTGCACGGGATGCTCGTCGCCGCCGACCCCAACATCCCGGGCGGCGGCGGCTTCCGCAGCGCCACCGCCCGGGTGGACTGGCCCGACGGGCGGCGCTTCGTGATGGCCGTGCGGCCCGGCGCGGAGCTGCGCGACCACGTCCGGCGCTGGTACGAGTGGGGCACCCGGACCACCTCGCCGGCGCTGGACGCCGCCGCGCTGAGCATGGTGCGGCTGCTGACCGTCCACCCGTTCGCCGACGCCAACGGCCGGACAGCACGGCTGCTCGCCGAATGCGACCTGGTCGGCGCCGGACTCCTGCCGGGGCTGCTGCTCGACCTGGAGGGGTGGGTCGAGCGCCACCGCGTCGAGCACGACGAGGCGGTCGTCGCCGCGGCGGACGGGCGGTGGGCGCACTGGGGCGAGCTGTTCGCCCGGACGGTCACCGACACCGCCCGCCACCGGACCGCGACCGTCACGGCCCACGCCGCCGAGATCGACCACGCGATCGACCAGGCCGGCGGCGAACCGGCCGCGACCGCCGTCCTGACCTGCCTGCGCGCCGGCCCGGCGGTCTCCGCGGCCTGGCTGCGCGACCGCATCCCCCACGACCCCGGGCCGCCCCTCGAACGCCTGCTGGCGGCCGGCATCCTCACCCCCCACCCGCGCCTGCCGGGCGCCCTGGTCCACCCCGGAGCGCTGGCGGTCCTGGACACGCCGTACGGGGCCGCCGACGGGTGAACCGCCCGCACCCGCCGGGGTCAGGCCGGGACGAGCTTGCGCAGTTCCGGCACCACACCGAGCCAGACGCTCTCGGTGGCCGCGGAGCGGAAGTACCGCTGGGCGCCGGATTGCAGCGTCATCCCGAAAGCACCGTGGACGTGCAGGGCCTCGGCGGTGACGGCGCGGCCGAGGTCGGCCGCGAAGGCGAGGGCGCGGGCGGCAGCCGTGGCGGTCGGCTCGCCGCGCTCGGAGCGGGCGGCGGCGTCGCGGACGAGCAGCCGGGCCGCCTCGACGCGGGCGGTGGCGGCCGCGAGGCGGAAGGAGATGGACTGGAAGTGCCCGAGCGGCTTGCCGAACTGGCGCCGGTTGCGGGCGTAGCCGACGGCGGCGTCCAGGGCCCCGCCCGCGAGCCCGACCAGGTGGGCGGCCTGCCGCAGCCGGGCCCTGCCGAGCACCTCGCGCCACACCGCGGCTGGTTCGGCGGTGAACTCCAGCAGCGCGGACCACGGGACGGCGGCCCCGTACACGTCGACGTCGAAGAGCCTGCGCTGACCGAGCACGGAGCGCGGCTCGAGCAGGACCGCCGGATCACCGGCCGCGAGCGGCAGGACCCCGCCCACCCCCGCGCCCACCAGCAGGAGGGTGTCCGCCTCGTCGGCCGACACCACGGCGGGGAAGCGGGCGGCGAACCGGAGCAGGTCGCCGTCCCGGGCCAGGTCGGTCCAGCCCGGGAGGGTGTCCGGGGCGCGGTCGGCGCTGCCGTCGCGGAACCCCACCGCGATCCGGTGCCGTCCGTCCAGGACCTCCCGCAGCAGCCGGGTGCGCTCGGCGGACGGCCGGCAGCGGTCGAGCAGGTCGAGCCCGAGCAGGGTGTCCAGGTAGGCGCCGGCGGGGAAGGCGGCGGCGCCCATCAGCTCGGCGATCAGAACGGCGGCCGGCTGGCCGAGGCCGAGCCCGCCGGCCGCGCGCCGGGTGGGCAGGACCAGCGCGCCGCGCTCGACCAGGGCCGGCCAGGTGGTCGGCGGCGGCGCCGCGGCCGGCACCTCGGCCAGCTGCGCCGGGTGCTCCTCCAGCGGTGGGGTGTGCTCCGGGAAGAAGCCGGCGAACCGGGCCCGCAGCAGCTGCTCCAGCTGTCCGATCTCCATGTGTTCAGCCCTCCAGGCCCAGGCCCAGGGTCGCCACGACCTTGAGCATGATCTCCGACGTGCCGGCCGAGAGCCGCAGGTTGGGGCTCTCGCGGTAGATGCCCTCGACGGTCTCCCGCCAGCCGGGTTCGCCGTCCCACCGGGTCGCGGTGCCGGCGAGCCCGGCGACGTCCAGTGCGAGCTCCACCACGGCGCGGGCGAGCTCGGTGTTGAACCACTTCGACCGGGCCGAGACGACCGGGTCGACCGCACCGGCGTCCACCGCCTCGACGGCCTGGTAGGCGAGCAGGCGGCCGGCCAGGATCTCGGTGTCGAGGGCCACCAGCCGCTGGCGCAGCGCCTCGTCGCCGAGGAGGCCGAGCTGCTCGGCGGTGTCCCGGACGGAGTCGAACCAGCGTCGCACCTTGGCCTGGTAGTCGATGCCGGTGCGCTCCAGCGCGAGGCAGGTGTTGAGCACCGCGAAGCCGGCGTGCAGCGGGCCGATCCGGTCGTCGTCGCCGACCAGGACGTCCAGGGTGACGTCGTCGAACCGTTCCTCGGTGGCGTTCCAGATCGGGGACACCCGCACCCCCGGCCCGGTGAGGTCCACCAGGAAGAGGGTGATGCCGCTGCCGGTCCCGTCGCAGGTGCGGGCCGCGCAGAGGGCCTGCGAGGCGAACTGGGACTTCTGGCTGTAGATCTTCCGGCCGGTCACCCGCCAGCGCTCGCCCTCCCGTTCGGCGGTGGTCCGCAGCGAGCCGAGGTCGGAGCCGACGCCGGGCTCCGAGTACAGGACGGTGGCCAGGCGCTCGCCGCGGGCGAGCGGGGGCAGGTGGCGGGCCTTCTGCTCGTCGGTGCCGGCCATCAGGAGGAAGAGGCCGACGATGTCGACGCTGAGCACGTGGGCGACGTCGGGGACGCCGGCCAGACCGAGTTCCTCGGCCACGGTCGCCGCGTCGACCGCCCGCAGGCCCAGGCCGCCGTACTCCACCGGCCAGTTGGCGGCCAGCCAGCCGCGTTCGCCGAGCAGCCGGAACACCTCGAGGTGGCCCGGCTCCCGGCCGGCGGGCAGGTCGGAGAACCGGCGGAGTTCCTCGCGTACCTCGGGCGAGGCCAGGAAGGTCCGGACCTCGGCCCGGAAGTCGTCGGACCGGGCGGCCGCGGGGGCGGGGGGCCGGGTGGTGAGCGGTGCGGTCATCGGACGGCGGTCCTCTCGTACAGGTCCTCGGTGAGCCGGGCGAGCACCTCGTCCGACGCGGTGCGGACGAAGAAGTGGCCGCCGGGGAAGCCGTGGGCGCGCGGCGTCCCGGTCACGGACGGGGCCCAGCCGGCCACCAGCCGGTCCGGGT
The DNA here is from genome assembly GCF_040304075.1 of Kitasatospora sp. NPDC094015. Classification (NCBI taxonomy): domain Bacteria; kingdom Bacillati; phylum Actinomycetota; class Actinomycetes; order Kitasatosporales; family Streptomycetaceae; genus Kitasatospora; species Kitasatospora sp. NPDC094015. Next base: position 20,515 of record NZ_JBEOUL010000055.1, read on the forward strand.
CCGGGACCTCGTCCCGGCCGTGGTAGAGCCGCAGCGGGGCGCGCAGCGGCGGCCGGGCCGGATCGTCGCGGTAGGAGGCGACGACGGCGAGGTCGGCGCGCAGGACCGGCAGCAGGAGCGCCATCAGTTCGGCGTCGGCGAGCACCTCGGGCGGCGCGGCGCGGTCCCGGCGCAGCTCGTCGAGCAGGACCTCGTCGGACGGCAGGTCGTCGGCCGGCGCGCCGGACGGGTGCGGGCCGGAGAGTTCGGCGGGCGCGGCGGTGCCCGCGGCGATCACCAGCTCGGGGCCGTGCCCGGCGGCCTCCAGCCGCCGGCCGAGCTCGTAGCCGAGCAGGCCGCCCATGCTGTGGCCGAACAGCGCGTACGGCGTGCCCAGGTAGGGGGTGAGCTCGGCGAGCAGGTGGTCGACCAGCGGCTCGAACTCGGTGGCGGCCGGTTCGGCGAACCGGCTGTCCCGGCCGGGCAGCCGGGCGGCGATCACGTCGACGCCGGGCACGGCGCCGGCCCAGTGCCGGTAGTCGTTCGCGCTGCCGCCCGCGTGCGGCAGGCAGATCAGTCGCCGGTCGCCGAGCAGCGGTTGCCGGAACGTGGTGTACACCTCACACCGTCCAGGAGCTGGAGGAGCCGGCGGCCATCCGCTGCCGGCGCAGGTCGCGGGTGACGCTGACCCGCTTGAGCCAGCGGTCCCGCCCGTCGTAGCGGGCGCGGAACGGCCGGCGGCCGTGCACCCCGCGGTAGTTGTCCAGCACCAGCACCTCGCCGGGGGCCAGGGCGACGTCCCGCAGGCTCCGCTCGACCAGTTCGTAGGCCTCGGCGAGCGCCGCGGCAGCGAGGTCGTCGCCCGGCACGGGCGCCATGTAGGCGGGATCGATCCGCAGGTACGGCCGGTCCGGCGGCCCGAACAGCAGGGAGACCGCCGTCGGGTCGGCGAGCCGGCGCTCGACGTCGTCGAAGCGGTCGGCGAGGCCCGGGGAGTCCCGGTGCCCCGGGTTGCGGGCGCTCAGGTGCGAGTCGTCGGGAAGGATGTGGAAGCGCGGCTCGGCGAGCACCTGCCTGGTCCGCCCGGAGAGTTCGTGCAGGTCCGGCACGGCCACGGTGGTGCCGACCTGCTCGTCGTTGCGCAGGCACAGCAGGGCCAGGTAGTCGCAGCGCAGCTCGTGGAAGGCGTCCTCGGTGTGCCAGAGCAGCTCGGTGGCGCTGCTGGACCCCAGCTGCACGTGCTCGTCCCCCTGGGTGGGCAGGATGTCGTGCACCAGGCGGCCGGCCTGCTGGGTGGACCAGGCGTAGGGCTCGCCGAGCGCGGCGGTCAGGATCAGGAGCAGCAGCTCCTCGCGCACCCGCCGGCCGGCCGTCCGCCAGCTGGCCGGGGTCGGGCCGAGGTCGGCATCGTCCACCCGGCAGCCGCTGACCAGCAACCCGCTGGGCCGCTCCCAGAGCCGGATCGTGTCGAGGGTCGACCGCAGCCGGGCGGGCACCCGCCGGGCGGCGTCCCGGGCGAGGACGACGAGGTGCTCCTCCGCGGTGTCGTCCCCGACGAGCAGCAGGGTCTCGTCGAGCAGCGCGTCCAGCAGGTCGGCCTCGGAGCCGTCCAGTCGCAGGCGGGTGAACTCCGCGGTGGTGCGGGCCTTGTCAAGGGAAGCCACGGACATCGGTCAGTCGTCCTCTCCGGCCCGCGCGGCCGGGCAGGCCGCCGCGAGCTCCTCGATGGTCTGGTGCTGGAACACGTCCCGGAGCCGGATCCGGATCCCGGCCTGCGCGGCGCGGGCGATGAGGCGGGTGGCGACGAGCGAGTTGCCGCCGAGGTCGAAGAAGTTGTCCCGCACGCCGATCCCGGTGAGGTGCAGCACCTCGCCCCAGACCGTCGCGAGCAGGGCCTGCGTCGGCGTGGAGGGTGCCACCGAGCCGACCGCGACGCCCGGCACCGGCAGCTCCTCGGTCTTGAGCTTTCCGTTGACGGTCAGCGGCAGGGCCGGTAGGCAGACCACCGCCTGCGGCACCAGGTACTCGGGCAGCCGGGCCGCCAGGTACGCCTTCAGTTCCTGCCCGAGCGCGGTCGAACTCTCCGTCGACACCGGGTCGTTGGCGGTCGGCCCGGAGGTCGCGCGGGGCCCCGGGGAGGGGAACCGGCGGTCCTGCGGGGAGCCGCCGATCACCGCGTCGAAGGCGCCCTCCGGGTGGTCGGCCCGCCAGCTCAGCGCGGCCTCCAGCCCGTGCCGGGCCGCCAGGTCGGTGACGTCGACCGGGCGGAGCGCCTCGGCCGCCGCTCCCGGCGCCACGTCCCCGCCGAGCAGCAGCGCGGCCTCGCGGGCGGATCCGGCCACCAGCGCGTTGGGGACCCGGGCGAGCCGCAGCACGCCGTCGCGGGCCAGCAGCGCCTCGGCCTCGGCGAGCGTGAGCCGCCCGCTCACCCAGTCGCGCCACTCACCGGACGGCGTCGCCGCGTCGCCGGGTCCGGCCGACAGCACGACGTCGTACCGGTAGCGGGACAGCTCGTTGTCGAAGCGGCCCGCCTTCGGGGACACGGTGACGCCGGGGAGCCGCTCACCGGCCGCGAACTCCTCGAACCAGGCCGGGGAGAGCACGAGTTCACCCTCCTGCTCGCGCCGGCGCAGGAAGTCCTGGTACAGCCGGCGCGGTGGGCCGTCGCCCAGCCGGGCCCGCGCGACGCCGTGGTGGAACGAGTTGAGCAGCCCGAGGTGGCGGACGTCGCCGACGAAGATCTGTCCGCCGGGGGCGAGCAGGGCGCGGGCCCCGGCCAGGACCTCCCGCAGGTAGGCCTCGTGGGGGAAGTACTGCACCACCGAGTTGATCACGACGCAGTCGAACCCGCCCGGCTCGAGGCCCGCCAGGTCGTTCGCCTCCCGGTGGGCCAGCTCGACGCCGGGGATCGGCCGGTCGGCGAGCCGGGCCGCCAGGCCGGCGAGCGTGGCGGCGGAGAAGTCCGTGCCGACGTACCGCTCGCAGTGCGGCGCCAGGCGCCACAGCAGCAGACCGGTGCCGGTACCGATCTCCAGGACCCGGCGGGGCCGCAGGGCCCGGATCCGGGCCACGGTCTCGTCCACCCAGTCGCGCATCTCCTCGGCCGGGATCGGGCCGCCGGTGTAGCTGCTGGTCCATCCAGCGATGTCGAAGGTGGCTTCGCCGGAGCCGAGTTCGGCGTGGGTGGTCTGGAAGACCTCGCGCCACTTCTCCACCTGCTCGCGCGTGCCGCCCTGCGCACCGTCCGCGTCGCGTCCGGCCGGGACGACGTAGGCCAGCAGGCGGGCCGGTTCCCCGTCCTCCGACCGGGCGACGACGACGGCTTCGCGGATGTCGGGGTGTTCGGTGAGGGTGGCGGCGATTTCGCCGGGTTCGATGCGGTGGCCGCGGATTTTGACCTGGTCGTCGGTGCGGCCGCAGAACTCGAGTTCGCCGTGGGGGTTCCAGCGGCCGAGGTCGCCGGTGCGGTAGAGGCGTTCGCCGGGTCGGAAGGGGTCTTGGACGAAGCGTTGGGCGGTGAGTTCGGGGCGGTTCCAGTAGCCGCGGGCGAGGCCGGCGCCGCCGATCCAGAGTTCGCCGGGGATGCCGATGGG
>NZ_JBEOUL010000056.1:0-23193 GCF_040304075.1 Kitasatospora sp. NPDC094015
CGCTGTTGAGTTCTCAAGGAACGGACACTTCCTTCGGACCGCCTTCCAGCGGGCCCTCCGGGCGCTTCGTTCTTTCGTGTTTCAAGCTTATCAGACGTTTTCCGCTCCGTTTTCCGGAGTTTCATTCGATCGGATTTCGCTTGGGCCTTTCGGCGCTCCCGAACTCTAGCAGAGTTTTTCGGGCCGTTTTCCCGGGCTCCGATTCGAATTCATCTCCGAACCCGAACGGCAGCGGGGCAACCCGGAGAACATTACGCTCCGGGCTGCCCCGCGTCAAACCGGGCTCAGGCCCGGCCCAGCTCCTCGATCAGTGCCGCCACGAAGGCGTCGATGTCGGCCTCGGTGGTGTCGAAGGCGGTCATCCAGCGGACCTCACCGGTCTGCTCGTCCCAGAAGTAGAAGCGGTAACGCTTCTGCAGCCGCTCACTGACCTCGCGCGGGAGGATCGCGAACACCGCGTTGGACTCCACGGGGCGCACCACGGTGACGCCGTCGATCTCCCGGACGGCCTGTTCCAGGCGCCGGGCCATCGCGTTGGCGTGGCCGGCGTTGCGCAGCCACAGGTCGCCGGCCAGCAGGGCCTCGAACTGGACCGAGACGAAGCGCATCTTCGACGCCAGCTGCATCGACATCTTGCGCAGGAACTTGAGGTCCCGGACCCGCTCGGGATTGAGCACCACCACGGCCTCGCCGAACAGCAGACCGTTCTTGGTGCCGCCGTAGGAGAGGACGTCGACGCCGGCGTCCGTGGTGAACGCCCGCAGCGGCAGGCCCTGCGAGGCGGCCGCGTTGGCCAGGCGGGAGCCGTCGAGGTGGACCAGCATGCCGCGCTCGTGGGCGTGGTCGCAGATCGCCTTGATCTCCTCCGCCGTGTAGACCGTGCCGAGCTCGGTCGACTGGGCGATCGAGACGGCGAGCGGCTGGGCGCGGTGCTCGTCGCCCCAGCCCCAGGCCTGGAGGTCGATCAGCTCGGGGGTGAGCTTGCCGTCCGGGGTGGGGACGGTGAGCACCTTGATGCCGGCGATCTTCTCCGGTGCGCCGCACTCGTCCACGTTGATGTGGGCGCTCTCGGCGGCGACGACCGCGCCCCAGCGCGGCAGCAGCGCCTGGAGGGCGACGACGTTGGCCCCCGTGCCGTTGAAGACCGGGAAGGCCTCGGCGCGGTCGCCGAAGTGCTTGCGGAAGACCTGCTGGAGGTGCTCGGTGTACTGGTCCTCGCCGTACGCGATCTGGTGGCCCCCGTTGGCCACCGCGAAGGCGGCCAGGATCTCGGGGTGCACGCCGGCGTAGTTGTCGCTGGCGAAACCGCGGACCTCGGGGTCGTGGTGGCGTACGGCGTCGGTGTGCGGTGCGGTCATCGGGCTGTCAGCCACAGGTGCTGTCCGTTCAGTTCTGCTGCGGGGCGGTCCCAGAGGTCCGCCAGGTTCTCGGCCAGGTCGGCGGTGTCGGTGAAGCCGGCGAACTTGGCGTCCGGCTTCTCGGCCCGCATCTCCGGGGAGACCAGGGCCTTGATCACCAGGATCGCAGCCGCGGCGGTGGGCACGCCGTCCCCGCTGGTGGTCTCCTTCACGAAGGAGTTCGCCATGGCGAGGGTCCAGGCCTCGGTGGCGGCCTTGGCAGCGGCGTACGCGGCGCCGCCGGCGGTGGGCTTGTGCGCGGCGGCCGCACCGATCATCGCGAACCGGCCGGAGGCGCTGCGCAGCAGGGCCGGCTGGAAGGCGAGCGAGGTGTGCTGGAGGGTGCGCACCACGGTGTCGTGCAGGAAGTCCCAGTCGTCTATGCGGCTCTCGAAGAAGGACTTGCTGCCGCGCCAGCCGCCGACCAGGTGGAAGAGGCCGTCGACGTGGCCGTGCTCGGCCTCCAGGTGGTCGGCCCAGTCGTGGACCTCCTGCGGGTCGAGCAGGTCGATGATCTGGCCGGTGATCCGGGCGCCGGGGACGGCGGTGCGGACGGCGTCGATCGCGCCGTCCAGCCGTCGCTGGTCGATGTCGGCGCCGATCACGGTCGCGCCCTCGGCCGCGAGGCGGCGCAGGGTGGCCTGGCCGGCCGGGCCGCTGGCCCCGGCGACCGCGATGACCTTGCCTTCGAGACGGGAGGTGTTCACGCGGCGACTCCTTCGATGCCGGCGCCGGTGATGCCGGTGGTGGCGGCGATGACGCCGCTGAGCTTCTTGGACAGGGCCTCGTAGAACATGCTGAGCGGGAACTCGTCCGGGTGGACGGCGTCGCACAGGGCCTTGTTGAGGGCCTTGCCGTCGGTCAGGTCGAGCGGCAGCGCCTCGGGGCCCTTGGCCCAGGTGGAGGCGGGGTGCGGGGTGAGGTAGCGCGAGACCAGCTGGTACGCGGCGATCCAGTGCGCGGTCTTCGGGCGGTCGATGCCGTCGCGGTAGAGGGTCTCGATCTCGCCGCAGAGCTGGTTGGTGACCTCGGCGACCCGGGTCCAGTCGATGCTCAGGCGGTTGTCGCGCCAGCGCAGCGCGTCGTGCTTGTGCAGGTAGGCGAAGAGCAGCTGGCCGCCCATGCCGTCGTAGTTGCGGACGCGGTCACCGCTGACCGGGAAGCGGAACATCCGGTCGAACAGGATCGCGTACTGGACGTCGCGGCCCTGGTCGTAGCCCTCGCCCTCGAGCTTGACGGCCTCCTTGAAGGCGGTCAGGTCGCAGCGGAGCTCCTCCAGGCCGTACATCCAGAACGGGCTGCGCTGCTTGATCATGAAGGGGTCGAAGGGCAGGTCGCCGTGGCTGTGGGTGCGGTCGTGCACCAGGTCCCACAGGACGAAGGTCTGCTGGGCGCGGCCCTGGTCGGCGATCAGGCCGGAGGCGTCGGCCGGGATCTCCAGGCCGAGCAGGTCGACGGCGCTGGTGGTGACGGCGCGGAAGCGGGCGGCCTCGCGGTCGCAGAAGATGCCGCCCCAGGTGAAGCGCTCGGGGGCCTTGCGCACGGCCACGGTCTCCGGGAAGAGCACCGCGGAGTTGGTGTCGTAGCCGGCGGTGAAGTCGGTGAAGGTGATCGGCACGAACATCGGGTTGTCGAAGCGGGTGCGCTCCAGCTCGGCCAGCCAGTCCGGCCAGACGACCTTGAGCAGGACGGCCTCGAGGTTGCGGTTCGGGTTGCCGTTCTGGGTGTACATCGGGAAGACCACGAGGTGGTCGAGGCCGTCGACGCGCTGCTCGGCGGGCTGGAAGGCCAGCAGCGAGTCCAGGAAGTCGGGCTCGCGGTAGCCGGTGTCGGCCCACTTGCCGAGGTCGGCCTGCACGGCGGCGAGGTACGCGGCGTCGTGCGGGAAGAGCGGCGCGAGCTCGGCGACGGCGGCTCTGACGGTCTCGATCAGCGGGTCGACGGTGTGCCGCTGGACGGCGGCGAGGTCGATCGAGCCGTCCTTGGACTGGAGCGGCCGAAGCGTCTCGACAGCGTCCTTGAGGCGAAGCCAGGCGGGGTGACCGGCGGGGCCGGCGGCGGCGGGGTCGCCCGCTACGGCGAGCTTCGGCGAAAGATTCTGCATTGGAGACTCACTTCGACAGGAGTTTTTCGACATGCCCACCATAGATACGAAAGGTTCTCCTGTTCAAGGGGGGTCAGGGGGTGGTCGGTGCGATCCCGGCAACAGTCCGGGATGTGGACGCCGCCCTGGACGTTCCGGGCGTTCCGGACAGCCCTCGCGCCGAGCGGCGCCGGCCGTGCCTTCGTACGCCGACGATGCCCCGGCCACCGCGGGCCCGCCACCGCTGGCCCGTACGGCGCCGCGCGGTGTCCGCCGTCCGCGTGGCGGGTGCGGTCACCGCAGGCGGACGGCGGCCCCCCGGGTCAGGTCACCGAGGGGCCGGGCGGAGGAGAACGGGGACGAAGGCGGCGCGGAGAGAGAGGTGCGTCGGGGTCAGCTACCGACGCGCGCCCGGAGCAGCTCGGCCAGCAGCGGCAGTGCGCCCAGCAGGGCCCAGCCGGCGCCGATCCGCCGGAGGGTGCCCGGGGTGGCTCCGATCAGCGGGCGCCAGGCGCGGCCGGCGAGCCGGAAGGCCTTCTCGGCCACACCCCCCGCGTTCATGGCCAGCGCCGCTCCCGAGACCACCATCACCACGGTGGTGATCCACAGAATCCAGCAGTCGTCACCCGCAGTTCCCATTCGATCCCCCCATTCGTCCCTCTCCCGCCCACCCTCGCACAGCGGAAGGCCGTTTCGGGGTGCGAGCCCCAGTGCGCCCCGTACGCGCCCTGCCACCGGTGGCCGTCCCTCGGCGACCGTGGACCCTGAACCCGTCTGCACGCAGGTCGAGGGGGCGCCCATGCACGGCCCGGCCGTGGTCACCTGGCTGGTGGCCGCCCTGTCGGTGGGCGCCGCGGCGCTCTGCACCGTTCGGATACGCGCCGGGGCGGGCCGCGGTTGCACCGGAGCGGCGGGCGACCCGGCAGGCCGCGAATCGGACACCGCCGAGGCGCTGATGGCCCTCGGGATGGCGGGCATGGCCCTGTTGCCGGGGCCGGTCTGGGGCTGGCTGTTCACGGTGCTGGCCGGGGCCATGCTGCTGGGGGTGCTGGGCCGCGCCGGCGCGGCCGGGCCGCGCGCGCACCGCCTGCACCACGGCATCGGCGCGCTCGCCATGGCGTACACGGCACTGGCGATGCCGCCCGGGGCGGGCCACGGCCACGCCCACCACCTGGCCGCCGGAGCGCCGCCGGTCACCGGGGCGCTGCTGGTCTACTTCGGCGCGTACTCGCTCTGGGGCGGCAGCCGGCTGCTCTCGGCCCCGGCCGGTGGCGGCCCGGTCGCGGTCGCCGGGGCCGCGGCGGGATCCGGCCCGGCGGTGCTGGCGGGCGGGCTGGGTCGGGCCTGCCGGGTGGCGATGGGGATCGGGATGTTCGCCATGCTGCTGACGATGTGACGGTTCCGGAGCCGCCGCGCCGGGGCGGGTCGGCGCACGGACGGCCGCGACCCCGGCCCCCCGGCCCGGGAGCGGGCGGCGGGGCGGCACGTGGTGTTGGTCACTGCTGCCGGCCGCCGACCCCAAGAGGTGCGCCGGGCGCATAGGTTGGGGGTGCGCACAGCCGCGCGCCCGTCCTCCTCGGGGGGAGCCTCCGCCATGACGGCCCTGCTCAGCCTGCTGCTGCTCGGAGTGCTGCTCGCCACCGTCGCCCCCGGCCGACTGGCCCGGGCCCGCTGGGCCGAGCGAGAACCCGTGCTGGCCCTGTGCGTCTGGCAGTGCCTGGTGGTCGCGGTCCTGCTGTGCTGCGTGCTGAGCCTGCTGCTGGCCTGCGCCGCCGCGCTGCCGGACCTGCGGGCGCTGGTGTTCGCCGGCGCCCCGCACGGGGTTGAGGCGGCGTACGGCCTGGCGGAGGCGGCCGGCTGGGGCCGGCTGTGGGCCGCACTGCTGGCCGCGGGCGGGCTGTGGACGGCGGTGTCGCTGGTCCGCGAGGTCCGGGCGGCCCGGGCGTTGCGCGGCCACCAGCACGACCGGCTCAGCCGGTCCGCCCCCGAGCTGCCGCCGGGCCTGGGCGCGGCCGAGCGGGCCAGGGAACGGCTGGTGGTGCTGGAGGACAACCGGGCGCAGGCCTGGTCGCTGCCCGGCTCGGCGGCCCGATTGGTGGTCACCACCGGCGCGCTCCAGCAGCTGAGCCCGGAGGAGCTGGCCGCGGTGCTCAGCCACGAACGCGGCCATGTGCGCGCCCGGCACCACTGGCTGGCGCAGTGCGCGCAGGCGCTGGCCGACGGCTTCCCCGGGGTCGGGGTGTTCAGCGCCTTCCGCGACCAGGTCGGCGAGCTGGTCGAGCTGGCCGCCGACGACCGGGCGGCCCGCCGGCACGGGCGGCTGACCACGGCGCTGGCCCTGGTGGAGCTCAACTCCGGTCGGGGGGTGTTCGGTTCGTGCACCCCGCGGCAGCTGGCGCAGTCCCCGCGCCGGGTCGACCGGCTGCTCGCGGGCGAGCCGCGGCTGCGCAAGGCGCACCGGCTGCGGTTGACCCTGGTGGCGCTGGCGGCGCCGGCCGCCGCCGTCCTGCTGGCGGCCTGGCCGGGGCTGGCCGCGCTGTTCTGAGCCGGTCGGCCCGGGCCCGGCCCCGGGTCGGCGACCGCAGCCGCTCCGGGAGGTCGCTCAGCAGCCCCGGGCGTCGCCGTCCGTGAGGGTGCGGGCGAGGATCTCGCGGTGCAGCGGCCGGGCTTCCCGGTAGCGGGTGCGGCCGGCGTCGGTCAGGGCGACGTAGATGCCGCGCCGGTCGGCCTGGCAGATCGCCCGCTCGACCAGGCCGGCCTTCTCCAGCCGGCCGATCAGCCGGGAGAGCGCGCTCTGGCTGAGGTGCACGGTGCAGGCCAGGTCCTGGACCCGGAGCCCGGCCTCGCGCGGTTCGCGCTCGTCCTCGTGGAGGCGCTCCAGCACTTCGAACTCGCTCATGCCCAGGTCGTACCGCTCCCCCAGCTCCCGGTCGAGCGCGCAGGCGGCGGCCGCGTGCCGGGCCAGCAGGGCCCGCCACTCGGCGACCAGGGCCGTATCGGCGTGCGTGTCGGGTTCAGTCACCCTGGCACCCTAGCACGTGCACGGGAACTTATTGCAGCCTCATTAAATGCGCTTGCACTCAATGCATGTGCATGTAGTCTCCTGCCATGACCTCAGCCCATCCCGCCCTCGGCGCCTCCGGCGCCCGTCCCGACACCCGGTGGAGCCCGCGTCTGTGGGGCACCCTGGTCGTGCTGTGCGCCGCGATGTTCCTCGACGCCCTCGACGTCTCGATGGTCGGCGTCGCCCTGCCCTCGATCGGCGCGGACCTGCACCTGTCCACCTCCACCCTGCAGTGGGTGGTCAGCGGTTACGTGCTCGGCTACGGCGGCCTGCTGCTGCTCGGCGGCCGCGCGGCCGACCTGCTCGGCCGCCGTCAGGTCTTCCTGGTCGCCCTGGCCGTGTTCGCCGGCGCCTCGCTGCTCGGCGGGCTGGTCGACGACGGCGCGCTGCTGATCGCCGCCCGGTTCCTCAAGGGCGTCAGCGCCGCGTTCACCGCCCCGGCCGGCCTCTCCATCATCACCACCACCTTCGCCGAGGGACCGGCCCGCAACCGCGCGCTCTCCATCTACACCACCTGCGGCGCCAGCGGCTTCTCGCTCGGCCTGGTGCTCAGCGGACTGCTCACCTCGGCGGGCTGGCGCTGGACCTTCCTGATGCCGGTGCCGGTCGCCCTGCTCGCGCTGGCCTTCGCGATCCGGCTGCTCCCCCGTCAGGCCGCGCCCGAGCGCGGCCGCGGCGGGTACGACGTGGCCGGCGCGATCACCGGCACCGGGGCGCTGCTGCTGCTCGTCTTCACCCTCACCGAGGCCCAGGGCGCGGGCTGGGCCAGCCTGCGCACGCTCGGCTCGCTGGCCGTGGTGGCCGCGCTGACCACCGCGTTCCTGCTGATCGAGTCGCGCACGGCGCACCCGCTGGTGCGGCTGGGCATCTTCCGCAACGGCGGGGTGGCCCGGGCCAACCTGACCGCCTTCACGCTGTTCGGCTCGTACGCGGGCTTCCAGTTCATCGCCACGCTCTACCTGCAGCGACTGCTCGGCTGGTCGGCCCTGGAGATGGCGTTCGGCCTGCTGCCGGCCGGCGCGCTGGTCGCGCTGTCGGCGACCAGGATGGGGGCGATCATCGACCGGTTCGGCACCGGCCGGCTGCTGCCGCTCGGTGTGCTGGCGCTGACCGCCGGCTACGCGAGCTTCCTGCGCCTCGGCGAGCACAGCGGCTTCGCGACCCTGGTACTGCCGAGCATGGTGCTGCTGGGCATCGGGTTCGCGCTCGCCTTCCCCGCCGTCAACATCAACGCCACCAGCGGCGTCGCGGACGAGGAGCAGGGGCTCGCCTCCGGGCTGGTGAACACCGCCTTCCAGGTCGGCAGCGCGATCGTGCTCGCGATCACCACCGCCGTGATCACCGCGGGCAGTGCGGGCGGCGACAGTCCGCAGGCCCAACTCGACGGCTACCGGCCCGCGTTGCTTCTGGTGACCGGGATCGCGGCGCTCGGCCTGCTGGTCACCCTGATCGGCGCGGTGGTGGAGCGGCGGGCCAGGCCCGCGGTCGCGGCCCCGGTGCCGGACTACCGCTACGGCCCCGCCGACGGCCTCCCGGCCGACCGGGGCGCACGCGGGGACGAGGCCGGGGAAGCCTCCCGAGCGGCCGACGACCGACGGGCCCTGTCCGAGTTCTGAGCCGCCGGACGCGGCGGGGCAGCCCCTGAACGCCGAAGATGTCGAGAACGCCGGAGCGCCGGTTCCACCAAACCCCCGTGTTGGTGGAACCGGCGCTTCGGCGTACCGCCGGGGGTGGTGTCCGGACGTACCCGGATCCCTCGTCGGCGGGTGACCCGGCCAGTATATTGGCCGGGAGCCAATGAACGTTCGGAGCTGACACGATGGCACCTCGCGGGGAATCGGTCAATGAGGAGATGCGCCGTCGCTCCCGCCGTCGCATCCTCAAGGCCACCGTGGAGCTGGTCGACCAGCGCGGATACGGCCGCACCACGCTGGGCGACATCGCGGAACGGGCCGGACTCGCCCGCGGCCTGGTCTCGTACTACTTCGACGGCAAACGGCTGCTGATGCAGGCCGCCACCCACCGGCTGATGCACCTGGAGCTGGCCGCCGCGCTGGGTGGCCTCGGGCCCGGCGCCTCGCCGGACGCCCGGCTGGCCCGGGCGATCGACGCGGTGCTCCGGATCGCGCTGGACCACCCGCTGGTCATGCGGTCCCACCTGGCGCTCATCCTGGAGCCGGACGCCGGCGCCTTCGTGCAGGATCCGGAGCAGCAGCAACTCGGCGGCATCCTGCGGGAGTTGCTGCGGGACTGGGGCGCGCCGGACCCGGTCGCGGAACACGCGGTGCTGCGCAGCGCGCTGATGGGCGCCTGCATCGGGGTGCTGCTGCCGGGGGCGTCCGTCCCGCTGGCGCCGATCCGGGCGGACCTGTTCGCCCGGTACGGGCTGGCCTGGGAGCTGGGCGTGCCGCCGCAGCCGCAGGCGCCGACGCGCCCGCAGCCGTCGGTGCGGGCCTGAGCGCCGGGCGCGCTTCCGGCGGCCCTCCGTGGTCCGGCGGTCCGTCGCGGCTCGGCGAACCGTCGCGGCTCAGCGGTCCTTGAGGATGCCGGCCAGCAGGTCGACGGTCTGCCCCGGGGTGAGGCTGTCCACGCAGAGCCGCTCCATCACCTGGATGTAGGCGTCCACGTCGTCCCGCTTGTCGAGGTAGAGCGCGCTGGTGAGCTGCTCCAGGTAGACCACGTCCGCCAGGTCCTGCTCGGGAAAGCGCAGGATGGAGAAGGCGCCGCTCTCGCCGGCGTGCGCGCCGAACCGGAACGGCATCACCTGGACGACCACGTTGCCGTGCTCGGACATGTCGATCAGGTGCTGGACCTGGGCCCGCATCACCTTGGGGCCGCCGACCGGCCGGCGCAGCGCCGCCTCGTCGATGACCGCCCAGAGCTTGGGCCCCTGGTTCTCGGTCAGCAGGCTCTGGCGGCGCATCCGCAGGCTGACCCGGCGCTCGATCTCCTCCTCGGCGAGCGCCGGCCGGCTCTGGCCGAAGATCGCGCGGGCGTACTCCTCGCACTGCAGCAGGCCGGGGATGAACTGCACCTCGTAGGTGCGGATCAGCGCGGCGGCCTCCTCCAGACCGATGTAGGTCTGGAACCAGTTGGGCAGCACGTCGGTGAAGCTGTGCCACCAGCCGGACTTGTTGGCCTCCCGGACCAGGCCGAGCAGCGCCTCGCGCTCGGTGCCGTCGTTGACGCCGTAGAGGCTGAGCAGGTCGGCGACGTCCCGCTCCTTGAAGCTCACCCGGCCGAGTTCCATCCGGCTGATCTTGGACTCGGAGGCGCGGATGGCGTAGCCGGCGTCCTCGCGGGTGATGGCGCGTCCCTCGCGCAGGCGGCGGAGCTGGGAGCCGAGGAGGATCCGGCGCACCATCGAACCACCACCGGGCTGAACTGTGGTCATGCGGTCGAAACCTCCACCTCGGGCAAACAGCGCACAGTCTGCCATCAGTTGAGCGCTCTCGGTGCCGGTACTGGTGCAACGATCTACCAGTTCTGCATCACACCCACCATCTTGCACGTGCATCCGGCGCTTGCATATGCCAATCGTCCGACTGCACGTGAATCGACTCTTGCATCTGCAGTGAGCGCAGAGGACCATGGTGCACGTGCACCTGCACACCCCTGGCAATTCCGCGGGCTCCGCCTCGACCTCATGCGCGAACCGCACGCCGTACCCGGCAGCGCTGTCCGCGCAGCCGGATTCGCGTGCGCGCGAGAGGTCGTCGGGCGCGGGCCCCGCGGCCGAGCGAGTCGGAGGTGACCGGCATGACCCCGGCGGGTCCAGCCGTGTCGGCCCCCTTATGGGAGGAGCTCTTCATGAGCACCGGAACGGCGCTGGCGACCGACCCCCACGTGGTCAGCTGTACCCTCGCTCCCCGCTTCGAGGCCGTCAGAACCGCGCGCGAGTTCGCCAGATCAACGCTTCAGGGCTGGGGCCTGGGGGAGCTCTTCGACGACGTCTCGCTGGTCGCCTCGGAGCTGGTCACCAATGCGCTCCGGCATGCGCTCGGCGCCGCCGAGCCGGCCCGCCTGCCCGCCCAACCGGGCCCCCGGCAGGCCGCCGACGCCACCCTGCCGATCCGAATAAGCCTGGTGCACCGCTCGCCGCAGGTGGTCTGCGCGGTCAGTGACCCGAGCAGCACCGGACCGGTGGCCCGGGAGGCCGACTTCGTCGCCGAGTCCGGGCGCGGGCTGCACCTGGTCGACTCCTTCAGCCGCTCCTGGGGCTGGCACCCGCTGGCCGGCGCGGGCAAGGTGGTCTGGGCCCTGTTCGAGGCCGCCCCCGAGGCGCCGACCGCGGGCCGCCACCGCCGCTCCGCCTAGCACCGGCCGCGCGGACGCCGCCCGGGTGCCGTACGCTCCGGCGGCTGCCCGCCGGCCCGGGCCGGGCCGCGCGCCGCTCTCCCCTTCTTACCCGCTCGCGCACGAGCACCGCAGCGCGACCGCCCACCGGCCCGGTGCCGGCCCCGGAAGCATCGAGGCCGCCGTGGCGACTGCGCCCACGACGGCCCTGTACGTACCTGGTTCGACAGAAGGTCAGTTCGCCCCCGCGGCGAGGTGGTCGAACTCCCCGTCCTTGACCCCGAGCAGCATCGCGGTGATCTCGGCCCGGGTGTAGACCAGCGCCGGGCCGTCCGGGAAGCGCGAGTTCCGCATCGCGACCTCTCCGCCGGGGAGGGCCGCGAACTCCACGCAGTTGCCCTGGGAGTTGCTGTGCCGGCTCTTCTGCCAGACCACACCGTCGAGGTCCGCAGCCGCCATGCCGTTGAAAACGTCACCCATTGAAATCTCCCCGATTGACCGGCGATGTCCTCACCTGACGTGATGATAGCCCGGCTGCACGTGCATCAGCACGGGATGCCGACCGTGCTGATGCACGACACGAGTGGGGCTACAGAATGGTTCCAGCAAGGCTGTTGACGGTACGGAACCGGACAAAGGCGGCGAACCCAGGCTGTTTCGATGACGGTCCGTGCATCCCGGCAAGCGCCGTGTCGATCTTCGGCCGGAGCCGTGCAGCTTACGGGCAGTCACCTCCCCAGGGTGTGAGCCGCGTCACGGTCGATCCACCGAAGTGTCAATGTCCCGACAGGGAATGGAGGATGATTTGGCCGGAAATGCGCCTCTTGTCCAGCACGGTTTCACCCTGTCCTGGGATCCGACTGCAGGCGCCGCGGCGGAATGTCCTACGATCTCCGCCATGAGCACCGCAGCGATCCCGGGCACTCCACTGCCCGTCCGTACGCCAGGCTCCCGTGCGCGGGGGCGCCACCGTCGTCCTGAGCGCCCGGAGATCCCGGTCGGCTCCCCGGCCCTGGTGCTCGCGGTGCCCGCCGCGGCCGGCCCGGAGTCCCGTCCCGTGGTGGACGAGCTGCTCTCGATCGTGCGCGGCGAGCAGCCCGGCATCGAGGCCGCCGCCGCCTACCTGAGCGTCACCGAGGGCACCGAGGACGCCGTGTCGGTGGCCGACCTGCTCGTCGGCGCCACCTCCGCGGGCTTCCCGCCGCCGGTCGTGGTGCCGCTGCTGACCGGTCCGCACGACCGGCTGGCCGAGCTGCACCAGGTCGCCGCCGCGGCCGGTTCGGCCGTCACCGACGCGCTGGGCCCGCACCCGCTGCTGGCCGAGGCCGTGCACGTGCGGCTCTCCGAGGCCGGTCTGGCCCGCGCCGACCGGGCCCGGCTGTTCGCCATCACCACCGCCGCGGACGGCATCGTGCTGACCGTGGTCGGCGGCGAGGAGGCCGCGACGGCCGCCGGGATCACCGGTGTGCTGCTGGCCGCCCGCCTGGCCGTCCCGGTGGTGGCCGCCGCGCTGGACGTCCCGGGTTCGGTGGCCGCGGCCGTCGACCACCTGCGGGCCACCGGTTCGCAGCGTCCCGCGCTCGCCCCACTGGTGATCGGCCCGGAGGCCGACCCCGAGCTGCTGGCGACCGCCGCCGAGGAGACCGGCTGCCCGAGCGCCGCCCCGCTGGGCGCGTACCCGACGGTGGGCCAGCTGATCGCCGGCATCTACCTCGCCGAGCTGCCGCCGCCGGCGCAGGTCGAGGAGCCGGCCGGGGAGCCCGTCGAGGAACAGCCCGCCGGCTGAGCCCGACCCTGCACGCGACGACCCGGCCCCGGCCACCCGATCGAGGGTGGCCGGGGCCGGGTCGTTGCGGTGCGGACGCCGGTCAGCCGACCCGGGTGGTGGGCGCCGCGACGTCGCTCAGCTTCACCGCCGGGGTGACCGGCTGGCGCGGACCGTCCGGAACGCTCGCCGGGGCGATCGAGGCGTTCCACTGCGGCGCCGAACTGCCGCCGCCCTTGTCCGGCTTGGTCAGCTCGACGGCCTGGCTCTCGCCGGCCTTGCGCAGCACGATCCGCTCGGGCGGGGGCGACTGCGGGTCCAGCCAGACCTCGTTCCCGCTGAACGAGCAGTCCAGCACCTGGACGGAGTCGGGGTGCCCGTCGCTGGTGGCGCGGAAGGCGATGCCGGCCTTGCGGTAGCCGGTCAGCCGGCTGCGGCTGATGGTCACCGGCTGCCCGGCCAGCTGGTGCTTGGCCGTCTCCACCGCGTAGTCGGACTGCCCGGCGGCGTCGATCAACAGGCCGTCGAAGACCGTCCCCTGGTCCCGGCCGAGCGCGTGGACCGCGATCCCGCCGGCGGCGTTGCCGTACAGCACGCTCGCGGTGTAGTCGAAGTCGTTCAGGTAGGCGCCGTGCTCGATGCCCCAGCCGCCGTTGTGGTACGCGACGAACTGGCCCACGGTGTGGTGGTGCTGGGCGTTGAGCCAGACGAAGATGCCGTTCTCGAGGTTGTTGTGGGCCAGGCACCGCTCGAAGGTCCAGACGCCCTCGCTGGTCTCCGGCCACTCGTACCCGGAGGCGCCGGTGGCGCCCTGGACGCCGACCGCCACGCAGCCGGTGGCCTTGCTCCCGCTGCCGGCGCCGAGGCTGAAGCCGGTCAGCCGGTAGCCGCGCGGGTTGGGTTCGAAGACCGTCCGGGAGGCGACGCAGGAGTCGTAGAGGATGTCGTCGGACGGCCCCTGCGGGGTGCGGGTGTCCTGCGGGCCGTCCCACCAGTAGGCGTCCTCCCAGGTGTTGTGGCTGATGCAGCTGCGGAAGGTGACGCCGTGGCTCATGTGCGGGACGAAGGCGTGGTTGCCCGCGTCGCGCACCACCACGCCCTCCACGACGGTGCCCCGGCTGGCGTCGGCGAGCATGTGGAAGTGGAGCCCGTAGCGGCCGAGCACCGGCTCGGTGACGGGCTTTCCGTTCCACTGCTCCTTGCCGTTGGTGCGCGGGCCGAGCCAGCGCAGCGCCGCGTGCCGCACGTCGGCGTGGCGGGAGCTGGTGAGGTGGATGTGGGCGCGGCCGTGCTCGGTGCCCTCCACCCGGACGTTGCGGGTCAGGTTGAGCACCTCGGCGCCGACGGTGACGCCGGCTCCGACCGCGACCCGCGGGTGGGCGTAGGTCAACGGGCCGTCAAGGACGACCGTGCTGCCGTTGACCTGACGCACCGTGCGCAGGTCGTACCGGGTGGAGAAGTCCTCGCTGTCGGGGGGCGCGGTCGGGGTGACGGCGAGTTCGTCGCCGGGCTGCCAGCCGCTCGGGGCGGCGGCCAGGGTGATGCTGGTGTCGCCCGCCTTGAGCGCGCCGGCGGCCCGCACCCAGGCCGTCCGGGGCGCGCCGTCCAGCCGCAGGTAGCCGGCGCCGGTCACCCACAGCCCGGTATCGGTGGGGACCACGGTCATCCCGCCGCCCTCGAACCGGCCCTCGTCCACGCCCGGGAACTTCAGGGTGTGCACCACCGTGCCGGTGGGCGCCAGGCTGAGGCTGCCGCGGACCTCGACGTTGCCGGCCGAGCTCAGGGTGAGGCTGCGGTCCTTGGCGAAGACCAGCGAGCCCGTCGGCTCGATCAGCAGCGAGCCCACCGCGGCGTCGCCGTCCAGCAGCACCTGGTCGGTGATCCGCACCGCCGACCTCGGCCCGGGCACCGCGCCGCCCCAGCCCGCCGGGTCGGACCAGTGCCGGCCGCCCTCGGGCACGGTGGGGGCGGGCTGCGGGGGCACGGGTGCGGCGCTGGCCGACGGGGACGGCGAGCCGTGCTGGTGGGTGCCGGGAGTCGCCCCGGCCTCGGTGCGGACCGGACCGGGACGCCGGGAGCCGACCGGCGCCTGCCGGAGGTACTCCTCGCCGGTCACCGCCGCGACGATTCCGACGGCCCCCCAGATCAGCAGCCTGCGCCGGGCGATACGTCCCTTATGGTCCGGTTCGGCCCGGTGCGAGCGGGGCCGGCGCGGCGGCGATGGCGGCTCGGCGCCGCCGTCGGACTCCGGCGGTCTCTCCTCGAACTCCATGATCGGTTACCCCTCCCCCAGGCCGCGGGCCGGCTCTGCCGACTGAAGCATAGGCAAGTCCCCCTCCGACAAAGGCTTTTGAGCGAAAGCGATTGAATATGAACGGGGCGAACTGGGTTTATCGATCTTTAATACCCGATCAAGGCGGTGTGATGGCGCTCACACATATTTGCGGTTTCAACTTGTCTCTGCCTAATGTCCTCCCACGTTCGTGGTCACACGGACCCAGCCACCCGGGACGCCGAGTCCTGCCGCCGGGTGGGCTGGCAGCGCTCGCAACGCACCACGGCAGGAGCGGGGGAACCAGGTAGGTCGCCCAGGAGCGGTACGCCAGTACCGGTCCGGGGCTTGGGGTGAAGCCGTATTCACGTACGGCCGGGCAACTCCAGCCCGAATCCGACAGCTCACCTCGTAGGCGTGGGAGAGGATCGCATCTTCATGCTGCCCATCAGCGCCTCCAAGCGCGCCCGCCGCATCATCGCCACCACCGGTGTCGTCGGCATCGGTCTCACCATCCCGTGCCTCACCGCCGGCTCCGCGTCCGCCGCCTCGGTCGCCACCTGGGACAAGGTCGCCCAGTGCGAGTCCTCCGGCAACTGGTCGATCAACACCGGCAACGGCTTCTACGGCGGCCTGCAGTTCACCTCCAGCACCTGGGCCGCCTTCGGTGGCACCGCGTACGCCCCGCAGGCCAACCAGGCCACCAAGGACCAGCAGATCGCCGTCGCCGAGAAGGTGCTCGCCTCCCAGGGCCCCGGCGCCTGGCCGGTGTGCTCCGTCCAGGCCGGTCTGACCAAGGGCGGCGAGGCCCCGCAGCTGAGCACCGGCGCCGCGGCCACCACCACCCAGACCGCACCGAAGCCCGCCGCCGCCCCCAAGCCGGCCGCCGCTCCGAAGCCCGCCGCGCAGAGCGCCGCGCCGCAGAGCACCCAGCAGCAGTCGACCGGCAAGCAGTGGACCGGCGACCGCCGCTGGGACGGCCACCAGGGCGCCCACGACTACACCGTGGTCGCCGGCGACTGGCTGTCGCAGATCGCCGAGAAGAACCACGTCCAGGGCGGCTGGGAGAAGCTCTACGAGCTGAACAAGTCGGTCCTGACCGAGGGCGCCGACCACATCTACCCGGGCCAGCACCTCTCGCTGGGCGGCGACACCCAGGCCGCCGCGCCGGCCGCCGCCAAGCCGGCCACCAGCGCCCCCGCCGCCGCGACCACCACCGCGGCCAAGCCCGCCGCCGCCACCCAGGCCACCGGCTCCAAGGCCGCCGCGGTCAACTTCGCGCTGTCCAAGGTCGGCCAGGCCTACGTCTACGGCGGCAGCAGCGACGGCGGCTGGGACTGCTCGGGCCTGGTCCAGGCGGCCTACCGCCAGGCCGGCATCTCGCTGCCCCGCGTCGCCGCGGACCAGGCGGACACCGCCACCCGCGTCTCGCTGGACAACCTGCTCCCGGGCGACCTGCTGTTCTGGTCCAACAACGGCAGCAACTCCGGTGTCTACCACGTCGCGCTCTACGTCGGTGACGGCAAGTACGTCGAGGCCGCCAACCCGAGCGCCGGCGTGCGGACCGAGACCATCGCCGACTGGGCCCCGGACTTCGCGGGCCGGATCTGATCCAGGATCCACCGGGCCGCGGCCCTCGGAGACCTTTCCGGTTCCGGGGGCAGCGGCCTAGGCTGAGGCGGGTCGACTCCGAGGAGCACCCGCCATGGCCAAGGTCACCATCACCCTCGACGCCGATCTCGCGATCGAGGTGATGCTCCAGTCCGGCACGAGGAATCCGCAGGACGCGGTCGAGCTGATCGTCCGTGACTACCTCGACCGCACCCGGCGCACCGAGGCGCGGACCGGCGACGCGGCCGACCAGCAGCGCCTGAACCACCGCAGGCCGGTCGTCGAGGAGGGCTGAGGAGCCGGACCCGACGCCCCCACCCCCGAAGACGTGCGCGACGGCCCGGAGACCTCCCGTCCCCGGGCCGTTCGCCGTGTCCGGACCGGGCCCGCACCCGGCCGGGGGCCGTCCCGGGCCGGGTGTGTTGCCGCCGGGTGGTCCGGGCCCCCGACGGCTAGAGTCGGGGCAGATGGCCCACCGGACGGGATCGTGATCGCCCATGGCGTCGACTTCCACGCAGTGGCCCCGCTACGTGCGGGCGGCCCCGTGGGCGCTGCTGGTCGCGGGCCTGGTCTGGGACGCCCTCTCCCCCGCCGACTACTGGGGCGACCCGATGGTGGCTGCGGCCTCCGTGCTCGCGGGCGCGCTGCTGTCGCTGCGCGACACGGTCGCGGTCGGCGCGGCCGTCCTGATCGGGATCCTGGTGCTGACCGTGCTCGACGGTTCGGTCGGTACCACCGCCGGCTACCTGGAACTGGCCAACACCGCGTTCGCCGCCCTGATCGGGATCTGGGTCAACCGGGTGGTGGCCCGGCACGGGCGCCGGCTCCAGGCGGTCCGCTCGGTGGCCGAGGCCGCCCAGCAGGCGGTGCTGCCCGCGCCACCCGCCCGGGTCGGCCGGCTGGAGGTGGCCGCCCGCTACCGCGCCGCCCACACCGAGGCGCTGATCGGCGGTGACGCGTACGCGCTGCAGCGGACCCCGTTCGGGGTGCGGGCGTTGATCGCGGACGTCCGCGGCAAGGGGTTGCCGGCGGTGGCCGCCGTGTCGGTGCTGCTGGGAGCGTTCCGGGAGCACGCCGACGGACTGCCCGACCTCGGCGCGGTCGCCGACGGCCTGGAGCACTCCCTGACCAGGGAGGTCGCCGGGAGCGCCGAGGAGCTGCGGATGGAGGGCTTCGTCACCGCGCTGCTGGTGGAGTTCGCGCCCGGGAGCGGCGGTGGGCTGCGGCTGCTGAACTGCGGGCACCCCGGACCGTACCTGCTGTCCGCCGACGGCCGCCGGGTGCGCCGGCTCGACGCCCGGGAGCCGGGACTGCCGCTGGGGATGGGCGGGCTCGGGCTCGCGCGGCCGGCGGTCGAGGAGTGGCCGTTCACCACCGGGGACACGCTGCTGCTGGTGACCGACGGGGTGACCGAGGCGCGGGACGGCGCGGGACGGTTCTACGACCCGGCGGTCGGCCTGGCCGGCCGGGGTCCGTTCGACCGCCCGGACCGGGTGATCGACACCCTGCTCCGGGACGTCGACCGGTGGACCCGCGGCCCGCGCGACGACGACATGGCCGTCCTGGCCCTGACCGAATCGGGGCCGACGGCTCCCGCCGGCCCCAACTCCCCGCTGCGTTAGGCCCCGTCGGGCAGGCCGCTACCGGCCGCCCGCGATCGCCCCGGTGGAGCCGCGCATCACCAGCTCGGGCTGGAACATGTACTCGGCGCGCTGCGCGAGGTTGCCGCCGACCTCCTCCAGCAGGGCGTCGACGGCCGCGGTGGCCATCGCCTCCACCGGCTGGCGGATGGTGGTCAGCGGCGGCTCGGTGAAGGCGATCAGCGGCGAGTCGTCGAAGCCGACCACCGAGACGTCGTGCGGCACGGACAGGCCGCGGCGCCGTACCGCGCGGATCGCGCCGAGCGCCATCATGTCGCTGCCGCAGACGATCGCGGTGCAGCCCTTGTCCAGCAGGGCGCCGGCGGCGGCGTCACCGCCCTCGACGCTGAACAGGGTGTGCTGGATCAGGTCCTGGGCCTCCTGCTCGGTGCGCCCGAGCAGCTCACGGACGGCCGCCGTGAAGCCCTCGATCTTGCGCAGCACCGGGACGTACCGGCGCTGGCCGACCGCCAGGCCGATCCGGTCGTGGCCGAGCTCGACCAGGTGCTGGACCGCCATCCACATCGCGGTCCGGTCGTCCGGCGAGATGAACGGCGCGTCGATCTTCTCGCTGTAGCCGTTGATCAGCACGAACGGCACCTGGCGCCCGGTGAGCCGGGCGTAGCGGTCGTGGTCGGCGGTGGTGTCGGCGTGCAGGCCGGAGACGAACACGATGCCCGCGACCCCCCGCTCGACCAGCATGTCGACCAGTTCGTCCTCGGTCGAGCCGCCCGGGGTCTGGGTGCACAGCACCGGCGTGAAGCCGTGCCGGCTGAGCACCTGCTCGATCACCTGGGCCAGGGCGGGGAAGATCGGGTTGCTCAGCTCCGGGGTGATCAGCCCGATCAGGCCGGCGCTGCGCTGGCGCAGGCGGGTCGGCCGCTCGTAGCCGAGCACGTCGAGCGCGGCCAGCACAGTCTGCCGGGTGGTCGCCGAAACGCCCGCCTTGCCGTTGAGCACCCGGCTGACGGTCGCCTCGCTGACCCCCGCCTGTGCCGCGATGTCTGAGAGTCGCGCCGTAGTCACGATCCCAGAGCCTATTGCAACCACGTCAGACCGCCCACCAAACGGCGGAGTCCGTCGGAAGGACGCTCTCGCCGTCGACCACGGCGAGCTCGGCCGAGGCGAGCAGCAGGCGTCCGGGGGCGGCGATCCGGACCGGCTCGGCCGTGGTGTTGGCGGTGCAGACGAAGGAGCCGGCGGCGCTGTCCCGGCGGAAGGCGAGCACGCCCTCGGCCGCGGGCAGCCAGCTGACCTCGGTGCCGGCGCCGAGCGCCGGGTGCTCGCGGCGCACGGCCAGCGCGGAGCGGTACAGCTCCAGGGTGGAGGTCGGGTCGCCGGTCTGGGCCTCGACGCTCAGCCCGGCCCAGGAGTCGGGCTGCGGCAGCCAGCTCGGGCCGCCCGGGGTGGGGCCGAAGCCGTACGGGGCCTCGGTGCCGGACCACGGGATCGGCACCCGGCAGCCGTCGCGGAAGCCGTCCTGGCCGGCCTGGCGGAAGAAGGACGGGTCCTGGCGGACCTCGTCGGGCAGATCGGTGACGTCCGGCAGGCCGAGCTCCTCGCCCTGGTACAGGTAGGCGGAGCCGGGCAGGGCGAGCATCAGCAGGGTGGCGGCGCGGGCCCGGCGCAGGCCCAGCTCGCGGTCGCCGGCGGTGCGGATCTGGGTGCCGCCGGGCGGGTTGGCGAAGCGGGTGGCGTGCCGGGTGACGTCGTGGTTGGAGAGGACCCAGGTGGCGGGGGCGTCGACCGGGCGCATCGCGTCCAGCGACACGTCGATCACCTCGCGCAGCGCGGCGGCGTCCCAGTGGGTGCCCAGGTACTGGAAGTTGAAGGCCTGGTGCAGTTCGTCGGGGCGGACGTAGTTGGCGGTGCGCTGCACGGTCGGGGTCCACGCCTCGGCGACGCCGATCCGCTCGCCCGGGTACTCGTCGAGGATGGTGCGCCAGGCGCGGTAGATGGCGTGCACGCCGTCCTGGTCGAAGAACGGCATCACGTCGTTGCCGAGCAGCTTGAGCTGGTCGTGGGAGCCGAGGTCGGGCAGGCCGGGGGCCTTGACCATGCCGTGCGCGACGTCGATCCGGAAGCCGTCCACGCCCATGTCGAGCCAGAACCGCAGGATCGAGCGGAACTCGTCGGCGACGGCCGGGTTGTCCCAGTTGAAGTCCGGCTGCTCGGGGGCGAACAGGTGCAGGTACCAGTCGCCCGGGGTGCCGTCCGGGTCGACGGTGCGGGTCCAGGCGGGGCCGCCGAAGATGGACTCCCAGTCGTTGGGCGGCAGTTCGCCCTCGGCGCCCTTGCCGGCCTTGAAGTGGTAGCGCTCGCGCAGCGGGGAGCCGGGGCCCTCACGCAGGGCCCGCTGGAACCACTCGTGCTGGTCGGAGGAGTGGTTGGGGACCAGGTCGACGATGATCCGGAGGCCGAGGTGGTGGGCGTCGCGGATCAGCGCGTCGGCGTCCAGCAGGGTGCCGAACATCGGGTCCACCGCGCGGTAGTCGGCCACGTCGTAGCCGGCGTCGGCCTGCGGGGAGGCGTAGAACGGGGACAGCCAGACGGCGTCCACGCCGAGGTCGCGCAGGTAGGGCAGGCGGCTGCGGACGCCCGGCAGGTCGCCCATGCCGTCGCCGTTCCCGTCGGCGAAGCTGCGCGGGTACACCTGGTAGATGACCGCGTCCCGCCACCAGCCTCTGGAGGCACCGGCGTTCTTCGCGATCGGCTCAGCGCTCGGCTCAGCGGCGGGAACGGCGGTGGGCCGGGAGGTGTCGGCCAGGTTCTGGGTCATGGACTGTCATCCCTCACAGGACGTAGGTAGCGTCCCGGCCGCCCGTGCGGGGGCGGCCGGTTCGCGGCAACAGGCAGTGGTGGTGCGGGTCGCGCGGTGGGTCAGGACTTGGCGGCGCCGGCGGTCAGGCCGGTCACCAGGTGGCGCTGGACCAGGTAGAAGACCAGGGCGGCGGGCAGCGCGATCAGCACCGAGGTGGCGGCCATCAGGTGCCACTGGGCGTCGTGCTCGCTGATGTAGGTCTGCAGGCCGACCGCCAGCGTGTACTTGTCCGAGCTGAGCAGGAAGGTCGAGGCGAACGGCACCTCGGCCCAGGCGGTGAGGAAGGAGTAGAAGGCGGCCACCGCCAGGCCCGGCCGGGCCAGCGGGATGATCAGCCGCCAGAAGGTGCCGAACGGGCTGAGCCCGTCGACCCGGCCGGCCTCGTCGATCTCCACCGGGATGGTGTCGAAGTAGCCCTTCAGCAGCCAGCCGCAGTACGGCACGGTGGTGCCGGCGTAGGTGAGGATCAGGCCGAAGTAGCTGTCCAGCAGGTTGAGGTTGGCGAGGATGGTGTAGATCGGCACGATCACCACGGCGATCGGGAACATCTGGGTGAGCAGCAGGGTCCACATCAGGTGCCGGTGGCCGGGGAAGCGCATCCGGGAGACCGCGTAGCCGGTGGTGGCCGCGACCAGGACGCCGAAGACGGTGGTGCCGCCGGCGACCAGCACCGAGTTGCCGAACCAGTTGAGGAAGTCGGTGTGCTGGAGCACGAAGCCGTAGTTGGCGAAGCTCATCCGGCCGAAGATCCGGCCGGGGTGCAGGTAGTCGGTCTTGTCCGCGCCCAGCGAGATGAAGGCGATCCACAGCACCGGGAAGACCGCGATCAGGGCGGCGAGCACCAGCAGCCCGTGCGACAGCACGGAGGTCGAGCGCCGGCTGCCGTCCCGGCCGCGGGAGCGCACGGCGCTGCGGCGGGCGGCCGGCCGGGCGGCGGTCGGGAGTTCGGTGACGGCGCTCATCTCGGCGGCCTCCTTCGGGTGGGTGGGGGGTGCGACCGGGGCCGGGGTCATCCGTTGGCCTGCTCGTTGCGGGCCAGCCAGCGGCGGTAGAAGCTGGTGAAGACGACCAGGATGGAGAGCAGCAGCACGCCGTAGGTCGCCGACTCGGCGTACGCCCGGGGCTGCTGGCCGAAGCCGAGCCGGTAGGCCCAGGTGACCAGGATCTGCGCGTCCGGGGCGCCGTTGCCGAGCAGCAGGTAGATGACGGCGAACTGGTTGAAGGTCCAGATCACGCCGAGCAGCACCACGGTGCTGCTGACCGAGCGCAGGCCGGGCAGCGTGACGTGGCGGAACCGCTGCCAGGGGGTCGCACCGTCCATCTCGGCAGCCTCGTACAGCTCGCTCGGGATCGACTGGAGCCCGCCGAGCAGCGACACCATCATGAACGGCACGCCGCACCAGGTGTTGACGATGATCGCGGCGGCCTTGGCGGCGAGCGGGTCGCTCAGCCAGGAGGGCTCGGGCAGGTGCAGGAAGCCGAGCGCGCTGTTGACGACGCCGCCGTCGGCGAGCATCAGCCGCCAGGAGAAGACGGTGACGAAGGTCGGCACGGCCCAGGGCAGGATCAGCAGCATCCGGTAGACGGCGCGGCCGCGCAGGTTGCGGTTCATCAGCAGGGCGAGGCCCAGGCCGATCGAGTAGTGCAGCGCCACGCACACCACGGTCCAGACGATGGTCCAGACGAAGTGCGACCAGAACCGGTCGTAGGAGCCGGGGCCCCAGAGCACGTCCGCGTAGTTGTGCAGGCCGACGAACTCGTAGCTGTCCGGGATGTGCCGGACGCCGATCTGGCGGCCGACGTTGAGGCTGGTGGCGTTGGTGAGGGTCAGGTACACGCCGCGGGCGAGCGGGTAGCCGACCAGGACGCCGAGCACGATCACGACCGGCGCGATCATCACGTACGCGTACCAGTACTTCTGGTACGAGAGTCTGATGCGCTGTCCGAGACCGGGGCGCGGTTCGCGCTCGCGGCTGCCCTTGCTGGGCGCGCCCTGCACGGCGACTGCCATGGTTGACACCTCTTCGGGGGTTCCGCCGCCTCGCTGCGGCGACTGCTGACGGCGACTGCTGTGGTGGTTCGTACGGGGGCCGGGCGGGCCGGTGACGCGGGGCGGGGCCGGGCGCCGACGGCCGGGGCCGCCCGGTCCGCGCTAGGGCTTGTCTGACAATTCGCGTCGGATGAGCGCGCGGCGGTGGGCGCCCGGCTGGGCGTGCCGGCGAAGCGTCCTCGTACTGGACGTAC
>NZ_JBEOUL010000057.1:0-21215 GCF_040304075.1 Kitasatospora sp. NPDC094015
CCGGGTGGCCGAGTGGGGGAACCTGGTGCGAATCCAGGGCTGACGCGCAGCGGTGCCTCGGCCTGGCTGCGTTCGAAGTCGATCACCCCGACGGGGATCCGGCCGTCCCCGTCGCGGTCGACGATCCAGTTGCGGGGGCCGAAGTCGCCGTGGCATGTGGCGATCGGGGTGTGCGGGGGCTCGGTGCGAGTGGCCTCGGCCAGGATCTCGATCTCCTCGGCGGACAGGCGGGCGTGGTCGGCGCGGGACAGTGCTCGCTCGCGCTCCTCGCCCCATGGCAGGCGTTCCCCGCTGATGGCGCCGTCGGTGAGCGGGTGGTCGTGGATGCGGGCGGCCAGCTGTCCGGCCTGCCGGTACACCTCGCGCTCCTCGTCCGGGGTGAGAGCGGTCCTGATGGCCGGGGTGCCGGGCAGTGCCGTGGTGACGATGACGAGGGAGCGGGGATTCTCGGCGAGCAGGGTGGGGGCGCGGCCGGGGCCGAGGGCCGGCGCGAGGTGCCGGTAGGCGAAGGCCTCGCGCCGGTGCATCAGGGCGTTCTTGTGGCGCTTGGCGAACAGCCGGCGCCCGCTGCCGAGGATGACCTCCCAGACCACCGGGTCACCGGCCCGGCTGCGGGAGCGAGCCCCCACCAGCTCGTACGGGCCGGCGGTCGCGCGCAGCAGCCGGTCGACGTCGTCCGGGACGGCCGGGCCGCTCACGCCGACCACCCGACGGTCGACAGCGTGCTGCCGCGGGCGATCTCGCCGAGCGCGTGCGCGGTGTAGGGCACGGTGGTCGCCGGCAGCCCGGCCGGCGGCCACCACCTCAACTCCCAGCACTTGTCCGGCTCGGCGTTGCGGATCTGCCCGCGGTAGCGGGTGGGGCGGAAGAACAGCTGGATGCGGCTGCGGCCGTCGTCGGCGTCGAGATGGTGCAGCGTGTGGACGAGGACGAGGTCTTCCTCGGCGACGGCGATGCCGAGCTCCTCGTCGGCCTCACGGCACATCGAGGCGGTGATCCGCTCGCCCGGCTGCATGTGTCCCGCGGGCAGGTGCCACCGATTCTCGGCGTAGGTGGTGTTGCGGCGCAGGCCGAGCAGGATGGCCCCGCTGCTGTCGGTGAGGACGAGGTGGACGCCGACGACCAGGGTCACGGGATCCGCGTCGGTGGGGCGCTGGTTCACGCGGTCCTCCCGGACGGCAGGCCGGCTGCGGCGGCTGTGTCGGCGAGCAGCGGAAGGTAGTGGTGCATGTACGGCGGGATCTTGAGCAGCGGAACGTCTTCGAGGGGGACCATGCGCACCGCCAGGCCCTCGTCGCCGAGCCGCAGATCGGTCTCGGGGCCGTCCCAGACGGTGTGCAGGACGCGGGTGAGCGGGTGCACGAGGTCGTGCTGCGGTCCGGGCACCGGCCGCAGCCCGGAGACGGCGATCCCGGCCTCCTCCAGGACCTCGCGTGCCGCGGTCTCCTCCTCGGTCTCGGTGCCCTCGCGCCAGCCCCCGATCGGGGTCCAGTGACCGGGCCAGGCGATGCCCTCGCGTTGATCGCGGTGGTGCATCAGCAGCCGGCCGCGGCCGTCGGTGACGAGGACCAGCACGCCCTCGAACTCGTTCTCGGGCGCGGGGCGCTCCAAGTACAGGGGGACACCACAGCGGTGGGCGCGCAGGACCTGCAGAAGTCGCTGGTAGCGGGCGGGCTCCATGAGCCGGCACCAGTCGTGCGGAGTCTCGAAGCGCCACTCGGTGTGCTCGGCCGGGTCGAGGCGGATCCGGGCCTGCTGCTCGGGGGTGAGCACACCGCCGTCGAAGACGTACCCGCAGACCGGCACCGGGTACTCGGTGCCCGCCTGCTCGTGGATGACCGCGACCAGACGCCGGCGGGCGATGGTCTCGGCGTTCTCAGCGGCGAGGTCGAGGCCCAGCTCCTCCTGGGCCTCGACCAGCGCGGTGGTGAAGGGCGTCGCGCCGTGCTCGACGTTGCCACCGGGGAAGTTCCATACCTGCGGGTTGATCGTCGAGCGCAGGCCGAGGATGCGGCCTTCGGGATCGGTGACCAGGAGGCTGCCGTACGAGCTGGGCCGGGCGATGGTGGTGAGGTAGCCGCCGACGGGCCGCCAGCCGGGAACGGCGAGGCGACGGGTGAGCCAGGCGATGACGTCCCGCTGCCCGTCGCCGATCGGCGGCACCGCGTCCGGGTACGCCCATCGGTGGTCGTCATGGTCCTGGGAGAGGACGACCTCGGTGTCGTCGGGGACGACCGTGGTGAAGACGAACTGCCTTACGTGGCAGCCGCGTTGGTCGGTGAGGTCGAGATGCCGGACGTACTCCAGCGGCTGTCCGGTGAGCCCGGTCTGCTCGGCGAGTCCGCGCGCCGCACCGGACGGTACGTCTTCGTCCGCCTCCCGCGTGCCGCCGGGGTACTCCCACAGGCCGGGCAGGACGTGGTCGGTGGAGCGGCGGATCATCAGGATCCGGCCCGAGGCGTCGCGGACCACGACGCCGACGCCGATGCGCTGGATGCCCTCGCGGAGGGCGAGTTCGGCGAGTGGCTCGAAGTCGATCACTTGGGTGCTCCTCAGGGTCGCGGGCGGGTAGGGCCGAGGGCCCGGCCGCGCGGGTCCGGCGGTCGGGGCGTTCGACTGCACGAGGCCGTCCGCCGACGACGGGCGCGGCAAGTGCGTTGCCATTCCCGCGAGTTGGACGGCTCTAGGCGAGTGCGAGCGACTGATGATGGCGCTGTTCGAGTGCGGCGTTCAAGCGGATTCCCTCCGGGCGAGCCTCGGTCGAAAAGGGACGTTTCGAGCACTTCGGCGGCCAGGTCGAGGGACCGCTCCAGCGAGCCGCGCAGGGCGGCGGGCAGGGTGACGGAGCCCAGCGCGCAGGCGGCGAGAGCTCGTTCGAGCGTCTTGCTCCGACGGGGCTCGAGGCGGCTGCGGACGGCGTCGTTGGCGAGGAGGCCGCGCAGGGCGTAGCCGTCGCGAGATTCATCCGTTCGGCTGGTCAGTGCTCGGTGAGGTTTCGGGCGGGGGTGTCCGGGGCGGCGGCATCCAGGGAGGTGAGGGCGGCGTGGCGCTGGCAGAGCGCGCGGGCGTTAGCCGGGCAGGTTGAGGTTGAGGTTGAGGTCGGAGGCGAGGAGGGCGGCCTGGTTGCCGGCCGACACGCGCGTCCAGAGGCAGGCACGCGGGCCGGATCCTGGCCACCAGCGGCTACTCCCAGCTGACGGTGATCGGGTGGTTCGGGCGGTGCAGCACGAAGCGCCCGGTCGCCGAGTCCGCGGTGGCGGCGGTATCGGGGAGTTCGATGCGCAGGGTGCGGTCGCGGAAACCGGTGTTCCAGACGCGGATCTGCTCGGCAACCAGGTCGGCGAGTGCGGCGCCGGCCGGGCCGTGGCCGATCACCCCGGTCTCGTACGTCTTGCGACCGTCGGTGGTCGGCTCACCGGGCCGGATGGTGAGGTAGGCGAGGGAGCCGCCGTCGACGGTGGCCATGGCACCCCAGCCGAACATCGGGGTCACACCCCGCTCGCGGGCGGTCCCGGTGACGCTCATCCGCATCAGGGAGTTGGGCAGGGTGAGGGCCAGCCACAGGTCCTGGTACTCGTAGGTGGTGCCGGCCAGGATGGTGACCCCGGTCCAGGTCTCTTGGCGCTCGCTGTTGAGGATGCCGGCCAGCAGCTCGGCGTCGACCGCGGAGTCCTGGTCCTTGTGGACCTGGAGGGTGACGTCGCCGATGCCCGTGAGGTGGACGGTGCGGCGGGCGTCGTCCATGCTGCCGCGCAGCGGCATGAAGACCGCGAGCCGGTCGTCGACCGAGACCCAGCCGTCGTCGCTACGCTCGAAGGCGATGACGCGGCCGGCAGTGCCGCGCAGTCGCAGCGGCAGGACGATCCGCCCGCCCGGCACGACCTGCTCCAGCCACGGGGTGGGCATCTCGCTGGTGCTCACGGTGGCGATCACCCGGTGATACGGAGCGCCGCCTCGGTGACCGAGGGCGCCATCCCCGAGGACGGCCTGAACGTTGATGAGGCCGGCGTTGGCGAGGTGATTGCGGGCGCCGTCGACGAGGTCCTCGTCGATGTCCACCGTCACGACGCGCCCTTCGAGGCCGACGATCTGGCTCAGGTAGGCGGCGTTGACGCCGGTGCCCGCCCCGGCTTCGAAGACCCTGTCGCCGGTACGCGGTGCGAGCTGCTCCAGCATCATGGCGACGATCGTGGGCTGGGAGGCGGCGCTGATCTGCGTGCCGGCGCCGTCGGCCTTGGTGTAGGTGGGGTTGTCGGCGTACGCGGTCGCCAGCGGGAAGCCGGGCAGGAACAGCTCGCGAGGTACGCTGCGGAATGCGGCCTCGACGGTCTCGCTGGTGATGGCGCCCTGGGCGACCAGGCGGTCGGTGAGGGCATCGCGCAACTGCTCCGCGGACCCGGTTTCGTTGCTGAGAGTAGTCATGTGGGTGACCCTAGTGGTCGTGCCGTTGGGCATTGCCGACGGCGTGGGGCCCTCGGCGGTGTGGATGGGGGTTCCAATGCCCCTGCAGCCATCGCTGCTTGGTGTTCGACTGGCAGGCCGGCGCGGTCGGCGTGGAAGAGGAGGAGGTGCGCGAGGACCGCTCGCGGTCCGCGGGTGAGGTTGCCGTCGCGGGCCACGCTGACGAGGTCCTGGCCAGCCTGTTCGAAGTCGTGGACCCAGCCGCCGTGGTGGGCGAGCGGGTTGGTGTCGCGGGTGAGTTCCGAGGTGTCCAGACGCATCAGGCCGCGCATGGCGGCGGTCAGGTGTCGCGCCGGTCGCGGACCAAGGGGGGCGGTGCGTCGCGAACCGGGCCCAGACGTCGCCTTGTCGTACCAGTCGACTCCGGCGGCGCGGACCATTGCGGAGAAACTGGCTGCGCTCGCCCTGTATGAACACCGCACCTACCAGCCGATCCCTCCTGCATGCCCGACCGCGACCCGCTGGTCAACCGAGCATTGGCCGAGCAGCTCACGGCGTAGGCGCCGCCCCAGCCGTCAGGCCGGCGCGGACTGCCAGTCGGTGGGGTCGAGAGCCAGCGCAGCGTCGGCGATCTGCTGGGCCGAGGCGGTCGTAAGGGCAGCACGGCAGCGGTCGATCTTGCCCTGCACCGCGGGGACGCCGCCGGCCCGGTACTCGACCGCGCGCAGCAGGCAGTCGAGTTTGTCGGCGTCCTTGGCGCAGCGGGCCTCCGGGGTGATGCCGTCCTCGAATTCGGCGATCACGTCGGCGAAGAGGGACTGGACGGCTGGGTGGGTCGCCGCGGTCTGTTCGGCCGTGACCTTGCGGGGGTCGGCAGCGGTGACGTATCGGCGGGTGAGCGGAGTGAGGTCGCCGGTACGGGCTTCGGGGACGTCGTGGAGGGTGCCCAGCAGAGTGGTACGAGCCGGGTCCGCCCCCTCCAGGGCGGCGAGGGTGGCGGCGATCACGGCGGTGCGATGGCTGTGCTCGGCGACGGTCTCGGTGGCGGACAAGGGGATGCCATCCTGCCGCCAGCCGGTGCGGGGCAGCGCGCGGAGGGAGCCGGCCTCGAAGAGAAGACGGGCGACGCCCGCTGCCTGTTCATCGTCGAGTTGCACCACGGGGTCCTCCTGATCGCGTGTCACCCATCGTCTCGACCGTAGCGCAGGCGATCCAGGTCGCGCCGGGACGTCGCGGAGATGAGGCTTCCGTCGAGGAGCTCGGCCGTGAACGTGTCGAACGAACGGGCGGCGTTCGGTGCTGCGTGCGGCAGCCACGGGTGCAGGTTCAGCAGGGTGCTGATCGAGTGGACATACAGGTCGACGGTGCCGGGGGCGAGGTGGAAGGAGGCGACGAGGGCGCGGAAGAGGCGGATCGGATCCCAGGTCGCCGGGTCCGGATGGTGCATGAAGGTGTCGTCGGTCTGGTCGGCGGGCATCGCGGCCAGCCACAGCGCCCAGTAGGACAAATTCGCGAGTTCGCCGTGCTCGTCGTCCAGCAACGCGGTGGAGATGAAGTGCCGCAGCTGGTCCGGATCGCCTTGGCGGGCGGCGACGGTGGCGACGGTGCGGGCCTCGATCGAGCGGGGGCTGTAGCCGCGCCGGCCGAGTGCGGGCCGCATGCCGCGCAGCGCCTGCTCCGACCAGGCGGCGGCATCGGGCGCGGTGTCGTAGGAGGCGAGGTAGAGGGCCTGACGGTGCAGCAGGCGCTCGCGCCTGTCCGCGGTGGCACGCTCGGCGGTGGTCCGCAGGTTGGCGAAGAAGCGGTCGCGGTCATCCTTGGGCAGCAGGGGGCCGGGTCGGGCCGGGCCGCGCCGGGGCCGCGAGGCGACGGTGGCCAGCGTCGGCGGCGGGGTGCCGCGCAGTGCCCAGGCAACCAGGAGGGCGGAGTCGCGGGGCTGGACCCACCCGGCCAGAGGGTGGCGGCCGGTCTCGGCGGGCGGGTCGAGGATGGCGGCCAGGACGCGATCGGCGTCCAGCGCCGCGCCGCTGTGCGCGAGCAGCAGCGGGTCGGCCCCCAGCAGGGCCAGGCGGCGGCGCAGGTCCAGGTAGTCGCCGGCGCGGGTGTGCGTCAGCGGGCGACGGCCGGACTCCCAGCCTTGCATGGTGCCGACATCGACGCCCAGGTCCTCCGCCAGCCCCTCCTGGGTTCGCGGGATGCTCTCGCGGGCCAGACGCAGCAGGTAGCCGGAGACCACACCGGACGACGGCGCTGTAGCGGACACGGATCCCCTCCCTCGCGCGCTCGTTCGCGGCCTTCACGCCGGTGTCGCAGAGTTCGCGACGCTCGTGGCGTCCACCCGCTATCCGTCGGCGGACAGAGGGTGTGTCGTTGCGCAGCCGTGCGGTATCGCCCGCGTCGGAGGACGTAGCAACCCGTACTGCCGGTGAGTGTTTCTCACAGTGCTTGATTCCTAGCGTAGTTGGCACATCAGGGGCCCGGCCGGGCAACCGCGAAGAACACCGATCGACCGGCCTGCCGAGCAGCCGCGGGCCCCGCGCCAACTCCGTTGTACGAGAGGGATGGAACGATGAAGATTCTGGTCACCGGCGGAGCCGGGTTCATCGGCTCGCACTTCGTGGACCGCCTGCTCCGCAGGGACGACGTGGAGCACGTGACGGTGCTCGACGCCCTCACTTACGCGGGCAACCTCGCCAACCTGGAAGTCGCCGTGAGTACGGGCCGCTGCGAGTTCGTGCACGGCAACATCCTTGACGCCCAACTGACCGGTGGACTCGTCGCCCGGCACGACGCTGTGGTCCATTTCGCGGCCGAGTCACACGTCGACCGCTCGCTCGTGGATGCCGGACGGTTCATCTCCACCAACGTGGCCGGCACCCACACCCTGCTGGAGGCCGCACGCAGGGCCGGGGTGTCCCGGTTCGTCCATATCTCCACCGACGAGGTGTACGGATCGCTGGAGACGGGGGCCGCGACCGAGCAGTGGCCGCTCGCACCAAGTATCCCGTACGCCGCCTCGAAGGCCGCCAGCGACATGGTCGCCCGCTCGTTCTTCGAGACGTACGGCGTGCCGGTGTGCATCACCCGCTCGTCGAACAACTACGGGCCGCGCCAACACCCGGAGAAGGTCATCCCGCGGTTCGTCAGCAGCCTGCTGCAGGGCCGGGCGGTGACCGTGCACGGCGACGGTGGGCATCAGCGCAACTGGCTGCACGTCGAGGACAACTGCGCCGGCATCGAACTCGTCCTCGACCACGGTGTGCCGGGCGAGGTCTACAACATCGGCGGTGGCCACGACCTCACCACAAACCAGCTCGCCACCCTGTTGCTCGGCATCCTCGGCGCGGACCGCGTCATGCTTCGGCACGTGCCTGACCGCACCGCCAACGACCTCCGGTACGCGATGGATTGGTCAAAGATCGCTCACCTCGGCTACCGGCCCGCTCACGACCTCGGAGCCAGCCTGGCGGCCACGGTCGCCTGGTACCGCGCCAACCCCGGCTTCTGGCAGCACGCTGCCCCGCTCGCCGCCGACCTCACCCCGGCCGAGGTGTGACCGCCGTGCCCACCACCGACACCGCAACGGCGGGCGCAGTCGAGGGTCGGCGGATCGTCGTCACCGGGGTCGGTGCGAACCCCGGCTTCGACCTCGCACGCAGCCTCCAGCGCCTTGGCCACCACGTCATCGCCACTGATGCCCAGCCGCTCGCCCCGGGTCTGCTCCTGCCCGAGGTCACGGCCCGCGTCACCCCGCGCGCCGACGACCCCCGATACGGAGCGGCCGTGCTCCAGCTGTGCCGGGAAACCGACGCTGACGCCCTGATCGTCGGCATCGAACCAGACCTGCCGCCCGTCCTGCGAGCCCGCCGCGCCTTGGCCGCCGCCGGCGTCCGCGTGTGGCTGCCCAACGCCGAGTCGGTGCACTCCTGCCTCGACAAGGCCGCCTTCCACCACGTGCTGACCGAGCACCAGGTGCCGACGCCGCGCAGCTGGCTGCCCGACCAGCTCCACCAGATCCCCGACGGCACCGAACTGGTCGTCAAGCCGCGCGGCGGCCACGGCGCCCAGCACGTGCACTTCCCCGCCACCCTGGAGCAGGCCCGGGTGCTGTGCGAGCTGGTCCCCGAACCGCTCGTCCAGGAGCGCGTGCACGGTGAGGAGTTCACCGCGGACTGCCTCGTCGACCGCGCCGGACAGGCGTCGATGGTGCTTCGCCGCCGCAGCCTGGTGAAGGCCGGACTGGCGGCCGTCGCGGTGACCTTCCACGACGAGCGGGTGGCCGGGCAGGTCCGCCGCACCCTGGCGGCCGTCGGCGCGCTGGGGCTCTCTTGTGTGCAGGGCTTCACCATCGACCGCAGCCCGGACCCGGTGGTCATCACCGAGGTCAATGTCCGGGTGGCCGGCGGATTCGCGCTCGCCGAGGCAGCTGGCGCGGACCTGATCGGCCAGGCCGTCAACGGCCTGTTCGGCCGGCCCGTCGACCACGGCCGCCTCGGCTACCGGGACGACGTGTTCCTCACCAAGTACACCGAGACGCTCGCCACCGGCGCCGTCTCCACCCTGCGAGCCCTCCAGGAGCAGTCGTGACCCTCGCACCCGCCGCCCCCGCCCGGCCCGGCGTCGAACGCAACGCCACCCCCTACCTGTACGGGACCGAACTCGGGGCGATCGCCGAGGTCCTGGCGAGCGGCCAGTACGGGCACACCGACGTCACCGAGACCTTCGAGCGGCAGGTCGCCGACTTCCTCGGGGTGCGGGAGGTGGTGGCCGTCTCCTCCGGGACGGCGGCCCTGCACGCCGCGCTGGTCGCCGCCGGTGTCGGCCCGGGGCAGGAGGTGCTGGTGCCCTCGATGACGTTCTGCGCCTCCGTGCAGGCGATCCTCTCCGCCGGGGCCGAGCCCCGGTTCGTTGACATCGACCCGGTCACGATGTGCACCACCCCAGACCTCGTGCATGAGGCGCTGACCGAGCGCACCACCGCGTTGATGCCCGTGCTGTTCGGCGGCCGGGCCATCGACCTCGCCCCGATCGCCGACCTGCTCGACCCAACCAAGATCGCCATCGTCGAGGACGCTGCCCACGCCTTCGGCTCCCACGGCCGCGACGGCCGCCCCGTCGGGGCGAGCGGGCACCTGACCTGCTTCTCCTTCGGACCCATCAAGAACCTCACCTGCGGCCAGGGCGGCGCCGTCGTCCCCCGTAACCCCGAGGACTCCGAGCGGCTGCGGACCCTGCGGCTGCTCGGAGTGGCGGAGTCGGCCGCCCACCGCGCCGCGTCCACCACCTATCAGGTCACCGGCGCCGGGTTTCGCTACCCGCTGTCCGCCCTGAACGCGGCAATCGGCACCGCGCAACTCGCCCACTTCGAGGAGGCCACGGCTGTGCGTCGCACGCTGTGGCGCACCTACCGCGACGCGCTGGCCAGCTTGCCCGACGTCGAGCTGGTCGACGTCGACGTCGATTACTCCGTCCCGCACCTGTGCGTCGTCAAGGTCCCCGACCGCGATCGGCTCTGGGCCGAGATGCGCCGCGCGGGCATCGGCGTCGGAGTCCACTACCCGCCCAACCATCTCCAGCCCGCCTTCGCCCGCTGGACCCGACCGCTGCCGGCCACCGAACACCTCGCCGAGCAGATCCTCACCCTGCCCTTCCATCAGCACCTCTCCGAGGGCGACGTCCACCGCACAGTCGCCGCGCTGCGCCAAGCCCTGACCACCGGAGACGCACGATGACCGGTCCCGCCGCGCCCCGGCGCATCCTCGTCGTGTGCCTCGGCAACTACTGCCGCAGCCCGCTGGGCGGGCGCATCCTTGCCGATCTCGGCGGCACTGCGGTCGAGGTCCGCTCCGCCGGACTGATCGACAGGTGGACCCAGGCACACCCCGAGATGACCGCCGCCGCATCAGCCCTTGGCTACGACCTCACCGGGCACCGCCCCCAGCAGGTCACCCCCGAGCTGATCGATTGGGCCGATCTGGTCCTCGCCATGGACCACCCTGTCCTCGAACATCTCCGCGACATCGCAGGGCCGGACCTCGCGGCCAGGATCCGCCTGTACCTCGACCGTGACCGCGATGTCCCCGACCCGATGGGCCGCCCCGCGGCCGAGTTCACCGCCTGCGCCCTACTCATCGAAGCGGGAGCCGCGAACCACCTGCGCTGACACATTCCCACCGGCCCCGGCCCCGGCCCTGGCGCCGGGGCCGGCCCGGTTCAGCGGCCGGAGGCGGCGTCGAGCACCACGTCGACCAGGCGCTCGGCCGCATCAGGTCGCCCATGTGCGCGCGAGCGCGCCGCCATCGCCGCGCGCCGGGCCGGGTCCGCCAGCAGCGGGGCCAGCGCCTCCTGCAGGGCCTCCGCCGTGACGTCGCCGATCAGGGCGACGGCCGCGCGCGAGTCTTGGAGGTGCGTGGCGTTGTGGGCCTGCTCGTTGCCCGCCGAGGTAGCCAGGGGGATGAACACCGCAGCCTTGCCGAGCGCGGTCAGCTCCGCGAGCGTCCCCGCGCCGCTGCGGCTGATCACCACGTCCGCGAGCGCCAGCACGTCCGGCAGCTCTGCACCCATGTAGCCGGTCAGGAGATAGCGGGCAGCGAAGCGCGGTGGCACCGCCTCGGTCGGCCCGCGCAGCGTCGCCTCGTTGGCCGGGCCGCACTGGTGGATCACGTTGGCGCGCTCCAACAGCCACGGCAGGACCGTCGCCACCAGGGAGTTGATCTGCGCCGACCCCTGCGCGCCACCGGTGACATACACCGTCGGCAGGGACCGGTCGAAGCCGTACAGGCCCAGAGCGTTAACCGCCTTGTCAGCTTGCCCCGTCAGCACCGCCGGCCGCACCGGATTCCCGGTCACCACCGCGCCGCGCCGCGCCGACGCCGGCAGCAGCGGAAGCGTCGACTCCGACGACACGGCCACCCGGGTCGCCGCACGCGCCAGCACCTTGTTAGCCAGGCCGAGCCGCACCGTCTGCTCATGCACCACCAACGGCACCCCGCACGAGCGAGCCGCCAGGCCGACCGGCACCGCGACGTACCCGCCCGTCGCCAACACCACATCCGGGGCGAATTCCGTGATCAGCGACCGAGCCTGCGCCGCACCGAGCGGCACCCGGCCCATGTCCCGAACGTTCGCCGGGGAGACCAGCTTCAACGGGTTCGAGGAGCGCCGGACCTTGCCGGTGGCGACCGGTGCGAACCGGATGCCCTCCGCTGGAGCGACCCGGGCCTCCAGTCCCTCGGCGGTGCCGATCCACAGCACGTCCACCGTCCGCCCCTGCGCCGCGAGCCGGCCCTGCAACGCTTGCACCGCGGTCAGTGCCGGGTAGGTGTGCCCGCCGGTGCCGCCACCAGTAACGACCAACCGCAGCGGTCCGTCCTGTTCGTTGAGCCCCATGCCCGTCTCCCATCGACCATCGCGTCGCACATACAGACTTAAGACCCCTCAGCCTACGGTTGAACGGACACTGTCCGTCGCGGCTCGGTTCCAAGGCGTACCACCCTGTCGGGTCCGAGAACCCCGTCGTCACCGCGATCACCCGGAGCGCGCCGTCATCATTCGTCGAGACGCCAACAGCATCACTGCCGACGCCGATAGCAAGCTCCTCGCTGCTGCGGACTCACCCTTACCGGCCTGATCGCCGCCGGCACCGAGGCTCGCGTCCACGCCCTCGGCCCCCTGGGTGTCCACCGCAGCTCGCACCCGTCCCACTTCGTGATCATCCTGAATGGTCTGGCGCAGAACCGCGATCTCCTGCACGGCGAAGGGCTTCTTCGTAGACCTGATCTCGCGGCCGGAGGAGTGGCGGGAGATCGGTCGGCAGATGGCGGACTCCAGTCGCCGGCCGGAAAATTCGGTTGAGGACGTGCTCGACCAGCTCCCGGCGTGGGGGTACTCCGGGTGGAAGCGGTGCGGCTGCCGAACGGCCGACTTCGCTCCGGGGCGCGTCTTTTCGATGTGCCCCAGCGGCCGATGCGACCGGGTGCGCTGCTGCGGCCGCCAGAGCGAGAGCCTGGCCTGCGCCCGGTGTGCTCGGATACTGGCGAGGGTCGACAGCGGGCAGCAGCAGCTTGCCGACTGCGACGGAGCCTGGCCGGTACGTCCGAGGGCTCAGCCCTGGAGGGAGGCGAGCCAGGAGGTGAGCAGGTGGTTCACCTCCTCGGGGCGCTCCTGCTGGATCCAGTGCCCGCAGCCGTCCAGGATGTGGCTGGAGGTCAGGCCGGGGAGGGTGGTCGGGTAGGCGTCGATCGCGTCGGCCATCCAGGTCGTGGAGGCGTCCAGGGCGCCGCCGATGAACAGGGACGGCTGCTTGATCGGGGCGCCGCCGTACGGGGCGAGGTCCTCCCAGTCGCGGTCCATGGTGCGGTAGCGGTTGAGGGCCCCGGTCATGCCGGTGCGCTCGAACTCCCCGGCGTAGACGTCGAGATCCTCCTCGGTCAGCCAGGCGGGCAGCTTGCCGACGGGGAAGCGGTCGCGCAGCCGGCCGCCGGTGCGGGCCACGAAGTGGGGGTCGGGCTCGCCCTGGGCGGGCATGGTGTCGGCGGACATGGCCGCGTAGAAGCCCGCGAGCCAGCCTCGGAGGTCGGGCTCCATCTCCGCTTCGGCCCGGCCGGGCTCCTGGAAGTACGAGACGTAGAACTCCTGGTCGCCGCCCATCTGTGCGAAGACGTCGGTGGGGCGGGGGCCGCCGGGCGGCGCGTAGGGGACGCTCAGCAGCCCGACGGCACGGAAGACCTCCGGGTGGAGGAAGGCGCTCGCCGCGGCGATGCTGGAGCCCCAGTCGTGCCCGACGACCACCGCCGTCTCTTCACCCAGGGCGCGCATCACGGCGACGTTGTCCGCCACCAGGTCGAGCATCCGGTAGGCGTCCGTCGCGGCCGGCCTCGAGGAGCGCCCGTAGCCGCGCACGTCGAGCGCCACGGCCCGGTACCCCGCCGCCGCGAGGGCCGGCAGCTGGCGGCGCCAGGAGTACCAGGACTCGGGGAAGCCGTGGACGAGCAGGACCAGCGGTCCCGTGCCCTGCTCGGCCAGGTGCAGGCGTCCGGCGGGTGCCTCGATGGTGCGGTGGCGCAGTTCGGCGGACGGCAGGGGCTGGTGCATGGCTTCTCCTCGGTTCATGGGCGGTTGCAGCTACCCGCCGATCCTGCGACGTGACGCCCGCCCGACGCGAGCACCGTTGCCATCCTGGCAAACTGGCAGGACGGGACAGCGGTGGCGGCACGGCCGCGGAGAGCGGGGGCGAAGATGGCGGACGACGGTACGGCCGACACGCTGGCGGCCATGGGCCCTCGGTTGCGGGCCGCGCGCGAGCGGCGCGGCGCCACGCTCACCGACGTCGGCCGCACGACCGGCATCTCGCCGAGCACGCTGTCGCGGATCGAGACCGGTCGACGCAAGCCGACCCTGGAGGTCCTGCTGCACCTCGCGAAGGCGTACGACATCTCCCTGGACGAGTTGGCCGGCACCGCACCCGTCACCTCACCCGGCACCGCGCCCAGGCCGCGCACCCCGGTGCCGCAACGTCCCGGCGACGAGAAGATGGTGCTGCCGTTGACCCGGTACGTCGGGGGCCTGCACGTTCACAAGCACGTCCTGCCCGCCGTCGACGCGCCACCGGAGCGGCCGCGGCAGGTCTCCCACGACGGGCACGAATGGCTGTGCGTCCTGTACGGGCGGCTGTGGCTGGCGCTCGGCGAGCAGGACCTCGTCCTGAGCGCCGGGGAGACGGTCGAGTTCGACACCCGCACCGCCCACGGAGTCGCGAACGCCGGACCCGGCGGACCGGTCGAATACCTGATCGTGTTCG
Organism: Kitasatospora sp. NPDC094015; assembly: GCF_040304075.1. NCBI lineage: Bacteria > Bacillati > Actinomycetota > Actinomycetes > Kitasatosporales > Streptomycetaceae > Kitasatospora > Kitasatospora sp. NPDC094015. Next base: position 14,201 of record NZ_JBEOUL010000057.1, read on the forward strand.
GGCCACAGGGGGAGCGCCTACGACCGCGCACGCGAGCGTCCGGATCATGATCCTGAGCTCTAGGACGGGCAGGCGGGCGGGCACCGGTTCGGAGATGCCCGCGCCCAGCCCCGGCCCGACGGACTCCGGACGGGCGCGTCCACCGCTCACTCGTAGACGCGAGCCGCACCGAGCTGCCAAGCCACCGAGGCCCAGGTCACCGGTTCGATCGGTGGAGTACCCGGGAACCTCGGGGGCTTTCCGAGCCTGGCACCGAGCCAGGCGTCCCACGACTCCATGAACCGGGCCATCGATCCGCTCGCCCAGCCGCCGCCGTCCCCGGCCCACAATCCCCGAGCCAGCCTGTCCTCCGTCCAGGCACGGTTGCGGGCGAAGTCGGCGGCGAGCGCCAGCAGCAGCGCACGCAGCTCCGCCGGGGACGCAACCGACGGCTCGTCGCGGAGAGCGGCGGGTTCGGCGAGTCCGACCGAAGGCGCGTCCACTGCGCTGAGCAACTGGTCGGCCAAGCCCGACCAGCCGGGCTCCGAGCCCTGATCGGGAAGATCCGGAAGAGCTGCGGCCCAACGGAGCAGGACATCATCGATCTGCGGGGCCTCGGCGCCGAGATCCTCGAAACGCTCCATCAGGCCCCGCAGCAGGGCGCGGAAGTCCTCGCCGCTCTTCACGTTGTTCGTCACCGCGCGACAGTAGGGCTGCCCGGACTCGCCCGTCGACCGGATATCAGCGCGGCATGTCTCCAGGCAGCCGATCGACGCAGCGGCCACGCGCAGCAGCCCCCGTGCCGGCGCCCGGTCAGGCGCAGGTCAGGCGCAGGTCAGGCACAGGTCAGGGCCGGGTCAGCGCCGCCGGGCATGCTGATGGCACGTCAAGGAGCCGCGGCGAGCGGCTCTCGGTCGGGAGAGGTGCCCGGAGCGGTTCATCGGGTGCCTGGCCAGCGATGGCCGAGCAGGGTCCTTCGGGGCCCGCGCAGGTTCGAATCCTGCCCTCTCCGCGTGCGAGTTCACCTGGGCGACGAGGCGCCGGGCAGCCGGGGCCGCGCGTCGGCGCGCGGCCCGCGGTGACGATGTCCCGCCGGCTGTGCGGTGCCCATGAACCGTTCCGGGCGCCGGCGACCGTGGATGTGCTGTCCTGCCGTCCTCGGCCACGGCCGGGGCGGTGAGGCGGGGCCGGCCGTCACTCGTCGGCCGGGATCGTCCGGTTGTCGTCGCCGAACGGTATGCCGACCTGCCACCGCGTGCCGGTGAACGGCGCCTCCGTGGTGGGCGCGAGGCCCACCGTCCCGTTGCCGGTCCGCCCGTCCAACAGACGTGGCCCTTTGACGTTTCCGAGGCAGGTGAGTACGACCTCCATGGTCAACTCAGCGGTTTCCACTACCATGTTGGCGCAGACATGGAGGAGGAGCGGCATGGAGCAGCGCCCGGCGGCAGCAGGTGCTCGTGGGAGGTCGCGGCCGCCTTCGCAGACCGATGTCGCGGCGCTCGCCGGGGTCTCCTCGCAGACCGTCTCCCGGGTCGCGAACAACCGCAGCAATGTCGAGCCCGCGACCCGTGACCGGGTCCTGTCGGCCATGCGCGTTCTCGGCTACCAGCGCAACAGCGCGGCCCGGGCGCTCACCCTCGGCCGCTTCCATGCCCTCGGCGTGGTCACCTTCGATGTCACCGCCCAGGGCAACGCCCGTACTCTGGGGGCGATTTCGCGCGCCGCCCAGCGGGCCGGCCACTCGCTGAACGTCGTCTGCGTCGAGGACCACACCGAGTTCGCCGTGCAGCAGGCCGTGCGCCGGCTCACCGACCAGGCCGTGGACGGGCTGGTGGTGATCGAGGCGCAGATCCTCGACCGGCCCGGCTTCTCCGTCACCTCCGGCGTCCCGGTGGTGGTGGTCGACGGCGACCCGGAGCGCCGCTTCCCCTCGGTCGACACCGACCAGGCTGCCGGGGCCGCCATGGCCACCCGCCATCTGCTCGACCTCGGCCACCGTACCGTCTGGCACCTCGGCGGCCCGCAGGACTCCTACGCCGCCCGCCGCCGTGCCGCCGCCTGGCATGCGGAGCTGAAGGCCGCCGGCGTGCGCGTCCCCCCGCTGGAGTACGGCGACTGGACGGCCGGGGCGGGCTACCGGATCGGCCGCGAGCTGGCCGGCCGCCCCGAGGTCACCGCCGTGTTCGCCGCCAACGACCACTTGGCGCTCGGCCTGCTGCGCGCCCTGCACGAGGCCGGCCGCCGCGTTCCGCAGGACGTCAGCGTGGTCGGTTTCGACGACCTGCCGGAGGCGGCCTACTACCTGCCGCCCCTGACCACGGTCCGGCAGGACTTCGAGGAGGTCGGCCGGCAGTGCGTGGCCCGGCTCCTCGACCTGATGGACGTGCCCGGGGCGGCCGGGGACGTGCCGGTCGCGGTCACCCCCGAACTGGTGGTGCGCGCGAGCACCGCGCCCCCGCCGGCCATGTGACGGGACGGCGGCTGCGCAGTACCCGACCGCGGGTATCAGGGACGTGCGGCGAAGGTGGGTGCGGGTCGGGTCAGAGCGGCGCGGGACCGCGCCGCCACAGCTGGTTGGCGCCGGAGTTGCAGGTCCACTGCTCCAGTCCGGTGCCGTCGGTGGTGGACTGGTTGATCACGTCCAGGCACTTGCCGGAGCGCCGGTCGAGCAACCGGATGGTGCCGTCGTCGACCTGCTGCACCTGCCACTGCTGGGACTTGGTGGTGGAGCAGGTGCTCTGCACCACCACGGCCCCGTCCGCGGTGGAACTCCCTTCGACGTCGAGGCACTTGCCGCTGTGCCGCGCCATGATCTGGACGTAGCCGCTGTTGAGCGGCTTGAACCAGAAGTTCTGGTTGGCGCCCCAGCCGCAGGACCACTGGAGTGCCCGCGCACCCGCGGTGAACGAGTAGCCGCCGATGTCCGCGCACTTGCCGCTCTGGACGCCGGTCAGGGTCTGCCAGGTGGCGTTCATCGCGCCGACGGTTCCGGTCCGGGTGTCCACGGTGATCTGCGGGGAGGCGCCCATCGTCATCGTGGTGGCGGTGGGGAAGGTCAGCGGCAGCCACACGTACTGGGAGTCGTTGACCGTGCCGCCCATCGAGTTGCCCCAGCGGTCGCCCATGTACAGGTAGCTGGTGCCGTGGGTGCCCTGGACGGGCAGCACGTACGCGGTCTGGCTGCCGTAGGCGACGCCGTCGCCGAAGTTCCGCAGGCCGCTCCAACTTCCGGTGACGCTGCTCGCGGTGCCGTACATCTGCTGGTTGGGGGACCAGCCGGTGGCGCCGGAGGTGAGCAGGAAGTACACGCCGTCGCGCTTGAACAGCGCGGGCGCCTCCCGGGAGGAGCCGTTCCACAGGCTCTGCACCTGGGCGTCGATGCCGGTGTAGTCGGAGGTCAGCCGGTAGACGTGCAGGTCCCGGTTCTCGTTGGCGGCGGACACCATGTAGGCGGTGCCGTCGTCGTCCACGAAGGTGGTGATGTCCCGGGACATCGCGCCCAGCGGCCGGAAGCTGCCGCGCCAGCTGTAGTCCCCGTCCACCGTGGACGACATCGCGACGGCGGCCCGGGCCTCGCCGTAGTCGGCGGCGCTCTCCTTGTGCATCCACATCACGAACCGGCCGGTGGCCTTGTTGTAGATGACCTTGGGGCGCTCGATGTTGGCCGAGGCCAGCTCCGGGTCGGTGGCCTGGGTCAGTACGTGGTGGCGGAACTCCCAGGTCTTCAGGTCGGTGGAGCGGTAAGCCGAGACGTACCGGAAGGTGTTGTCGGGGTTGCGGTCCTCGCCGAACCAGTAGTAGTACCCGCCGACCTTGATCACACCGCCTCCGTGCGCCTGCACGGCGGCGCCGGTGGTGTCGGGGAACTGGGTGCCGTTGACGACCGCCACGGAGGCGGCCTGGGCGGGGTTGGTACCGGTGGCCAGCAGCGCGCCGAGCGTCAGCACGACGCAGAGCAGCGCGGATCTTGTACGCGACATGGGGTTGAACCTCGCGCTTCGGGTGGGGTGGGGGAGGGTGCCGCCGAGATGGCCTCAGTGCGTCCGTTCACTGATGTTGGCGCAAACAAGCGGCTGTGGAGAGTGTCGGAGCGGTGTTCGGTTGTGTCAAGGGGTCTCGGCGAGGCCGGTTCGGAGGGCAGCCGACCGCTACCGCTCCTACCAGCGCAGATGGGTGTTTCGCGAGCTGACGCGGAGAATCCTCGGGTCGCATCCTCACCGCTTCAATGTTTGATTATGTTGACTCTGCGCCGCGACGGCGGGGAGCCGGGTCCCTGCGTCAGGACGAAAACGATGGGTGCTTCAGCAGCGAATGGACGAGGCCGGTGCTGAGCGCGGAACCGCTTCGCCTATGCCTCATCGACCTCCTGGTCGGCGGCTTCGTTGGCGCGGTCGATCTCGGCCATGTGCTCCTCCGCCCAGGTCCGAAGCCCGGCGAGCGCGGCTTCCAGGGACAGCCCGAGTCCGGTGAGTCGGTAGAAGACCCGCGGCGGCACGGTCGGTTCGACCCGGCGCGACACCAGCCCGTCGCGGGTCAGGCTTCGCAACGTCACGGACAGCATCTTCTGCGAGACACCGGGCATCCGGCGTCGGAGCTCCGCGAAGCGCACCTCGCCCGGTGCGGCGTCGGCGAGCGTCTTGACGGCCATCGATGTCCACTTCGTACCGATGCGGTCGAGCAACTGCCGAGTCGGGCACTGGGGATCGAACAGATCGCCGCGTGCTCCGTGATCCGCGGCCCGACCTTCTCGTGCGGTCACCTGTGGCTCACCACCTTCCTTGAAAGTGCCCTCTGGCGGGCCGGCAGACAGTTACCTATCGTTCTGTGGTAACCAATGGTAACCACCCGAAGGAACCGTCATGCCCGTCACCACCGCACCGGAACTGCACCGCGTCGCAACGAACGGCGTCGAACTCAACGTCGCAATCGCCGGCGAGGGACCTGCAGTTCTCCTCCTGCACGGCTTCCCGCACACCTGGCAACTCTGGCGCGGCGTCATGGACCGACTTGCCGGGCAGTACCGGGTCATCGCCCCGGACCTGCGAGGCTTCGGCGCCAGTGCGCGTTCCGTCGAGGGGTACGACGCAGGCACCCTCGCCGCCGACGCCGAAGGGCTCCTCGACGCACTCGGCGAGCCCTCGGCAGCGGTGGTCGGCATCGACGCGGGCACCGCCCCGGCAGTCCTGCTCGCGCTGCGCCGGCCCGGCCTGGTCCGGCGCCTGGTCGTGATGGAGGCGCTGCTCGGCCCCCTGCCCGGCGCAGAACACGTCGTCGCGGGCGGCGCCCCGTGGTGGTTCGGCTTCCACGCCGTCCCCGGCCTTGCCGAGACCGTCCTGGCCGGCAACGAGGCCCCGTACATCGACTGGTTCCTCGACTCGGGGACGCTCGGGTGCGGAGTACCGGACGACATCCGCGCGGCCTTCGTCCACGCGTACACCGGGAGCGAGGCCCTGCGCTGCGCGTTCTCCTACTACCGGGCCCTGCCCACCAGCGCCCAACAGATCCAGGACGCCGTCGCGACGGCACGGTTGACCATGCCCACCATGGCCATCGGCTCCGACCCCGTCGGCACCGGGCTCGAACGCCAACTCCGCCATATCGCCGATGACTTGATTGGACACCATCTCCAGGACTGCGGCCACATCATCCCCCTCGACCGCCCCGACACCTTGTTCGCGCTCCTTGCCCCCTTCCTCCGCGCCGATCTGCCGAAGTAACCAGAACGAGGTCGAGGATCACGGCCGGCGGTTCGGGCGTACGTCCCAGCGGTGCACTGCTCAGGGCCGCCGGATCGGACTGCGCACGATGACGAATGCGTCGGCAGGGTCGACGAAGGCATCAATGACAGCGACGCGACGCTCGTAGCGGCGAGCGAGCCCATGTGCTTGCCGGCCGGTGCAGCCACGTCTCGGGCCCGCTCTCCGTGGATGAGCCGGCCGACGGCTACGTGACCTGCCGCCGGAACGGAAGCGTCTTCCGGCTCTCCGACGGCTGGAACGGGGCCGGACCGTCGACCACCCCGCAACCCCGCTCCTTCACCCGGACGGACGCGCAGGGCACCCTTCGGGGCCTGGCTTCCCCGCGCCGGCCGAGCGGCCCTGGCCCGTCCGGGCCCGGCCGCCCTCGGGCCCGCCGCGCCCCGCCCGGTCACCTACTGCGAACCGGTGGCGTCGGGCGCCGGCCTGTCTGAGGTGGGGCTTCACGGGGAAGGCGTCGCCGGACCGTCCAACTCACCCCGACCTTTGGGAGCAACCGTGGCAGACGACTTCGTGATCGACGTGAGCCGGATCCGGGACGAGGCCCGGCAGAAGATGGCCGGTGGAGCGGTGACCGCCACCTACGGCCTGGACACCGGCAAGGTGATCGCCGTACTCAACGACGTGGTCGCCACCGAGGTGGTGTGCTGGCTGCGCTACACCCGGCACGCGATCTCGGCCACCGGCATCGACCGCGCCCAGGTCGCCGCCGAGTTCACCGAGCACGCGGCGGAGGAGATGCAGCACGCCCTGCGGGCGGCGGAGCGGATCTCGCAACTCGGCGGCGAGCCGGACTTCGACCCGGCCACCCTGGTGCAGCGCGCGCACACCGACTACACCACGCCCGACGACAAGGACCTCAAGGCGATGCTGGAGCACAACCTGCTGGCCGAGCGGATCGTGATCTCCACCTACCAGGAGATCGCCCGCTGGATCGGCGACCACGACCCCACCACCCGCCGCCTCATCGAGTCCATCCTCGAGGAGGAGGAGGAGCACGCCGACGACCTCACCGACCTGCTGGCCATCTGAGCCCGGGAGGCGGTACGTGAACGAGTTCGACCGCGAACGCTCGCACCGGAAGGCCAAGGACTTGTCGCACCTCAAGGACGAGGTGGACGAGAAGAACGCCGAGCACCTCGAGCAGGCGCGGCGCGACCAGGACGACGCCCCTCACCCCGACGACGCCCCCGGCACCGAGCGGCCGGCGGGGGAGTCGCCCGAGCGGGGCCGGTCCGAGTGAGCGTGCCGAGGGCGCCCCGGGAGGATTGGCTCCCGGG
>NZ_JBEOUL010000058.1:0-17487 GCF_040304075.1 Kitasatospora sp. NPDC094015
CTTTCGGCGCTCCCGAACTCTAGCAGAGTTTTTCGGGCCGTTTTCCCGGGCTCCGATTCGAATTCATCTCCGAACCCGAACGGCAGCGGGGCAACTCGGAGAACACTACGCTCCGAGCTGCCCCGCGTCAAACCGGGTCGTGCGCGCCCCGTGGGGCCGGCCGTCAGACCTCGACGACCACCGGGAGGATCATCGGCCGGCGGCGGTAGTTGTCCGCAACCCACTTGCCGATGGTCCGCCGGACCAGCTGCTGCACCTGGCGGACCTCCAGCACGCCGTCACTGGCGGAGCGGCTGAGCGCCTCCTCCAGCTTGGCGACCACCGGGGCGAAGGCACCGTCGTCGATGCCGGAACCGCGGGCCTGGATGGTCGGGCCGCTCACCATCTTGCCGTTGGTGGAGTCGACCACCACGAAGACGGAGATGAAGCCCTCCTCGCCGAGGATGCGCCGGTCCTTCAGCGAGGCCTCGGTGACGTCGCCGACCGAGGAGCCGTCGACGTAGACGTAGCCGGCCTGCACCTTGCCGACGATCTTCGCGACGCCGTTCTCCAGGTCGACGCAGACGCCGTCCTCGGCGATGACCGTGCGCTCCTTCGGCACCCCGGTCTTGATCGCGAGGTCCGCGCAGGCCCGCAGGTGGCGCCACTCGCCGTGCACCGGCATCAGGTTGCGCGGCTTGCAGATGTTGAAGAAGTAGAGCAGCTCGCCGGCCGAGGCGTGGCCCGAGACGTGCACCTTGGCGTTGCCCTTGTGCACGACGTTGGCGCCCCAGCGGGTCAGGCCGTTGATCACGCGGTAGATCGCGGTCTCGTTGCCGGGGATCAGCGAGGAGGCCAGGACGACGGTGTCGCCCTCGACGATCCGGATCTGGTGGTCCCGGTTGGCCATCCGCGACAGCGCCGCCATCGGCTCGCCCTGGGAGCCGGTACAGACCAGCACCACCTTGTCGGCGGGCAGATCGTCCAGCGTCTTGACGTCGACGACCAGGTTGCCGGGGACCTTCAGGTAGCCCAGGTCGCGGGCGATGCCCATGTTGCGGACCATCGAGCGGCCGACGAAGGCGACCTTGCGCTTGTGCTCGTGCGCGGCGTCCAGCACCTGCTGGATGCGGTGCACGTGGCTCGCGAACGAGGCCACGATGATGCGCTTCTCGGCGCTGGCGAAGACGTTGCGCAGCGCGGCGGAGATGTCGCGCTCGTGCGGGATGAAGCCGGGGACCTCGGCGTTGGTGGAGTCCACCAGCAGCAGGTCCATGCCCTCCTCGGCCAGCTTGGCGAAGGTCGGCAGGTCGGTGAGGCGACCGTCCAGCGGCAGCTGGTCCATCTTGAAGTCACCGGTGGCGACGACCATGCCGGCCGGGGTGCGCACGGCGACCGCGAGGGCGTCCGGGATGGAGTGGTTGACGGCGATGAACTCGCAGTCGAACGGGCCGATGCGCTCACGCTCGCCCTCCGCCACCTCCAGCACGTACGGGCGGATCCGGTGCTCGGCGAGCTTGGCCTCGATCAGCGCGAGGGTGAGCTTCGAGCCGATCAGGGGGATGTCCGGGTTCTCCCGGAGCAGGTAGGGGACGGCGCCGATGTGGTCCTCGTGCCCGTGGGTGAGGACGATGCCGTCGACCTTGTCGAGCCGGTCCCGGATGTAGCTGAAGTCCGGGAGGATCAGGTCGATGCCGGGCTGCTCGTCCTCGGGGAAGAGCACCCCGCAGTCGATGATCAGGATCCGGCCGCCGTGCTCCAGCACGGTCATGTTGCGGCCGATCTCGCCGAGGCCGCCGAGCGGGGTGATCCGCAGGGCGCCGGGCTTGAGTGCGGGGGGCGCGCCGAGTTCGGGGTGCGGGTGGCTCAAAAGACTCTCCTTACGACGCACGCCACATGTCCGGGTCCGCCCCTGGCGACATATGGCGTGCGTCCATCGTTGGTTTCCTACTTGCCAGGCATCTGTGCCTCCGCGCCTTCGATCCGGTCCAGCGGCGGGCCTTGGGGGCCCGGCGATCCGGGGGCGCGCACGTCGTCGTCTGTTACAGGTGTACCCCGCCGGCGGCCAGATCCTGCTTCAGGACGGCAATCTCCTCGTCCGTGGCGGTGATCAGGGGCAGGCGGAGGGGCCCGGCCGGGTGGCCCTGGAGGTTCAGTGCGGCCTTGCTGAGGATCACGCCCTGGGTGCGGAACATGCCGCTGAAGACGGGCAGCAGGCCCTGGTGGATCGCGAGCGCCTTCGCGGCGTCACCGGAGGTGAACGCGTCGATCATGCTCCGCATCTCGGCGGCCGCCACGTGCGCGACCACGCTGACCACGCCGACGGCTCCGACCGAGAGCAGCGGCAGGGTCAGCACGTCGTCGCCCGAGTACCAGGCCAGGCCGGAGCGGGCGATCGCCCAGGAGGCGGCGCCGACGTCGCCCTTGGCGTCCTTGTTGGCGACGATCCGCGGGTGCTCGCCGAGCCGGACCAGCGTCTCGTGGCCGAGCGCGACCCCGCTGCGGCCCGGGATGTCGTACAGCATCACCGGCAGCCCGGTGGCGTCCGCGACGGCGACGGTGTGCCGGTACAGGCCCTCCTGCGGGGGCTTGCTGTAGTACGGCGTGACGGCCAGCAGGCCGTGGGCGCCGGCGGCCTCGGCCTGCCGGGCGAGCTCGACGCTGTGGTGGGTGTCGTTGGTGCCGACGCCGGAGATCACGTGCGCCCGGTCCCCCACCGCCTCCACCACGGCGCGGACCAGCTCGGCCTTCTCGGCGTCGCTGGTGGTCGGGGACTCGCCGGTGGTGCCGTTGAGCACCAGGCCGTCGTTGCCGGCGTCGACGAGGTGCGCGGCGAGCCGCTGCGCACCGTCGAGGTCGAGGGCGCCGTCCGCGGTGAACGGCGTCACCATCGCGGTCAGTACCCGGCCGAACGGCGTCTGGGGGGTGGAGGTCGGAGCCATGGGTCCAAAGCTACTCGTAGGCCCCCGGGGGGCAGTCATGCCGGTCCACTGTTCGGACATCCGGGCGGCTGCCGGTGGGGGCGCGGACGGGTCGGGGGGCCGTCGCACAGTGGGATTCCGGTGCTGCATGCTCGGGGGTTCATGCAGCACCGGAATCCGTGTCCTGAGCGTAGGGAGCGGGGTGAAAAGCTGCAATCCGGACATGACCGGCAACCCGCCCATATGCCTATCGTCCCAGGTCAGGGGGCGACTCGACCGTGCTTCTCGAAGGCCGCACGGGTGAGCGGCATGAGCTCCGCCCACTTGGCCTCCATCTGCTCGGCGACCATCTCGATCTCGCGCTGCGGGAAGGACGGGACCTTGGCGTTCTCGGCCTTGGTGCGCAGCGAGAGGAAGTGCATCAGCGAGCGGGCGTTGCAGGTCGCGTACATCGAGGAGAACAGGCCAACCGGCAGCACCGCACGGGCCACCTCGCGGGCCACGCCCGCGTCCAGCATCTCCTGGTAGGCGCGGTAGGACGCCTGGTAGGCGGCCTCCATCGAGTCGGCCACCACGGCGTGCTGCTTCTCGGTGCCGTCGACGAACTCGTACCGGCCCGGGCGGCCCTGCTGGACCAGCTTGCGGTCGGCGCCGGGGACGTAGAAGACCGGCTGCAGCTCGCGGTAGCGGCCGCTCTCCTCGTTGTAGGACCAGCCGCTGCGGTGGCGGTGGAACTCGCGGAAGACGAAGATCGGCGCACTGATGAAGAAGGTCATCGAGTTGTGCTCGAAGGGGGTGCCGTGCCGGTCCCGCATCAGGTAGTTGATCAGGCCCTCGGACTTGGCCGGGTCCTGCTGGAGCGCCTCCAGGGACTGCTCGCCCGCCGTCGAGACCCGGGCGGCCCAGATCACGTCGGAGTCGGCGGCGGCGCTGCGGACCAGGTCCACGGTGACGTCGCTGCGGAACTGCGGGTCGGTGCCCACGTCGTCGCTCACGCGAAGATCCTCCAGAGATGGTGCAGGTCGGTGACGGTGGCCAGCCTATCTAGGCCACCGGGTTGAGCTTGATGGCGTGCTGCATGGCCTTGCGGGCGCGCGGCGTGTCGCCGGCGTCGGCGTAGGCCACGGCAAGCCGGAACCAGACCCGCCAGTCGTGCGGGGTCGCCTCGGCCTCGGCCTGCCGGCGGGCGAAGACCTCGTCCGCCGAGGCGCGGTCGATCCGGCCGCCCTCGGTGCGGCGGAGCTCGTCCACCGGCAGGCCGCCCTCGGCCTCCAGCGTGCGGGCGAGCCGCTCGCTGGCCCGGCCGAACCGGAAGACCTGGCGCAGGAACCAGAGCCCGAGCGCGGGTATCACGAAGGCGCACAGGCCGAGGCCGATGCCCAGCGGTTCGCCGGTGGCGATCAGCTGGACGCCTTCGAGCACGCAGAGCAGGGCGACCACCACGAGGGCCGCGGAGAGTACGAGGAAACCGGTGCGCGAGGTCATCGGGGTCTCACAGGTCCAGGAAGTGTTCGAGGCCGAGGGTGAGGCCGGGGCGGTCCACCACCGTGCGCACGGCGAGCAGGATGCCCGGCATGAAGGAGCTGTGGTGCAGCGAGTCGTGGCGCAGGGTGAGGGTCTCCCCCGCGTCGCCGAACAGCACCTCCTGGTGGGCCAGCAGGCCGCGCAGCCGGACCGAGTGGACCGGGACGCCGTCCACGTCCGCGCCGCGGGCGCCGGGCAGGCCGTGGGTGGTCGGGTCGGCCTGGCGGGGCAGGCCGGCCTTGTCCCGGGCGGCCGCGATCAGCTGGGCGGTGCGGGTGGCGGTGCCGGAGGGCGCGTCGGCCTTGCGGTCGTGGTGCAGCTCGATCACCTCGACCGTCTCGAAGTACTTGGCCGCCTGCTGGGCGAACTGCATGGCGAGCACGGCGCCGATGGAGAAGTTCGGGGCGACCAGCAGGCCGGTCCGGGGGCTCTCCTCGAGCAGTCCGCGGACGGTGGCCAGCCGCTCCTCGGTCCAGCCGGTGGTGCCGGTGACCACGTGGATGCCCTGGCGCAGGCAGAAGCCGAGGTTGCCCATCACCGCGTCCGGGTGGGTCAGCTCGACGACCACCTCGGCGCCGGCGGCGGTGAGCTCGGTGAGCTCGGAGCCGCGGCCGAGGGCGGCGACCAGCTCCAGGTCCGGGGCGGCCTCGACGGCCTTGACGGCCTCGGAGCCGATCCGGCCCTTGGCGCCGATCACGGCGACACGCAACGTCATCTCTGGGGGTCCCTTCAGGCCAGCAGGTCGGCGAGCTTGGCGGCCCGCTTGTCGTTGATCGGGCCGATCAGCGCGAGCGAGGGGCGGTGCGCGCCCAGCACGTCGCGGGCCACCGCGTGGACGTCGTCCAGGGTGACGGAGGCGATCTTCTCCAGCATCTCGTCCACCGAGAGGTGGTGGCCGTAGCTGATCTCGGCCTTGCCGATCCGGTTCATCAGCGAGCCGGTGTCCTCCATGCCGAGCACGGTGGAGCCGGAGAGCTGGCCGATCGCGCGGCGCAGCTCCTCCTCGGTGATGCCCTCCTCGATCACCCGGGCGAGTTCGGCCCGGCAGATCTTCAGCACCTCCTCGACCCGCTTGGGCTGGCAGCCGGCGTAGATGCCGAACAGGCCGCTGTCGGCGTACGAGGAGGAGTACGAGTAGACCGAGTAGGCGAGGCCGCGCTTCTCCCGGACCTCCTGGAAGAGCCGCGAGCTCATCCCGCCGCCGAGCGCCGCGTTGAGCACGCCCATCGCCCAGCGGCGCTCGTCGTGCCGGGGCACGCCGGGGACGCCGAGCACCAGGTGGGCCTGTTCGGTCGGTCGGTTGAGGGTCTCGATGCGGCCGGCGGTGCGGGCCGGCTTGACGCCGCGGCGGACCTCGGCGGGGTGGCCCTCGGACTTCGCGAGGACGGCGGTGAAGGCCCGCTCGACCAGCCGGACCACCTTGGCGTGGTCGAGGTTGCCGGCGGCCGCGACGACCAGGTTCTCGGGCTTGTAGCGGCGGCGGTAGAAGCCGGCGATCTGGTCCCGGGTGAGGCCGGTGACGGTCTCCTGGGTGCCGAGGATCGGGCGGCCGAGCGGGCCGCTGCCGTAGATCACCTTGGCGAACAGGTCGTGCACCACGTCGCCCGGGTCGTCCTCGGCCATCGCCATCTCCTCGAGGATGACGCCGCGCTCGGCCTCCACGTCCTCGGGGCGGACCAGCGAGCCGGTGAGCATGTCGCACACCACGTCGATGGCCAGCGGCAGGTCGGTGTCCAGGACCCGCGCGTAGTAGCAGGTGTTCTCCTTGGCGGTGAAGGCGTTCATCTCGCCGCCGACCGCGTCGAGCGCGGCGGAGATCTCCAGCGCGGAGCGCCGGGCGGTGCCCTTGAAGAGCAGGTGCTCCAGGTAGTGGGTGGCGCCGTTGAGGACCGGGGTCTCGTCCCGGGAGCCGACGCCGACCCAGATGCCGAAGGTCGCCGACCGGACCGTGGGCAGGGTCTCGGTGACGACCCGCAGGCCGCCGGGGAGGACGGTGCGGCGCACCGTGCCGGCGCCGTCGACGCCCTTGAGCAGGGTCCGGGTGGTGCCGGGACGCTGCTTCGCTGCCGAGGCCTGAGCCACGGGTGGACCTCCGTAAGGAACTGGGGGGAACAACAGGGTGCGGCCCGCGCGCCGGGTGGCGTGCGGGCCGCAGGGTGGAGCTAGCGCCGCGTCACTCGGACGCGGCCTCGTCGCCCTCTTCGCCCTCGATGACCGGGATCAGCGAGAGCTTGCCGCGGGGGTCGATCTCGGCGATCTCGACCTGGACCTTGGAGCCGACCGCGACGACGTCCTCGACGTTCTCCACGCGCTTGCCACCGGCGAGCTTGCGGATCTGCGAGATGTGCAGCAGGCCGTCCTTGCCCGGCATGAGCGAGACGAACGCGCCGAACGTCGTGGTCTTCACCACGGTGCCCAGGTAGCGCTCGCCGACCTCCGGCATGGTCGGGTTGGCGATCTGGTTGATCGTCGTACGGGCAGCCTCCGCCGAGGGACCGTCGACCGCACCGATGTAGATGGTGCCGTCGTCCTCGATGGTGATGTCCGCGCCGGTGTCCTCCTGGATCTGGTTGATCATCTTGCCCTTGGGGCCGATGACCTCACCGATCTTGTCCACCGGGATCTTGATGGTGATGATGCGCGGCGCGTTCGGCGACATCTCGTCGGGCGCGTCGATGGCCTCGTTCATCACGTCGAGGATGTGCAGGCGGGCGTCCTTGGCCTGCTTGAGCGCGGCGGCCAGGACGGAGGCCGGGATGCCGTTCAGCTTGGTGTCCAGCTGGAGGGCGGTGATGAAGTTGCGGGTACCGGCGACCTTGAAGTCCATGTCGCCGTACGCGTCCTCGGCGCCCAGGATGTCGGTCAGCGTGACGAAGTGCGTCTCGCCGTCGATCTCCTGCGAGATGAGGCCCATCGCGATGCCGGCGACGGCGGCCTTCAGCGGCACACCGGCGTTCAGCAGCGACATGGTGGAGGCGCAGACCGAGCCCATCGAGGTGGAGCCGTTGGAGCTCAGCGCCTCGGAGACCTGGCGGATCGCGTAGGGGAACTCCTCGCGGGTCGGCAGCACGGGCAGGATCGCCCGCTCGGCCAGCGCGCCGTGGCCGATCTCGCGGCGCTTGGGCGAGCCCACGCGGCCGGTCTCGCCGACCGAGTACGGCGGGAAGTTGTAGTTGTGCATGTAGCGGCGACGGGTCTCCGGGGAGAGCGTGTCGAGCTGCTGCTCCATGCGGAGCATGTTGAGGGTGGTGACGCCCAGGATCTGGGTCTCGCCACGCTCGAAGAGGGCCGAGCCGTGCACCCGCGGGATGGCCTCGACCTCGGCGGCCAGGGTGCGGATGTCGGTGACGCCGCGGCCGTCGATGCGGACCTTGTCCTTGATGACGCGCTCGCGGACGATCTTCTTGGTCAGCGCGTTGTAGGCCGCGCCGATCTCCTTCTCGCGGCCCTCGAACTCGGGGAGCAGCTTCTCGGCGGCGATCGCCTTGATGCGGTCGATCTCGTTCTGCCGGTCCTGCTTGCCGGCGATGGTGAGCGCCTTGGCGAGCTCCGGCTTGACGGCGGCGGTCAGCGCGGCGAGGACGTCGTCCTGGTACTCCAGGAAGACCGGGAACTCGCCGGTGGGCTTGGCGGCCTGGGCGGCCAGCTGGGACTGGGCGGCGCAGAGGACCTTGATGAACGGCTTGGCGGCCTCGAGGCCGGCGGCCACGACCTCCTCGGTCGGCGCGTCGGCACCGCCCTCGACCAGCTTGATCGTCTTGGTGGTGGCCTCGGCCTCGACCATCATGATCGCAACGTCGCCGTCCGGCAGCGCGCGGCCGGCCACGACCATGTCGAAGACCGCGTCCTCGAGCTCGCTGTGGGTCGGGAACGCCACCCACTGGCCCTTGATCAGCGCGACGCGGACGCCGCCGATCGGGCCGGAGAACGGCAGGCCGGCCAGCTGGGTGGACGCGGAGGCGGCGTTGATGGCCACCACGTCGTACAGGTGGTCGGGGTTGAGCGCCATGACGGTCACGACGACCTGGATCTCGTTGCGCAGGCCCTTGACGAAGGACGGGCGCAGCGGGCGGTCGATCAGGCGGCAGGTGAGGATCGCGTCCTCGGAGGGCCGGCCCTCGCGACGGAAGAACGAGCCGGGGATCCGGCCCGCGGCGTACATCCGCTCCTCGACGTCCACCGTGAGCGGGAAGAAGTCGAAGTGCTCCTTCGGCTGCTTGGAGGCGCTGGTGGCCGACAGCACCATGGTGTCGTCGTCCAGGTAGGCCACGGCGGAGCCGGCGGCCTGACGGGCCAGCCGGCCGGTCTCGAAGCGGATGGTACGGGTGCCGAAGCTGCCGTTGTCGATGACGGCCTCGGCGTAGAACACGTTCTCTTCCACCTGGAAGATCTCCTCTTTCGTACGTTTCCCGAGGAGCGCCCCTGCGCTTTGCCTACCGATGGCCCGGGCAGTCTGGGCCGGTCTTCGATCGAAGCCTCCGGGCCGTCCGCTGTCGGGACTCCCGGGGGCCACTACCGAGGACCGGCGCCTCTGGCCTGCTGGTAGGTGGTCGCGTGTGGACGCTCCCCTGGTGCGGGCGGCTTCCGTTTGAAGCCAGCGGCCCGCTCTGTGTGGTGCCGGTGCTGCTGCCCCGGTTCTTGCGGCGTGGTGTCGCCGTCCTGACCGGGCATGCCCCTCACCTTACAAATTCACACCCTATCGACCCGGTGATTGCCACGCTTGGGGAAAATCCTCCGGTGCCCTCGGGCGGATGTGCCGAAGGGCGGCTCCCCCGGGAAGGGGAGCCGCCCCACGGTGCGGTCTCAGCGAGCGCCGCCGGCGGCGCCGCGGCGGATGCCGAGGCGGTCGACCAGGGTACGGAAACGCTCGATGTCCTTCTTGGCCAGGTACTGCAGCAGCCGGCGACGCTGGCCGACCAGGATCAGCAGGCCACGACGCGAGTGGTGGTCGTGCTTGTGCAGCTTGAGGTGGCCGGTCAGGTCCGAGATGCGGCGCGACAGCATGGCGACCTGGACCTCGGGGGAGCCCGTGTCGCCCTCCTTCTGACCGAACTCGGCGATGATCTGCTTCTTTACGGCGGCGTCGAGTGCCACTGCAACTCCTTCGAGGTTTTCGCCGAGCGATCCTGGTAGGCGACACAGAATCTGACAGAGCCCGGACTGCCCAAGCGTACCAGCGCCCGCCGGTCACCCCTGACCAGGGGCGGCCGGCGGGCGCCGGGGACGGTGCGGGGCGGTCAGCTGGTGGCGCCGCGGACCAGGGCGTAGATGTTCAGCACGGCCAGTGCGAGCGGCACCAGCGAGATCAGCATCAGGCTGTCGATCATGTCGAGGATACGGCCCCAGAACGGCGAGACGCCCTGCTTGGGGACGATCAGCGCGACCGCGGTGAGCAGCGCGGCGCCGAGCGCGATCGAGGCGGCCAGCCAGATCGTGCGCAGGTCGATCGCAGTCTCGCCGGCCCGCAGCAGGAACATCGGGGTGTTCAGCGAGAGGCCGACGATCAGCAGGCCGAGGCCGGCCAGACCGGCCACGGTCAGGCTGAAGACCTGCGCGGTGTAGCGGAACAGCCGGGCCCGCAGCATGGTCGAGACGCCGAGCGCCAGGGCGAGCAGCTCGCCGAAGGCGCTGTCGCTGAAGCCGAGCACGGCGCAGGCGCCGACCACGGTGGCGGCGCTGCCGGCGACCAGGCCGACCAGCACCTCGTGGCCGCGGCGGGCCTGGTGCGCGATCCGCTCGTACTGGACGGTCTCGGCGTGGTCGGTCTCCTCCGCGAAGGAGGTGCCGCGGGTGCGGGTCTGACCGGGGGCGCTGAAGCCGACCGGGAGCCGGGCGAAGCGGGCGGACAGGGCCGGCAGGAAGCCGACCGCGGCGACCGCGGCGACGCCGGTGACGGCGGCGATGTGGGTGGGCGCGGTGTCGGACAGCAGCACCGCCGCGAACGCGGCCAGGGTGCCGGCGGCCGCGAGGAAGGCGGAGGCGACGAAGACCGAGTCCTTCTCCGGCAGCAGGCCGACCAGCAGCACCGAGACGATCAGCACGGCCACGCAGGCGACCAGGAACTGCAGCCGGCCGGGGCCGTCGCCGCGGTGCGCGACCGCGATGATGCCGGAGCCGGCGATCAGGGTGTGCGGCAGCGCGCCGAGGCCGAGCGCGACCGCGGCGTCGTGGTCGTCGTAGACCCGGGCCCGGACGCCGGCGTACGCGACCAGCACCACGGCGGTGACGCCGGACAGGATGCCGGGCAGGCCGTACATGTCGTGGCTGACGTCGGAGAACCAGAGGGCGAAGCCCAGCAGGGTGAGCAGCACCGTGCCGCCGATCAGGCCGAAGGCCCGCATCAGGTCGGGGCTCCAGAACCGGCGGTCGGCCTCGACGGCCTTGGCGATCGCGTCGGCCACGTCGTCGTAGACCGCCGGCGGCAGCGACTCGGCGAACGGGCGCAGGCTCAGCAGGTCGCCGTCGCGCACCTGCTGGGCGGCCAGCGGCAGACCGCTGTCGAGGACCGTGCCGTCGCGGCGCACCAGGTGGAAGCCCGTGGGCGCCCCGTCCACCTGGGTCTGACCGGAGAGCCGCAGCACCTCGGGGTAGATGTCCGCGAGCGGCACATCCTCCGGCAGGGCGACATCGATCCTGCTGTCCGGCGCCACGACAGTGACCCGGCAGAATCCGGTCGTGGCGTTTCCGCTCACCGGACCTCCCCCTCGTTGACTGTGTCGGTAAGTCAGCTTGGCGCCGCTGACCCGGCCGGTCCGGAACTGACACGGTCCGGCCAAGAGTTGGCGCGGCGTTACCCTACCGGCAGTCCGGCGCGCCCCGCTCGCCGCCCCCTCGCGGTGCTGCCTGCTGACAGTGCGGCAGATGGCGGGTCCGGCAAGGAGGGGAGCACAGTGCGCCCCCGTGGCCGAACGATCCGGGCGGAGCAGTAGGATCGGCCCCTGCGCGAGGCGTACGGGGGCGGTCGAACGCAGTTAACCCCCTTGTAGCGCCTGCGGTCGGCGGAGCGGGGGCGGCGTCATCACACGGGGCGCCCTCACCCGTACGTATCCAGTTGCGTGAGGGCTGATGCCGTGGTGAGCGAGCAGTACGAGGCGGTCGCATGAGCGTGGTAACCGTCAAGCGTCCGGCGCGGGCGTATCCGCCCCCGGTACCGGACGAGCCGGTGGAGCTGGTGGCTCCGCCGGAGCTTCCCCGCGGTGGTGGCGAGGACTGGATGATGTCCTTGCTGCCGCTGCTCGGCATGGGCGGATCGGCGGCCTTCTTCTTCTCGCCGGGCGCCCAGGGGCCGATGAAGATGATGGGCGTCCTGATGGTCGCCTCCACCGCCGGCATGGCGGTGGCGCAGATCGTCAAGGCCCGCAAGGGTGGTAGCGCGGGCACCGCGGACGAGCGGCGCGACTACCTGAAGTACCTGCAGCAGATGCGCCGCCAGGTCCGCCGCACCGCGGAGCACCAGCGCGGCTCGCTGCTGTTCACCCACCCCGAGCCCGACCAGCTCTGGTCGATCGTGGCCGAGGGCCGCCGGCTGTGGGAACGCAGGCCCGGTGACGCGGACTTCGCGCAGATCAGACTGGGGCGCGGACCGCAGCAGCTGTCCACCCCGATCCGGGCGCCGCAGACCGCGCCGATGGACGAGCTGGAGCCGCTGGCGGCCGAGGCGATGGGCACCTTCATCAAGGCCCACGGCACGCTGCAGGACCTGCCGCTGTCGGTGTCGCTGCGCGCCTTCTACCACATCATGGTGTCCGGTGACGCGGACGCCGTGTACGGCAACGTGCGGGCGATGCTGGCCCAGTTGACCACCCTGCACTCGCCCGAGGACCTGATCGTGGCGGTCGCCGCCGCGCCGGGCGCGGTGGACGAGTGGGAGTGGGCGAAGTGGCTGCCGCACACCCAGCACCGCAAGGAGAACGACGGCGCCGGTTCGCGCCGTCTGATCGCCACCGAGCTCGGTGAGCTGGAGGAGCTGCTGGCCGACGAGCTGGCCGGCCGCAAGGGCTTCTCCCGGGACACCGTGCCCTCGCCCGACCAGCCGCACATCGTGGTCATCATGGACGGCGCCGCGGTGCCGCAGGACTCGATCCTCGGCGGTGTCGAGGGCGTGCAGGGCGTCACCGTGCTGGAGGTCGTCCCCGGCGACCTGGACGAGCCCGGCGGCCACCTGATGATCACCGTCGGCAAGGACGAGCTGCTGCTGGAGGCCGCCTCGGGCGCCTCCTACTCCGGCCGGCCCGACGTGCTGTCGATCTGGCAGTCCGAGGCGCTGGCCCGTCAGCTGGCCCCGTTCCGGGTGTCGGCCGGCGGTGACGACGGCGACCCGTCGCTGGTCAGCATGGACTTCACCGAGATGATGAACACCGGTGACCCGGGCTCCTTCGACCCGGCCCGGCACTGGCGGGCGCGGCCGATGCGCGAGAAGCTCCGGGTGCCGCTGGGCGTGGGCACCAACGGCGAGTACGTCTGGCTGGACATCAAGGAAGCCTCGCTGGAGGGCATGGGCCCGCACGGCATGTGCGTCGGCGCGACCGGTTCCGGCAAGTCCGAGGTGCTGCGCACCCTGGTGCTGGCGCTCGCGGTGACGCACTCGTCGGAGATCCTCAACTTCGTCCTCGCCGACTTCAAGGGTGGCGCCACCTTCGCCGGCATGTCGGAGATGCCGCACACCGCCGCGGTGATCACCAACCTGGAGGGCGAAGCCACCCTCATCGACCGCATGCGGGACGCGATCGAGGGCGAGATGAACCGGCGCCAGGAGCTGCTGCGCGCCGCGGGCAACTACGCCAACATCAACGAGTACGAGCGGGCCCGGGCCGCCGGTGCGGCGCTCGACCCGCTGCCCTCGCTGGTCATGATCATCGATGAGTTCTCCGAACTCCTCACCGCCAAGCCGGACTTCATCGATCTGTTCATCCAGATCGGCCGGATCGGCCGTTCGCTGGGTATGCACATGCTGCTCGCCTCCCAGCGCCTGGAGGAGGGCAAGCTGCGCGGCCTGGACACCTTCCTGTCCTACCGCCTGGGCCTGCGCACCTTCTCCGCCGCCGAGTCGCGGGCCGCGATCGGCGTGCCGGACGCGTACCACCTGCCGCCGGTCCCCGGTGTCGGCTACCTCAAGTTCGGTTCCGACGTGATGGAGCGCTTCCGCGCCGCGTACGTGTCCGGCCCCTACCGGCCGCCGGGCCAGCAGCGCAGCGTCGGCGGCACGACCGTCACCGCGCAGCCGGTGCTGTTCACCGCCTCCGAGGTGCCGATCGTCGAGCCGGTGGTCGAGGAGGTGGTCGACGAGGTCGAGGAGATCGACGACTCGCTGCTGGACACCATGCTCGACGTGTTCGTGGCCCGGATGCTCAGCCAGGGCCCGCCGGCCCACCAGGTGTGGCTGCCCCCGCTGGAGGAGGCGCCCAGCGTCGACCAGCTGGTGCCGCCGCTGCAGGCCACCGCGGACCGCGGCCTCACCTCGCCGGAGTACGGCGCGCTGGGGCGCCTCGTGGTGCCGGTCGGCATCGTCGACAAGCCGCGCGACCAGCGCCGCGACGTGCTGTACCAGGACTACTCGGGGGCGGCCGGTCACGGTCTGGTCGTCGGTGGTCCGCGGTCCGGCAAGTCGACGCTGATCCGCACCATGGTCACCGGCTTCGCGGTCACCCACACCCCGGTCGAGACGCAGTTCTACCTGCTCGACTTCGGTGGCGGTGGCTTCGGCGCGCTGGCCGACCTGCCGCACGTCGGCGGGGTGGCCGGGCGACTGGACGTCGAGAAGGTGCGCCGCACGATCAGCGAGGTGCACGGGGTGCTGAACCGCCGGGAGGAGCTCTTCCGGGCCACCGGCATCGACACCATCGCCACCTACCGGACCAGGCGGGCGGCCGGCCAGCTGCCGGACGAGCAGTTCGGCGACGTCTTCCTGATGATCGACGGCTGGCTGACCTTCAAGCAGGAGTTCGAGGTCCTGGAGCCGGTCATCTCCGACATCGCCCAGCGCGGTCTCGGCTACGGCGTCCACGTGATCATCACGGCGGCGCGGTACGCGGAGGTCCGGCCGGCCCTGAAGGACCTGCTGCAGAACCGCACCGAGCTGCGGCTCGGCGACTCGATGGAGTCGGAGATCGACCGCAAGGTGGCGCAGAACGTCCCGGCCGGCGCACCCGGCCGCGGTCTGACCGCCGCCAAGCTGCACTTCCTCAGCGGCCTGCCGCGCCTGGACGGCTCCTCCTCGGTGGAGGACCTCTCGGACGGCACCGCCGACCTGGTCTCCCAGGTCAACGCGGCGTGGGCGGGCCCGCGCGCGCCGCAGGTCCGGATGCTGCCGCAGGTGCTGGACGGCAACTCGCTGCCCAAGGGCTTCGAGCACCCCGAGCTGGGTGTGGCGTTCGCGGTCGACGAGGTCGAGCTGGCGCCGGTGTTCGTCAACTTCGAGTCCGACCCGCTGTTCATCGTCTTCGGTGAGAGCGAGTCGGGTAAGTCGGCGGTGCTCCGGATGCTGATCAAGCAGATCACCGAGCGGTACACCCCGGACCAGGCCGGCATCGTGATCGGCGACTTCCGCCGCTCGCTGCTCGGCGTGGTGCCGCCGGAGTACCTGGTGGAGTACGCGGCGGCGGCCCCGGCCATGACGTCCATCGTGGAGATGCTGCGCGGGGCCTGCTCCCGCCGGCTGCCCGGACCGGACGTCACGCCGGAGCAGCTGCGCAACCGCAGCTGGTACAGCGGCAAGGACATGTTCGTGATCGTGGACGACTACGAGCTGGTCGCCACCGCCTCGGGCAACCCGCTGGCACCGCTGGCGGAGTTCCTGCCGTTCGCCCGCGACATCGGCCTGCGCATGATCATCGCGCGCAGCGCCGGTGGCGCCGGCCGGGCGCTGTTCGAGCCGGTCATGCAGCGGATGCGCGAGCTCGGCGGCCAGGGCGTGCTGCTCTCCGGCGACAAGGGCGAGGGCGCGCTGCTCGGTACGGCCAAGCCGCAGCCGCTGCCGCCCGGCCGGGGCGTCTTCGTCTCGCGCCGGATCACGGCCGGTCAGACCGTGCAGACGGGCTGGCTGCCGGCGCCGTGACGGCGGGGCGCTCGCACCGAGCGACGACGAGGGCCGGATCCCGTACGGGGTCCGGCCCTCGGGCGTTTCCGCTCCGTGGAATGTGCCAGAACGTTACCTAACTTTTTGCCCGGCCCGGCTGCGGTTCCCGTACCCCTCGGGGGCACCGCGGGCGGGCTTGCGGGCAGCTGTGGCACAGGTCGGACGACCGCGATGATTCCTTTGAATCAATGGGACTTACGAAGATTTACCTTTGATTCAAGTGTCGTTCACCGAAGTTAACAAGTCGGACAAAGAAGAAGATTGCCGCAGTCGACCATGGGATCCGATCCGGAGTGCCGATCGGGCAACGGATTCCGAAGCCGATCGACGTTGACGCGCCTGATCCCGTCGGGTTGCATGACGCTCCGGGAGCGACCAGGAAATGACACCGGCCACGCCGTTCGGAGGCGATACCGCTCCCGCCCCCCATCAGCGCCCCAGTCGATCGGACCCCGCATGACCGACACGCTTCCCCCGCAGGTCGTCGCCGCCCCCGAGGCCGGCCCGACCACGGCGGGGACGCCGAAGAAGCTCACCCGTTCGATCGGCGTCGTGGGCGGCACCCTGCTGACGCTCTCCTGCGTCACCCCGGCCTCCTCGCTGTTCGTGCTGGTCCCGGGGCTGTTCCAGTCGCTCGGCACCGCGACCGCGATGTCGATCGCGATCGGCTCGGTGCTCTGCATCGCGGTGGCGTTCTGCTACTCCGAGCTCGGCACGCTGATCCCCAGCGCCGGCGGCGAGTACGCCATGGTCGGCACCCTGGCGGGCCGGTTCTCCGGCTGGCTGGTGTTCATCCAGTCCCTGATCGTGGTGATGATCGTCCCCTCGGTGATCGCCATCGGCACCGCCGACTACCTGGCGCCGATCATGCACGTGGACGCCAAGTGGGCCGGCGCCGCGGTGATGCTGGCGGCCACCGTGGCCGGCCTGCTGGACCTGCGCGCCAACGCCTGGATCACCGGCGTGTTCCTGGTCCTGGAGGTCATCGCGGCCGGCGTGGTGTCGGTGCTGGGCTTCTCCCACAGCGAGCGCGGCGTCGGCTCGATGCTGCACGGCGTGATGGGCGACGGCGCCGGCGGCACCTCCGCGGTCGGCTTCGGCGCGATCCTCGCGGCGATGGGCACGGCACTCTTCGTCACCCAGGGCTTCTCCACCGCGATCTACCTCTCCGAGGAGCTGGAGAACCCGCGCCGCAACGTCGCCCGCACCGTGCTGTGGACCCTCGCCCTGTCGGTCGTGGTCATCCTCGTCCCGGTCGCCGCGATCACCATGGGCGCCCCCGACCTGGACGCGCTGACCGGCGGCGACGTCTCCGCGCTGGTGGCCGGCTGGAGCAACTCCGCCGTCGGCACCTTCATCAGCCTCTGCATCGCGCTGGCCATCATCAACGCCGGCATCGTGATGGTCATCCAGAACTCGCGGGTGCTGTTCGCCTCGGGCCGTGACAAGGCCTGGCCCGAGCCGGTCAACCGGGCCTTCGGCACCCTCAACCGGCACGGCGCCCCCTGGGTCTCCACGCTGGCCGTCGGCATCCCGGGCGCGGTGCTCTGCTTCGTCCCCAACGGCCTGCTCACCAACATCACCGGGGTCGCGGTCGCCGCGCTCTACCTGCTGGTCGCCGTCGCCGCGCTGTTCTCCCGCAGGGGCGCGCACAAGCACGCGCCGGCCTGGCGCCAGCCGCTGTGGCCGGTGCTCCCCGTGCTGCTGATCGTGGTGCTCGGCTACCTGCTCACCCAGCTCGACGTCACCGCCCTGGTGTGGACCGGCGGCATCACCGTCGTGGCCAGCCTGTACTGGCTCCTCTACCTGCGCCCGCGCCAGGACGAGCGCTGGGTGATCACCGTCCCCGAGGACGCGGACGCCTGAGCCCGCCCCCACCACCGACGGGCGGGGGGGCCCCGCCCCCCCCGGGGGGGGGGGGGCCGCCCCCGGGGGGGGGGGGGGCGGGGGGGCCCCCGGGGGGGGGGGGGTTGCCCGCCCCCAACCCAA
>NZ_JBEOUL010000059.1:0-17291 GCF_040304075.1 Kitasatospora sp. NPDC094015
GGGCGGGGCCCGTCCTGTTGAGTGCCAGGGCCCCGCCCCTTGCACGTACCGCCTTCCCGAGTAGTCGGCGCTACGCACACACCGCATTCGCCGCCGGTTGCGCGGCCTGGGTGCCACATCGCTGGTCCCGGCGCAGCCGGAACGCCAACGGCCTGGGACTTCGCCAGCAACTACGCACGGCGGACTCCATAGGCCCCAGGTTGCACCGCCCGTGTCGGCGGCACGGCCGAACGTGCCCCTACAGCCCGTCGGCAGGCAGTTCAGCCCGCGGTGGTCGAACCGGCCCGCGGCCGCGGCCGCCCATGCGCCTCGTAAGGCGCTGCGATCACCTCGTCCACGCATCGCATCCCGATCGCCGGGAATGTCTCTTCTTCGTCGGCCACCCCGCTCGGTTCGGCGCGGCTGGCCCCCAGCCGCCAGCCGGACACCGGGCCGCGTCCTCCCGTCCTCCTCGCGACGACTGCGGACGCCGCCCCCGGCCGTGGCCCGTGCCGGGCTGCCCGTGGTTCGGGTTGCCGGCCGCCTGCCGGCAATACCGATCGGTCCGATCGCGCGCCGCTTCCGAATATTCCGACATAAAGTCACATAAGGTGCGCCTTGCGGGTGTCGGACCGGCGCCCGTTCGGATGTGACGTCGAGCCACTGGGAGTTGTCCGTCCGGCGCCCCGCACGTCCGATCAGGACGCCGTTTCCCTCTGCCTGGAAGAAGTGCATCGTGCAGAATCTCGCCCGTCTCGGTGTCGCCGTCGCGACCGCTCTCGTGGCCGCCGCCGTCTCCGCCCCCGCCGTGTCCGCCACCCCGGCAGCCGATGACGACTACGGCCACGGCGGTGGCGGCCGGCACGCCGTGTTCGCCCAGACTGACAACACCGCGGGTAATCAGATCGTCGCCTACCACCGTGGCGAGGACGGCCGGCTGGCGCAGGCCGGGGTGTACGACACCGGCGGCCTCGGCGGGGTGCTGGACGGCTCGGTCACCGACCACTTGGCATCACAGGGCTCGCTCACCTACGACCCCCGGCACGCCCTGCTCTACGCGGTCAACGCGGGCAGCGACACCGTGACCGTCTTCGCGGTCGACGGTGACCGGCTGGAGCGGCGCCAGATCGTTCCTTCCGGCGGCCGGTTCCCGGTCAGCGTCGCCGTGCACGGGGACGTGGTCTACGTGCTCAACGCCCTGGACGGTGGCTCGATCCAGGGCTTCACCGTCGAGCACGGACGCCTGGCGCAGCACGCCGACTGGAACCGCTGCCTGGGTCTCGACCCGAACGCGACCCCGCAGTTCGTCAACACCCCGGGGCAGGTGGGCTTCACCGGAGACGGCTCCAAGTTGGTGGTCACCACCAAGGCCAACGGCAACAGCATCGACGTCTTCGACCTGGAGCACTCCGGAGCCCCCGCCTCAGACCCGGTGGTCACCGTGCAGCCCGGTGCGGTGCCGTTCAGTTTCGTCACCGACGGCGCCAAGGGACTCTTCCTCACCCAGGCCGGGCCGAGTGCCGTCGCCACCGTTCACGTCCACGACGACGGCACGGTCATGCAGTCCGCCGCCGCACCGACCGGGCAGGTCGCCACGTGCTGGATCACCGCCGCGGGCGAGTTCCTGTACGTCTCCAACACCGGTAGCGCCTCCGTCAGCGGCTTCCGGGTCGGCCCGAACGGTGTGCTCACCGCGCTCGGCAACACCACCACCGACCCCGGGACCGTCGACTCCGCCGCGTCCGGGGACGGCCGGTACCTCTACGTCCAGACCGGGATCAACGGCATTCTGGACGAGTTCAAGGTCAACCAGGACGGCTCACTGACCGCGCTCGGCTCGCACGTTGTCCCCGGCGCGGTCGGCGGTGAGGGCATCGTCGCGTTCTGACCCGAGGACTCCCGTGCCCGTCCGGCCACGCCCTTGGGGCGGTCGGGCGGGCAGGGTTGGGGAGGGTCACCGGGCGGTCGGACAGGGCGGAGGGTTCTGCGGTGGGGGCTCGCCGGGGTGGCTGGAGGGCGGGCCGGATGAGGAACAGCGTCTACGTCGATCGCGGACCCTGACGCAATGGCATCTCCCGGCCGACCGCGGCGCAGGTACGTCGCCGGTACCTGGGGCACCGCCCAGGTGGCCAGGTCAGGCCGCCCGATTCGCCTCATTCCCGCAGGTTGTGTCAGGTAGGCCCTGTCAGCCGACGTGCACGGCCGCGGCAGCCGGTCGGTTCAGCGCGATCCGACTTCATGCAGTTGGCCCTCCCGGGTCGGGGCTGGTCGGAGCTCAGTGACCTAGCTCGGCGCTGCGGAGCCGCCTCCCGGCCGGTAGAGGACGAGGTCGGCGCCGTCGGCAGCAGCAACGCGGAGGCCAGGCATCGTGACGACCGCCGTCGCGGGTGGCGGCACAGCCTGACGGTGCGAAAGCAACCCGTGCACTTCGAGGAGTCCGATCCGGAGCGGTCTGGGGGGCGGGCGCCGCGGTGGAGCTCGGTTCGTTGCCGGGTGGCGTGGGGTCGGGCCGGGCGCAGGTGCGGGTCCGCGGCGTCGTCGACGGGCAGGAGGTCGTCGGGGACGGGTACCGGCCCAGGACGTAGTCGAGGCTGACGGTGTGCATCGCCTCCTTCGGCGGGAGGGCGAGCTCAGCGACCGCGCCGCGGTGGTGGCTCTGCGGCCGTGTCTACGGACTTCTGGCACGGGAGCCCGTGTGTCGCTGATGGCGGGCTTGTTGGCGTCGGTGCGGACGGCGTTCCAGGTCTTCGCGTGGTCGGTGGGTTGCCAGGGACAGCCGGCCGGACGTGGCCGGTGGAGGGAACGGCCTCCGACTCCCTGCCGTCCCGAACGGCTCATCCCGGTGAGCGCGCCGATACGGGGCGTGATGACTTTATGAATGGCTTACCACCGTCGTTCGGGCACCGGGCGGCGCACCCGAGAACTGTCCCAGCCATGATCGTCGGCGCGAGGCAGCGTGTTCGTGTGGAAGCCGACACGGGGTGTCCTGCGCCCGGATGCAGGGCTCCGTCGTCCGCGTGGCCGTGGCCGGCCCGCCGCGGACCGCCGATCCGGGCCGCTCTCCAGAAAGATGGATCATGCAGCCTCCTCGTTCGCCCCGCCTGCCTTCCCTGGCCCGCCGCGCCGAGCGGCCGCTCGCCGGGGTGGGCGTGCTCGCCCTCGCCGCCGCCGGCGCCCTGGCCGGGCTCACCCCCGGTGTCAGCTCCGCCTCCAGCCACCGCGAGGCGCCGCTGATCGCAGGCGATCCGCGGGCGGACAACACCGACGTGTACGCGTTCGTCAGCCCCGACAAGCCCGACACCGTCACGTTGATCGCGAACTGGATCCCCTTCGAGGAACCCAACGGCGGCCCGAACTTCTACGCGTTCGCGGAGGACGCCCGCTACAACATCAAGATCGACGCCGACGGTGACGGCAGGGCCGACACGACCTACACGTGGACGTTCAGCAACCACTACCGCGACGACGCCAACCAGTTCCTGTACAACACCGGTGTCGTGAACAACCTCGACGACCCGACGTTGAACTTCCGCCAGACGTACACCCTCACCGAGACCCACGCGGACGGCAGCACGAAGACGCTGCTCAAGGACGCCGTCGCGGCACCGTCGAACACCGGCCAGGCCTCGATGCCGAACTACGCGGCGCTGCGCAAGCAGGCCACCCTCGAACTGCCCGGCGGTGGACAGACTCTCGCCGGGCAGGCGGACGACCCGTTCTTCCTCGACCTGCGGGTCTTCGACCTGCTCTACGGCGGGAACCTCAAGGAATCCGGGCACGACACCCTCAGCGGCTACAACGTCAACACCATCGCCATCCAGGTCCCGAAGAAGGATCTCGCGCTCAAGGGCGACCCGACCCGCAATCCGGTGGTCGGGGTGTGGTCCACCACCGACCGCAAGGGCACCACCGTCGTCGCCGACAAGGGCGGCGAGGGCGCGGGCGCCGACAAGGGCGGCGAGGGCTACCGTCAGGTCTCCCGGCTCGGCAACCCGCTGATCAACGAGGTCGTCGTCCCGATCAAGTACAAGGACGCCTTCAACGCGCTCAGCCCCGAGAAGGACGCCACCGTCACCCCGGTGGTCGACAAGGTCAAGGACCCGATCGTGCCGAAGCTCATCCAGAGCGTCTACGGCATCCCGGCCCCCGCCACCCCGCGCAACGACCTGGTGGAGATCTTCCTCACCGGTATCTGCAAGGCCTGCGGCCCCATCGCAACCGATCTCAACTCCCAGCAGCTGAACGCCGACGTCAGCAAGGACAAGTTCCTGCCCGGGGAGGAACTGCGGCTCAACATGTCCGTCCCGCCGGCCGCCACCCCCAACCGCCTGGGTGTCCTCGGTCAGGACCTGGCCGGATTCCCCAACGGGCGGCGCCTGGCCGACGACGTCGTCGACATCGAGCTGCAGGCCTTGGAGGGCGCGGCCCAGAGCGGCACGATCGTGCCCGCTCTGGCCGCCGGTGACGGCGTGAACGCCAACGACCACGCCTTCGGGAAGACCTTCCCCTACGTCGCGCTGCCGAACACCGCCGCCGTCAACCAGGCCACCTCCGACAACCCCGGCGGCGGCGTCGCCGCCGGCCTCGGCGGCCTCTCGCTGAGCGGCTTCCCGGTCGTCGGTG
The DNA here is from genome assembly GCF_040304075.1 of Kitasatospora sp. NPDC094015. NCBI lineage: Bacteria > Bacillati > Actinomycetota > Actinomycetes > Kitasatosporales > Streptomycetaceae > Kitasatospora > Kitasatospora sp. NPDC094015. Next base: position 4,603 of record NZ_JBEOUL010000059.1, read on the forward strand.
CCACCGCCCTCGGCGGCGGCGTCCTGCTCACCGCAGCAGCGGTGCTCACGCTTCGCCGCCGGCGCAGCGGCCAGCAGTGACCCGTCCCCTCGGCTCCGGTCGCCGGTACCTTCTCGCGAGGGGCCGGCGACCGCGTGAGGCCCGGCGTTCCGGGGGCGCTGCGGCGGCGGTCGTCGCCCTGGTGCTCGGTCTGGTGCTCGCCGGGGCGGGGACGGTGACGTTGGCGGGTCGCGGAGGCCGGGGGCCGGTCGTTGTCGAGGACGTCGGCACCGTGCCGGAGCAGATGTCCGGTGCGGGCGCGACGTCCGCGAGCCGCCGAGCACCGCCGGTGCGGATACGGATCCCGCGGATCGATGTGGACAGCGCGCTGACGGAGCTGCAGGTCCAGGACGACGGGCACCTCGGCGCACCGGACGACCCTGAGGTCGCCGGCTGGTGGAGCCAGGGCCCCGTCCCCGGGGACCCGGGCGCCGCGGTGATCGTCGGGCATGTCGACGCCCGCACCGGACCCGCCGTCTTCGCCGGCCTGTCCGTCCTGCGTCCGGGCGACACGGTTGCCGTGGACGCTGCGGATCGCACCACCAGCACGTTCACCGTGCAGGCCCTTCGCAGCTACGCCAAGGACGAGTTCCCCGACGACCTCGTGTTCGGCAGCACCGCCGGGTCGGGCCTGCGGTTGATCACCTGCAGCGGCACCTACGACCGCGGCAGCCGGGAGTACCTCTCCAACCTGGTGGTTTTCGCTTCCCCTAATCCGCGGTGATCCCTGCCCCGCCGCGCCTCCGTCTGGAGTTCTCCGTGAACCGACGTCGTCTGCTGCCCGCTGCCGTGGTCACCGTCCTCGGTGTCGGCCTGTTCCTGGCCGGGGGCCTCGGGCTGGCCCCACAGGGTGGTGGCGATCGGACCACCGCCGGGAGCGTGGACGCCGGCCGTACGGCCGGCGGTGTCGGCCTGGATGCCGACATCCGGGGTCTGCAGGAGCACCTGAAGTCCGTCCCCGGGGACGCCCTCGCCATGGCGTCCCTCGGCCTGGCCTACGTCCAGCAGGCCAAGATCACCGCCGACCCGTCCTACTATCCGAAGGCGGAAGCCGTCCTGACCCTGTCCTTGGGCACGGAGCAGGCGGAGAACTTCACCGCCATGGCCGGCATGGCCGCACTGGAGGCCGCCCGGCACGACTTCACCGCGGCCCTGGACTGGTCCCGGGAGGCGATCGCGGTCAACCCGGACAGCTCCACCCTCTACGGGACCCTCGCCGACGCCTACACCCAGCTCGGCCGCTACCCCGAGTCGTTCGATGCGGTGCAGCGCATGGTCGACCTCAAACCGGGCACCCCGTCGCTGGCCCGCGCCTCCTACACCTGGGAGCTGCGCGGCGACGTCGCCCGGGCCACCGCCGCGATGAAGCGCGCGCTCGACGACGCCAACACCCCTGCGGACCAGGCCTTCGCCCGCTACCATCTTAGCCAGCTGGCCCTCGACAACGGCGACGCCCGAACCGCGCTGACCCACGCCGACGCGGGCCTGCGCGCCGCCCCCGGCAACGCATCGCTCCTGGAGGCCAGGGCCAAGGCCGAAGCCGCGGTCGGTGACACCGCCACCGCCGTCGCGGACTTCCAGCGCGCGCTCGCCCAGGTGCCCCAGCCCGAGTACGTCCTCGAACTCGGTGAACTGCTCCAGTCCCTGGGCCGCGCGGGCGAGGCGGAGCAGCAGTACAAGGTGTTCCGTGCCGAGCAGAGCCTGTTCGCCGACAACGGGGTGTCCCTGGACACCGACGCGGCCTTGTTCGAAGCCGACCACGGTGACCCGGGCAAGGCGGTCTCCATCGCCGAACAGGGCCTGAAGACACGGCCGTTCTTGGAGATGCACGACGCCTACGCCTGGGCCCTGCACGTCGACGGCCGCGACGGGGAGGCGTTGGCGCAGTCGGACGAGGCGCTGGCCCTGGGAATGCGCAACGCCCTGTTCCACTACCACCGTGCCGTGATCCTCAAGGGGCTCGGGCGGCCGGCAGAAGCGCGGGTCGAGCTGGAGACCGCGCTGGCGATCAACCCCGTCTTCCACCCGCTGCACGCCCCGGCCGCCCGCGCCGCCCTGGCCGCTCTGAAGGACGCGGACGGAACGGCCTGAGCCGGCCGGCCGGCTACGGGTTCGGCTGCGGGACGTGGCTCGGGTCGCCGCCGAGTGTGGCGTACAGCTCGGTCCAGCGGCGGTCGATGTCGGTCGGCGGCTTGCCGTCGCAGAACGCCTTGGTCCCGTTGGCCGTGTAGAAGCGCATCATCTCCAGCACCGACCGCGGATCGGATTTCTCGCCGCCGGTGTACCTGGCGCCCGGTTCCTGGCTCTGGTGCTGGATGCAGGACGGGGAGGGGGTGCCGGGTTGCGCGTCGAAGCTGCCCCCCGCCGTTCCCGCGCACGCCGTCAGCAGCGGGGCGCCCAGCAGGGCAAGGAGGAGGAACTCGATGGATCGGCGTACGGGGTTGGCGGGCATCATGGTCGGCCTCCGGCAGGGGACGGTCGGTCACAAGGTTGCGGGCAGGCTTCGGAGGACGAGGCCCACTCCCACGGTCAGGATGAGCAGCGCGGTCAGCAGGGTGCTGTACGGGGTGATTCGGCGCAGCCGGCCGATGACGGGGCCGTCCGCGGCGCCGGCGACCCGATGGCCCAGGCGGACCAGAAGCAGGCCGACGGCGGTCAGGGTGGCGGCCATGCCGAGCCCGTAGGCGAGCACGAGGGCCGCGCCGAAGAGGGTCCGGCCGAGCGCGACGGCGCCCAGTAGGACCACCAGAGCGGACGGGCTGGGCACCAGACCGCCGGCGATGCCGAGACCGATCAGACCACGCCGACCGGGTGCAGCTGAGTCGTGGTGGTGATGGCGACCGGCCCCGAACAGGCCGTGCCGGTGACCGTGGTCGTGGTCGTGGCTGTTCTCTCCACGCGTGTGCTCGTGGTGGGCGTGCGGGTGCGGGTGGTCGTGGGTGTGCTCGTGCGGGTGCGGGTGGTCGTGGGGCCCGACCGCCGCGGAGGTGTGCGCGAGTTCCCTGGCCGGCTCGCTGTCGGCGTCGACGTGGGTGTGGGTGTGCGCGAGGTGCCCGTGGTGTCGGGTGCTCCGAGAGCGCCGGACGGCGTCGGTGAGCAGTGCGGCGCCCACGACAGCGACCAGGGCGCCGCTGAGCACGCCCAGCCAGCCGAGCAGCACGTCGCCCGCCAGCGAGGAGGACGCGGTCAGGCACAGGCCGATGATGAGGACGCCTGCGGTGTGGGTGAGCGTGACGGTGGCTCCGACGGTGACCGCGTCGCGTGTGCGGCCGCGGCGGCCGGCCAGGTAGGCGGCCATGACGGTCTTGCCGTGTCCGGGCAGCAGGGCGTGCCCGGCGCCGAGGACGACCGAGAGCAGCACGGCGAGCAGGCCGAGCGGGACGGTCAGGCGCTGGGCGGCGCCGAGTCGGGTGAGGCGGGCGTCGAGGCCGGCGAGCCATGCCGCGGGCCCGGATCCGTCGGCCTTGACGGCCGTTCCCGCGGCCGGGGCCGTGCTGTTGCCGGGTACGGCCCGAAACTGCGCGTGGGTGACTCCGCTGGGGCTGTCGAGCAGGTCGCGGGGGTAGTTCCGCAGTTCCTCGGAGAGCGAGCTGGCGGGGACGTCGGTGGGGTCGAGGGTGGTGCCCTCGCCGCGGGCGGTGATCTCGTTCCAGCCGACCCGGCTCGGGTCACTCCCGCCGTCGACGCGAAGGGTGGTACCGGTGGCGGGGATGTGCAGGTCGGTCAGCAGGAGGCACTCCAGGCGGCTGGTGCGCAGTCCCGCCGCGCCGTCCTGGTAGCGGAACTGCGCCGATCCCGTGCGCCAGGTCAGGGGCATCGCCGCCTCATCGGCGGTCATACGCAGGAGCTGCGCGGTCTGCGCGCACTGGTCGGCCGCCCAGGCGGCGCGCTCGGTGTCGTCCATGGTGCCGTCGCCGTTGCGGTCGACCTTCGGCTGTTCCTGCAGCGTGGGGATCTCGGCCGTGTCCGTGACAGCGAGGACCTCGATGTGGTCCGGGTGGACGGTGAAGCCGAGGTAGTGGTTGAGCGAGAAGTTCCCGAGGGGATGCGCGCCGGCGACCGGTGCGGCGAGGCCGAGGAGCAGCAGCGCGCCTGACACCGCCGTGCCGGACCGGACAAGGAATCGCGGTAGCGCCACGCTGGGCCTCCGGGGACGGGCCGGGAGCCGCAGCGGCGACGCCCGGCCCGGCGGGCAGAGAAGGGATGCAGGGCAGGGGCCCGACGCTCACCATCCGGGGCCGGAGGTGGTGCCGGATCGCCACCACTCCGGTTCGGGCGGCGGCATCACCCGCTTGGCCCCCGTCCTTCGGACTCCCGTTCCCCACGACCGAACCGATGACCGACAGCGGGCCGCCCGCCGGCAGGGCGCCGGTGCCGCACCTCAACGCGCCCCGGCGCGCCCCGTGACATCGGCTCCCAGTTGCGCCGATAGTGCAACTACGAGACCGCGGCACCGCGTGTGATGCCCCGGCCGTCGAGGCAGGAAGGACGCCCATGGCCTCCTCATCCGCAGCCCAGGACCCGCCCAGACCCGGCCGCGCGAGCACCGTGGTGTCGATCACCCGTCAGGAGTGGCGGCGTCTGGCCGGCATGGGCGGCTTCATCGCAGCCCTGCACATCATCGGCTGGGGCACCCTGGTCGCCGTCGTCGCCCCCGAGCACCACGCGATCGGGCAGAAGACCTTCGGCATCGGGATCGGCGTCACCGCCTACACCCTCGGCATGCGGCACGCCTTCGACGCCGACCACATCGCCGCGATCGACAACACCACCCGCAAGCTCATGGAGCAGCGCAAGCGCCCGCTCTCCGTGGGCTTCTGGTTCTCCCTCGGCCACTCGTCCGTGGTGTTCGCCCTCGCTGTCCTGCTCTCCCTCGGGATCAAGTCCCTCGCCGGTCCGCTCCAGGACGACAGCTCCGGCCTTCACCAGGTCACCGGTCTCATCGGCACGGCGGTCTCCGGTTCCTTCCTGTACCTGATCGCGATCATCAACCTCGTCGTCCTGGCCGGCATCTGGAAGGTGTTCCGCAGGATGCGGTCGGGGCACCTGGACGAGGCCGCGCTGGAGGAGCAGCTCGACAAGCGCGGCCTGATGAACCGTCTGCTGGGCCGGGTGACGAGGTCGGTGCGCAGGCCGTGGCAGATGTACCCGCTGGGCATGCTCTTCGGTCTCGGGTTCGACACCGCGACGGAGATCGCCCTGCTGGTGCTCGCCGGCTCCGGAGCCGCCTCCGGACTGCCGTGGTACGCGATCCTGTGCCTGCCGGTGCTGTTCGCCGCCGGCATGTGCCTGCTGGACACCGTCGACGGCTCGTTCATGAACTTCGCCTACGGCTGGGCGTTCTCCGAGCCCGTCCGCAAGATCTACTACAACCTAGCCATCACCAGCCTGTCGGTCGCCGTCGCGCTCGTCATCGGCACCGTCGAGCTGCTCGGCCTCCTCGCCGACGAGCTCCACCTGCGCGGCACCTTCTGGGACTGGGTGACCGGGCTCGACCTCAACGCGGTCGGATTCGTGGTCGTCGGGCTGTTCCTCGTCACCTGGATCATCGCCCTCGGGGTGTGGAAGTTCGCCCGGATCGAACAGCGATGGGGCCTGCGCGAGGCGGCCGTCACGCCGGCGGTCGCGGCCGGCGAGAGCCAGTCGTAGGTGAGGCGCCGCTCCTCGGCGCGCGCCGGAGCGCTCACGGGGCGCCCACCCGGGTGATCCTTCTGGACCGGGCGGGTGACGCCACCAGACCGCGCCATCCGGCCTGACGAAGTGCGGACGGGATCCGGTCCACAGTGCCGAGTGCGGCTGCGCAGCCGGATCCACGCTCCGCGGCCGCCCCGGCCCGGTGCGGGATCGTCCCCGTCATGGAAGCGAGAACCCCACCCGCATGAACGTCACGCGCCGACCTGCCCGCACAAGCTCCACCGCCCGCACCGCGGCGATCCTCACCACCCTGGCGCTCGGGCTCGCCAGCACCGCGGTCCTCGGCGCCGGAGCCGGTGTCAGCAGCGCCTCCAGCCACCGCGAGGCCCCGCTGATCGCCGCCGACCCGCAGGTCGACAACACCGACGTCTACGCCTTCACCAGCCCCGACAACCAGGACACCGTCACCCTGGTCGCCAACTGGCTCCCGTTCCAGGAGCCCAACGGCGGACCGAACTTCTACCCCTGGGCCGACGGCGCCCACTACGACATCAACATCGACTCCCAGGGCACCGGCAAGCCCGACCTCACCTACCGCTGGACCTTCCACACCGAGGACCGGCGCGGCACCAACACCTTCCTCTACAACAACGGCGTCGTGAACAACCTCACCGACCCCACCCTGCTGTTCCGGCAGTACTACACGCTCCAGGAGCTGCGGCCCGGCTGCGACCCGGTGACGCTGGTCGAGCACGGCACCGCCGCACCCTCCGACACCGGCCGCGCCTCCATGCCCAACTACGCCGGGCTGCGCCAGCAGGCCACCGTGCAGCTGCCGGACGGCGGCCAGACCGTGGCGACCCAGGCCGCCGACCCGTTCTTCCTCGACCTGCGCGTCTTCGACCTGCTCTACGGCGGCAACCTCTCCGAGGTCGGCCAGAACACCCTGGCCGGGTACAACGTCAATTCGCTGTCCATCCAGATCCCCAAGAGCCGCCTCGCGTACAAGGGTGATCCCGGTCGCAACCCGGTCATCGGCGTCTGGTCGAGCACCGAGAAGCAGACCATGAAGCTCAGCCCCGGCAAGGCCGAGCCCGCGGGCAAGTACGTCCAGGTCTCGCGCCTCGGCAACCCGCTCGTCAACGAGGTCGTGCTGCCGGCCGGCCTCAAGGACGCCTTCAACTCCCTGCCGCCGTCGGAGGACCACAACCAGCCAGCCGTCGTGAACAAGGTCCTCAACCCGGAGGTGCCGCAGCTCGTCCAGGCGATCTACGGCCTGCCGGCCCCGGCCACCCCGCGCACCGACCTCCAGGAGATCTTCCTGACCGGTATCGCCAAGGCCACCGGCGGCCCCTTCCAGGTCGACCTCAACTCGCAGCTGATGAACAAGGACATCAACGCCAAGAAGTTCGTCCCCGCCGAGGAACTGCGGCTCAACATGTCCACCCCGGTCACCGCGAACCCCGACCGGCTCGGCGTCCTGAACGGCGACTTCCAGGGCTTCCCCAACGGCCGCCGGCTGACCGACGACGTGGTCGACATCGCGCTCCAGGTGATGGAGGGCGCCACCCCCGGCCACCTGATCGCCGCGCTGGCCGCCGGTGACAAGGTCAACACCGCGGACAAGCCGTTCGGCACCGTTTTCCCCTACGTCGCGCTGCCGTACGACAAGGCCGTCAACCAGCCCAACTGACGCGCCCGCTGCGGGTGGCCGAAAACCAGGTCGGCCGCCCGCCCGGCCGACCGCTCCCACCATGCCGCCGAAGGATCTTGATGCGCCGCCTGCCGCTGCTGATCACCACCGCCGTCCTCTGCGGCGGCCTGGCCGCGTTGGGGGTGGTGGACCGGGCCGGAACGACACCACGCTCGACCTCGGCGGACAGCTCGCTGCACGAGCCCCCGGGTGTGGACAGCTCGCTCGCCCGGGGCATCGCCAAGGACCAGCAGCGACTGCGCACCTCCCCGGCGGACGCCGCCGGCTGGTCCCGCCTGGGGGCCGAGTACGTCGAGCAGGCGCGGCTCACCGCCGACCCCGCCTACTACCCCAAGGCCGACGAGGCCCTGAACCGCTCGCTGAGCACCCAGCCGGACGGCAACGCCGATGCCCTCACCGGCCTCGGCGCGCTCGCCAACGCCCGGCACCGGTTCGCCGACGCCCGCGACCTCGCCGAGCGCGCGATCGCGGCCGCTCCCCTGCACTGGCCCGCGTACGCCGTCCTCGCGGACGCCCGCACCCAGCTCGGCGACGACCAGGGTGCCACCGAAGCCGTCCAGCACCTGCTGGACCTGCGGCCCGGCACCGCGTCCTTCACCCGGGCCGCCTACGACCTCGAACAGCACGGCCGCACCGACGACGCCCGCACGGCCCTGCAACGCGCCCTCGAGGACGCCTTCGACCCCGCCGACCGGGCCTTCTGCCGGTACCAGATCGCCGAACTCGACCGCAACGGCGGCCACGTCGAACAGGCCCTGACGGGATACCACCAGGCGCTCGCCGACGACCCCACCTACACCCCCGCCCTGGCCGGCCGGGCGCGCGCCGAAGCCGCCCTCGGCGACCCGGACGCGGCCGTCCGGGACTACACCGCCGCCCTCGCCCGCGTCCCGCTCCCCCAGTACCTGCTGGAACTCGGCGAACTCCAGGAATCACTCGGCCACCTCACCGAGGCCCGGGAGCAGTACCGGCTGCTCACCGCCGAACAGCAGCTCGCCGCCGCCAACGGTGTCGTCGACGACCTCACCCTCGGCCAGTACCAGGCCGACCACGGCGACCCCGAACAGGCCGTGACCCTCCTGCGCGCCGAATGGCAGCGCCGCCACCACGTCCTGGTCGCCGACGCCCTCGCCTGGGCCCTGCACCGCCAGGGCCACGACGCCGATGCCCTCCCGCTCGCCGAACAGGCGCAGCAGCACGGCTGGCACAACGCCCTGTTCGCCTACCACCGCGGTGAGATCGAACGCTCGCTGGGCCTGGCCGACGCGGCCCGCCAGCACCTGGCCGACGCCCTGCGCACCGACCCGTCCTTCAATCCGCTCCAGGTGCCGGTCGCCCGCACGTCCCTCAAAGTTGTCGGCTGACCTCCTTGCCCGGCCGGATGCGCATCCGGAGCAGCCATGGGGTGGTACCGGGCGCGCGGCCGACAGGGCGGAGCTCGTGTCCACCGCGGCGGAAGTGATGCCCCATGAACAAGCGCATAGCCTGCTCCCTGCTCGCCGCCGGCATCGTCGCCGTCCCGGCGGCCGGCTCCGCCTTCGCCGCCCCGACCCACGGGACCCACGGGAGCGAGCAGTTCTACAACCACCAGGTGCAGGCCAAAACCGAGCACGTCAGCTACAGCGAGAGCACCACCTAGTACGCCGAGAGCGACTGCTACGGCGAGGTCGGGTAGGTACCACGGGAACGGCCTCTTCGGCCGTGGCATCCTCGGTCTGGGCCTGCTCGGCCTGTAGCACCACCTCTCCCGCGGCGCGACGCCGTGAGAGGGCGGGGCCCGTCCTGTTGAGTGCCAGGGCCCCGCCCCATGCACGTACCGCCTTCCCGAGTAGTCGGCGCTACGTACACCGCGCATTCGCCGCCCACGCCGGCATGGACTGCTCGAACATCCCCGGTTCACCCGTTCGGCCCACCCCCCGCCCGGGCCTGCGCCGATCTGTCGACGGATCGGGAGCGCGAGCGCGCCGGAGGAGGCGACCGCAGGAAGGGCGCGACGGCGGCCGGATCGGATCCTGAGCGTCCGTCAGGGATGGTCCGCTGCCCGGACGGTCCAGCCCCCACTGCGGCAGGGACCTCCCCCACGCACTATTGATCGCATGAGAACCACACTTGACCGCCAAGGGCGGGATCAGCTTGCCGCGCTCGTCGACCAGTTGCCGGCCGTTCCCCGCCACGGCTCCAGGACCATCCCGGTGGACGATGTGCTGCTGGAACTCACGGCCGTGCTGGTCGGACAGCTCTCGGCAGCTTTCAGGGACGAGCCGATCGGGCGGGCCGCCGACGTCGTCGCCGACCGGCTCCAGCTGAGCGTTCCGATGACGTCGATCCTCGCGCTGAAGAGCAAGGTCGAGGCCCGTAATCTCGACGTCCGGTAGGCGCCCTGATCCGCCCCGGCATCCGAGCCGTGCCTCGACGGACCTCGATCGTGACCGGTCACTCCCGTGTGGCGCGGCCGGCCGGCGCCCGGGGCGCCCGATCGGTCCGTTCCGTCGAGTGCCAGGTACGAGCGAAGTGGGTGTGCGGTGCGAGGGCGGCCACGGCCCGCGCGTCGGCGGGGGTGTCGACGTCGGTGAGTTCGGGAAGCCGGTGCACCCGCAGACCGGCCGTTTCGAGCCGCTGCAGGACGATCCGGCCGGTGTCGGCGGTGGACATCGGGACGCCGCGCAGGATCCGGCCCGCCAGCCGGGGGGACGGCGCGGCGAGGCCGAGCGCCCAGAACCCGCCGTCCGTGGCGGGCCCGAACCAGGCGTCGACCTCGCCCCGCACCGCCGGGGACAGGGGCCCGGCGAGCATGCCCGCGGCGAGCTGCGGGGTGTCCATCCCGACCAGGAGGGCGGGTGCGTGGGGCGGGGCGTGGCCCAGGGCCGCGGCCAGTCGCTCGTCCAGGCCGGCGCCGCCCTGCGGAACGGTGTGCCATCCCGCGGGCAACCACGGGCCGGGCTCACCCTCCAGAACCAGCACCCGCATCCCGGCGGGCACCGTGTCCAGGAGCATCAGGGTGTCGCGCAGCGCCGCCTCCGCGAGGGCTGCCGCCTGTTCGGGGCTGCAGAACGGTGTCAGGCGGGTCTTGACCCGGCCCGGCAGCGGTTCCTTGGCGATGACCAGCAGGGTCGGCGGCGGCGCGGCGAGGACGGCCCGCATGTCCGCCAGGGCCTGCCGGGTGCCGCGCAGTGTTCCGGTGACCTTGGACCGGCCGGATCTCGGCAGGTAGTCGACCTCGCGTTCGGTGATCCGCATGCCGGCCGCGGCCGCGCTCAGCACCATCTCCAGCGGGTAGCCGCAGCGGCGGTCCCCGAGGCCCAGGGCCAGCAGCCGCGTCCGGTGGGCCGCCCGCATCGGGCCGAGGTCGTGCAGCGGCGCACCGGTGCGTGCGCGCAGGCGCGCCGCAAGGGCCGCGTTGGCGACCCGCGCGTGCCAGGGCCACGCGCCGGGGGCGGTGGGCCGGCGCCTGCCGAGCACCAGGTCTGCCATGCCGTCGGCGACCGGTCGGACGATGCGCGGCAGTTGGGCCGGGTCGAGGGAGGCGTCGCAGTCCATGAAGCACACGATGTCGGCATTGGCGGCGGCCAGGCCCGCATGGCAGGCGGCGCCGAAACCGCGCCGCTGCTCGCGCACGACGGTGGCACCGAGGGAGCGGGCGATGTCGGCCGAGCCGTCGGTGGAGCCGTTGTCCACGACGATCGCCCGCCAGCCGAGCGGCATCCGGGGCAGGATCCAGGGCAGCGCGGTCGCCTCGTCGAGGCAGGGCAGCACCACGTCGACGCTCGCCGGCACGGCCGCGCTCACAGGGCGACACCGCCTGTCGCGGGCACGAGGGGCGAACGGGCCGGTGCTGGTCCGCCCGGTCCGGTCGGGTTGAGGGCGAGGAAGCGGCGGCCCCGGAGCGACCACTGCTCGCGGGGCCGCAGCCCGGCCTGCTCCGCTGCCCGCAGGGCCGCGCCCGCGCCCAGGCGGGCCCATGGGAACCATCCGCTGTGCCGGCCGTCGCCGTCCTCCCAGCGGGCCGTCAGCCGCTGGTCGGTCTCCGCGGTTTCGGTCTCCAGGAGGAGCAGGCCGGCAGGGTGGAGGAGTCGGCGGATCCGGCCGAGCAGCAGGTGGGGATCGCCGCCGATGCCGACGCTGCCGTCGGCCAGGATCACGGTGGCCCACGCGCCCTCGTCCGGGAGCGGGTCGAAGACGCTCGTCCGCAGAACGCGGGCGCCGGCCTCCTCGGCCAGGGCCCCCGCCGTGGGGGCCACGTCCACGCCGAGGGCGTCGGTGCCTCGGCGGGCCAGCGCGGCGACCAGGCGGCCGGGCCCGCAGCCGATGTCCAGCACCGGGCCCCGGCAGCGCCTGAGCAGTTCCTCGTCCGCCGGGTCGGCGGCGGAGCACCAGCGCCGCACGTCGATCGGCACCAGGGCGCCGCCGCGTGTCCTGAGCCGCAGCCGGGGCTCGGTGCCGCCCGGTGCCCGGGAGAACAGGTCGATGGGCTCGGACCCGAAGGGCGGGCTGTCGGCGGTGAGCTGCGGGTGCTCGGTCACGGGCGTGGTCCCTGCGGATCGGAGTGGCGGTGGTCGGTTCGGTAGCGCAGTGCGCGTCGGACGAGCAGCCGGATCAGCACCAGGGCGGCTGCCGCCGCCAGCAGGACCACGGCCGCGGCAGCCGCAGAGGACTTCGGGTTCAGGGCGCCGATGGCGGCGGGCGTGGGGGCTGCTGGGCCCCGGTGCTGCGAGTCGGGGCCGGTCGGCGGTGGCACGGTCGGCGGTGCGACCGGCCGGCGCCCGCGCGGAGCGGTTTCAGGGTGCGGCGCGGGACCGCCGAGGTGCGGCCGCGGTGGCGCCGGATCGTGCCGGCCGGCTCGCCCGAGCAGCAGGCGCCCGGCGAGCAGGAGCGCCGAGGCGGTGAACAGCGCTGCGGTGATGAGCAGCCAGCGGGTGAGGTAGACGGTCTCGGAGAGTGCGGTGGCGCCGGGGTAGGGCTCGGAGAGGTCGAGGACGAGGGGGAACCAGACCAGGAGCAGCAGCAGGGACAGGAACGCGGGGACGCGGACGTGGTTGACCAGGCCGGTTCCGCCTGCGCGGGTGCCGGCGGTGCGGGGGGCCAGCGCGGTTCGGGTGGTGAGGTCGGCGCCGGAGTACAGGGGGACGAGGACGAGGTCGTGCAGCAGGGCGCCGCCGATGAACCAGAGCGCGACCTCGAGGCTGCGCCCGGTGAGGAGCCGCTGGGCCGCGTAGGCGGCGAGCGCGAAGCAGCCCGCCATCAGGAGGAGGTGGAGCGGGTGTGCCCCGTACCGGGTTCGCAGGCGGGTCGAGGCGGTGGTGGG
>NZ_JBEOUL010000060.1:0-15995 GCF_040304075.1 Kitasatospora sp. NPDC094015
GCACCTGAACGGGTCCCGCCGGCCGCCGCGCACGCCCCGGGCCGAATGCCCGTGGAGGGCGGCGGCGGCCGGCGGAGCCGGGGGAGTGCCCCCATCGTCCAGGGCAGGTGGTCCGGCGGGGCGGGCGACGTCCCGGCCCCGGCGCGAGCGGTCTCGCCACGGTGCCCCGGACGCCGTAAGGTCCGGCCATGGCGACGCATGAACGCGAGATCACCGAGCCCGTCGACCTGTGCCTCCACGACGGACGGCTCGCCCGGGCGGCGGTCGGGTGGTCCCGGCACCCCCTCCACCGTGGCCCGGTCCCCGGCTGGGGGCGCAGGAAGCGTTGGGAGTACTGGTGCGTGACCACCCCGACCCACCTGGTCGCCCTGACCGTCAGCGACCTCGACTACGTCGCACTCAACTCCGTCCACGTACTGCGGTTCGACGGGGGCCGCCCGCCACGCGAGTTCGAACGCACGGCCCTCGTGCCCGGCGCACTCGGGGTCCGACTCCCCGAGGGCATCGCCGGGCATCCGGGTTCCCCGCCGTTGCTGGTCGGACCGGAGCAGCCGGTACGGGGCCAGGTGCGCGTCGAGATCGGCAACGAAGGAACCGCGACCCGGCTCCGGGCGCGGTGCGTGGATCCCGAGGGCCGACCGGTCCGGGTGGACCTGCTCGCCGCCCTGCCGGAAGGACACGAGACCCTGTCCGTCGTGGTCCCGTGGAGCGAACGCCGCTTCCAGTACACGTCCAAGCACACGGCCCGTCCCGCCACCGGGACGGTGCGCATCGGGGACGAGGTCCGCACCTTCGGGGACGATGCCTGGGCCACCCTCGACCACGGCCGCGGCCGGTGGCCGCGCCGGGTGGAGTGGAACTGGGGCGCTGCGGCGGGCCGTACCGACGGGCACGTCCTCGGCCTGCAGCTCGGCGGGCGGTGGACCGACGGGACCGGGTCGACGGAGAACGCGATCTGCGTGGACGGCCGGATCTCCAAGATCGGCCGTGAGGTGGAGTGGCGGTACTCGCGGCGGGATCCGCTCAGGCCCTGGATCCTCCGTTGCGACGGGCCCAACCAGGTGGAGCTGGAGTTCACGCCGTTCCACAACCGGGTCGTGCGCACCGAACTCGGCCTGATCGGCAACCGGACCGATCAGTGCTTCGGCCACTACTCGGGGACGGTGCGCACCGACGACGGCGAACGCATCCTCGTCGACCGGCTGCTGGGCTGGGCGGAGGACGTCCGGGTGCGGTGGTAGGCGGGGTGCTGCGCTACTCGGCGACCCGCCGCGCGATCAGGTTGCCGATCGCCGCGTAGACGATCGCCGGAAGGCCGTAGTCGAGCAGGACCTGGAGCGTTCGGTTGGAGACCTGGAAGAGCCCTCGCGACCAGCCGGCGAGCCAGTCGGCGGCGGAGTGGAACCAACCGACCAGGGTGTTCCCGGAGTTGGCGTCGAGGAGATCCATCAGGATCCAGATGACCAGAATGCCGGCGATGATGTGGGCCAGTGCTCTGACGGCCCCGTTGATGCCTCTCATGGTCGCGCGTCTTGCCGCCATCGGTCTCCGCAAACCAGCTGGAGTGCGCTCGATTCATCGGATCGGCACGGAGCTCCCCGCCGCGATCGTCGCGCCGGTACGCGACTTCGTCCGCCCCGGACTGCCCGGTCTCGAACACCCTGCCCCTGACACGACTTCGCCGGGCCGACGGTCGGTGGCAGGATGCGGACGTGACGATATTCGAGGAACGCTCGTGGGTGTGGCAGGGGACCGGGGGACCGCGGGGGTGGGAGGCGGCGTGGCAGCGGACACGAGAACTCCTCGCACCCGTCATTTCCGACGACTCCTTCGTGTTCGGCGATGGTGAGGCCTCGGACGGCGCGGCCGGGCTGGCCACCGCGCTGTACCTGCTGGCCGGCGGATCCGCCGCGGCGGTGGCCGGGGTCCGGCGTGACCAGGTCGAGGAGCTGGTCGGCCGGAGGCCGGGCGGGACCGACGGCGAGGTGGTGCACCGCTGGGAGCGCGGGCTGCGGGAACTCGGCCACGATCCGGAGGCCGCCGACGACCCGGTGAGCACGCGGTGGCGCGTCCTGCGGACCGACTTCGGCGAGGACGATGACCTCACCGTCATCGAGGAGGTGCTGGTCCGCCAGGGGTACGGTCTCCTCTCCGGCCTGCGACCCCTGCTCGCCGGGCGCCGGATGAGCTTCTGACGCCGCTCCGCTCGTCCTGCCCCTGACGGCAGGGGCGACGTGACGGTAGGACACCCGCCACGCAACCCCGGGGGCGCCCGGCGCACCCGGGGTGAGGCCGTTTCGGCTCCGCGCCCCGCACCGGGCCGCCGAACGGCCCGCCTGCGGTCGCGTGCGACTCAACTCGCCCTCGAGGCCGAGCAGTTGCCGCCCAGCGGACCTCGTAGGCTCCCCACATCTCGGCACGGTCACTGCGCGATGCCCGATGGCGCCCACGGGCCTTCAGTCGCGGTCCTCGGCATGATCCACTCCTCTCCATACTTGTCATGAGCATGACCTGATGGCCGGATCCTGACTGGCCGACAGGGGCCACCGGAAAGGCCTTCCGGTGCCGCTGATCAGCGGCGAAGCTGTACATCGCCGCCAGGGAAACACCCCGGGGCGGCAGCCGGAGAGAGCGTCAACCGCGGGACGTCCGACCGGTGCAGGACAGCTTCAGCTCCTTCCCGTGACCGCATCATCCGGATCCGGTCACACCCGCCGCACCAGCGGGTCACCGCACCGTCATGCCGGCTGCTCCTGCAGGGCAGCCGACCGGCACCTCCGGTGCCCGTCCGCCGGTGCCCGCCGAATTCCGGCTCCGCGCCCGTGCGCGCCGTGCCGACCGGACCACCAATCTCATCGAACACGTCGGGAGTTCCGCCATGTCCGCCAACCGCTCCAAGCTCCTCCGCACCGCTCTCACCGGGGTCCTGACCCTGGGCGCCGCCGCCTCGGTGCTCTCGCTGGCCGGGCCGGCCCAGGCCGTCGGCACCTCCTCGGTCAACGGCCCGATCTCCCGCTCCGAGATCATCGCCCGGGCCCAGAACTGGGTCGACCAGGCCGTGCCGTACAGCCAGAGCCTGTGGCACAGCGACAGCAACGGCTCCTACCGGCAGGACTGCTCGGGCCTGGTGTCGATGGCCTGGCACCTGAACACCAGCCGGGTCACCTCCACCCTGGACGACGTCTCGACCCGGCTCGGCAGCCTCGACGACCTGCAGCCCGGCGACATGATCGACAACATCACCACGCACGTCGTGCTGTTCGCCGGCTGGACCGACAGCAGCCACACCAACGCCGTGATCTACCAGGAGCCCAAGCCCGGCCGCACCGCGGAGAAGACCACCTACTCGCGCTCCTACCTGACCAGCAACGGCTACCTGCCCTACCGCTACGACAACACCATCGACAGTGCGCCGCTGCCCCCGAAGCAGGCGGCCGTGGGCTGGGGCGCCCAGGTGGTCGTGAACGGCGGCGGCGACGTCATGCACGCCACCCGGTCCTCCAACGGGTCGTGGAGCGGGTTCGGGAACGTCGAGAGCGCCGCGGGCGACATCGGCGTGGTCCGGGCCATCGCGGACGCCGGGATCAACGGCGACACCCACGTGCTCGCGGTCGGCGGCGACGGGAACATCTACCACGCCGTCCGCCACTCCGGCGGCAGCTGGGACCGATTCACCGACATCGGCCCGCAGACCAACCAGCTCGGCGGCGTCACCAAGATCTCGGCCGTCTCGATCGGCGGTGACCTGCACGTCGTCGTGGTCGCCGACGGCAGGCTCTTCCACACCGCGCGGCTCGCGAACGGCACGTGGCTGCGCTTCGGCGAGATCACCCCGGCCGGTGGGACCGTGACCAGTGCCGCGGCCGCGAGCGTCAACGGCGAGCTCCAGGTCGTGGCCGCCTCCGGTGGCACGGTCTACCACACCATCCGCGCCGTCAGCGGCTCCTGGTCGGCCTGGGGCAACGCCTACGACATGGCGGGCAACGTCGGCACGGCCCTCGACGTCGCGCTCGCCGGCACCGGCGCCGACGCCCAGATCGTCGTGGTGACCAGCAGCGGGCAGCAGTTCCACGGCGCCCGGTACGGCAACGGCTCCTGGCAGCCCTTCGGCGAACTCGCCCCCGTGATCGGCTCGTTCACCGCCAACCGGGTCAGCGCCGCCAACATCGACGGGGAGTTCCAGGCCGTCTTCATCACCAACGACGGCCGGATCATGCACACCATCCGTGACGGCTCCGGCAGCTGGGACCCGGCGGCCGCGATTCAGCTGAACGGCGTGAACGGCAACCACTACGACGTCTCCATCGGCGGCACCTTCAACTGACCGCCCGGCCCGGCGCAACCACCGGCCCGCCGCCACCCGGCACGGCGGGCCGGGCACCCTCCCCGTCCCACCGACCGCTCCCGCGCCGCACGGGCCCACGAGCGGTCCACCACCCGAGAAGAGAACCTCATGTCCCGCGCCTCCCGCCGACCCCGCGCCGCCGCCCTCGCCCTCACCGCCCTCGCCGCCCTGGGCCTGTCCACCCTCACCACCGGTCCCGCCCAGGCCGCCTCGGTGACCACCTGGGACCGGGTGGCACAGTGCGAGAGCACAGGCAACTGGTCGTACTACAAGGCCAGTTGGCCGTACTACGGTGGCCTGCAGATCAGCCGCAGCACCTGGGAGGCGTACGGCGGCACCCAGTACGCGCCGCTGCCCCACCAGGCCACCAAGCAGCAGCAGATCCTGACCGCGGAGCGGATCCTGGCCGGTCAGGGCACCGGCGCCTGGCCGCGGTGCAACGCGGGTCTCGGCACCGACCACGCCGACCCGTACCCGGGGTCCGGCACGCCCGTGAGCGCCGCCGGCGACCTGTTCCACGCCACCCGGCTGGTCGACGGGAACTGGACCGCCTTCAGCCCGCTGAACGGCTACGCCGGTGCGACGTACTTCAACGGCTCGCAGGAAGCCATCGCGGCGACCCCGGACGGGTCGACCCAGACCGTGGCCACCGGCTCCGACGGCAACCTCTACCACACCGCCCGCTACCCGAACGGGTCCTGGACGGGCTGGGCGCCGATGGACGGCTATGCCGGCGCGACCCGGTTCGCCGCCCAGGGCGCGGCGATCGCCGGCATGCCGAACGGCGACTCCCAGGTCATGGCACTCGGCCGGGACGGAAAGATCTACCACAACGCCCGCTACAAGGCCGGCACGTGGCAGGGCTGGATGCAGATCGGCGACTGGGGGGCGCAGAAGATCGCGGCCGCCGGCCTGCCGGGCGGCAGCATGCAGGCGGTGATCGTCGGCAACGACGGCAACCTCTACCACGCCGTCCGACTCGCCGACGGAACCTGGCAGAGCTGGAACGGCGTGGCGGGCCTCGGCTCGGCGACCTTCCAGGCGAAGGACGTCGCGATAGCCGGACTGCCCAACGGCGACTCCCAGCTGGTGGCGGTCGGCGCCGACGGCAAGATCTACCACAACACCCGCTTCGCCAGCGGCACCTGGCAGGGCTGGGCGCCGCTCGACGGCTACGGCGGCGCGGCGGGCTTCCAGGCCGGCAGCGTCGCGATCACCGGGATGCCGAACGGCGACACCCAGCTGCTGGCGGTGGGCAACGACGGCATCGCCTACCACAACGCACGCTACAGCAGCGGCAGTTGGCAGGGCTGGTGGAGCACGGGCTTCGGCGCGCAGAAGGTGGCCATCGCCGGCATGCCCGACGGCGGCGCCCAGATGGTCATCGCCCGCAGCTGACCGCGTCCCCCCGGGGGACACCACCGCTCGACCCGCACCCGCCCGTCGCCGACCCGCACCACTTCCCCGAGGTGGTCCGTGGCGACCGGCGGGTGCGGTCATCGTCGCGCCACCCCAGCGCGCCCGCCGTCGGAACCGGCCACCGACCGGCTGCCGCCGTGCCCCACGTGCACCGGGGCCGATCGTCTACGGTGAGCGATATGGAACCCCGAGACCCGGCCTGCCCGCGCTGTGAGGACACCGCTCAGCCGGGTGTGTTCGAGGAGCACCACCAGGCTCTGGTGCGCCCGGCGGGCGGTGCGCGCATGTTCGTCGCTGCCGCGCTCGGGGTGTCGGGGGCAGCCTTGCTGGCCCAAGCGCTCTACGTGCCAGGTGGTTTGCTGCTGGCCGCGGCGGTCCTGGTCGGCGCTCGGACGGTGCGGGCGGTACGGCGCGCCCGCTCGGGGACCCGGGCGCGGATGTTGTTCTGCTCCCGGTGCCTGACCCGCTTTCCGACGGCTGCCTGAGCGTCGGCACATCTGTTCGCACCTGGCCGAGGGAGTCGGCCTCGCCCGACTCGGGGGCGCTGCACCGTGTCGCGAGCCCCGAGATGCGGGGATTCGCGGGCGCTGCCTGGGATCGTGGGCGCAGGAAACAGTGAAGGCAAGGAGTACCGACTCCTTGCCACTCTCAAGGTATAGCGCGCCGGGGGGCTTGCCGCAAGGCCCCCCTTCGGGCGCAGAATCGTCGCTCGCCGGTCCGGCCCGCCTGTTCGCGGGGCCGGTCGGCGGGGGCCGAGGGCGTGCCCGGCAAGGAGTTCGACGAGGTGGGAGACGCCGGTGGGCGAGCAGTACGTGTGGGATCTCGATGCGGTCGACCGGACCCAGGTCGCGATCGTCGGGGGTAAGGGCGCGCACCTCGGTGAGCTGGCGCGGATCGACGGCATCCGCGTACCGGGCGGGTTCTGCGTCACGACGGAGGCATTCCGGCGGGTGGTGGCGGACGTGGCGTCGCTCGGCGGCCTGGTCGACGAGCTGTCGGTCGTCGGGCCCGACGACCATGAGGCGGTGCGCAGGCTGAGCGCGCGGATCCGCGCGACCATCGAGGAGGCGGCCGTCCCCACCGGGCTGACCGAGCAGATCGGCACCGCGCTCGCCCGGCACGGCGAGCAGGCCGCCTACGCGGTGCGGTCGAGCGCCACCGCGGAGGACCTGCCGACGGCGTCCTTCGCCGGGCAGCAGGACAGCTACCTGAACATCGTCGGGCCGGCGGAGATCCTGCGGTACGTCAGCGGCTGCTGGGCCTCGCTGTTCACCGAGCGCGCCGTCGTCTACCGCCGGCGCAACGGCATCGACCACCGCGCGGTGCGGATGGCGGTGGTCGTGCAGCGGATGGTGGTCCCGCGGGCGGCCGGCGTGCTGTTCACGGCCGACCCGGTCACCGGCAACCGCAGGACCGCCACCGTGGACGCCGGCTTCGGCCTGGGCGAGGCCCTGGTCTCCGGCCTGATCGAGCCGGACGTCCTCACCGTCCGGGACGGCGCGGTCGTCTCCCGGGTGATCGGGGCCAAGCAGCTGGCCCGGCACGCCCGGCCGGGCGGCGGCACCGAGGAGGTGGCGGTCGAGGCGCACCGGCGCGGGCAGGCGGTGCTGACGGACCAGGAGGCCGTGCGGTTGGTGCAGCTCGGGCGGCGGATCGAGGCACACTTCGGCCGACCGCAGGACATCGAGTGGTGCCTGGACGAGGGCGGCTTCCAGTTCGTCCAGAGCCGGCCGATCACCACGCTGTTCCCCGTCCCCGAGGCCGGCGACGACGAGAACCACGTCTACGTCTCGGTCGGCCACCAGCAGATGATGACCGACGCCATGCGCCCGCTCGGGCTGTCCATGTGGCAGCTGACCGCCATGGCGCCGATGCAGGCGGCCGGTGGGCGGCTGTGGGTCGACGCCACCCGGCGGCTGGCGGCACCGTCCAGCCGGGTGGCGCTGCTCGACCTGATCGGCAAGGGTGACCCGCTGGTCAGGGACGCCCTGGAGACGGTGCTCGAACGCGAGGGCTTCGTCCCCTCGCTCCCCGACACGGAGCCCGCCGCGCCGGTCGTCCCCGCGGGCGGCCCAGCCGCCGCACCGGAGCCGATCAGGACCGATCCGGCCGTGGTCACGGGGCTGGTCGGGCGCAGCGAGGAGTTGCTCGCCGCGCTGGCCCGCGAGATCGAGGAGCAGAGCGGCCCGCAGCTCTTCGACCACCTGCTGGCAGCCTTCGCGGAGCACAAGCGGTGGCTGGGCGACCCGCTGAGCATGCAGGTGATCATGGCGGGAATGGAAGCCACCTGGTGGCTCAACGACACGCTGCAGGAGTGGCTGGGCGAGAAGAACGCGGCCGACACGCTCACCCTGTCCGCCCCCGGGAACATCACCTCGGAGATGGGACTGGCGCTGCTCGACGTCGCCGACGTGATCCGCCCGCTCCCGGAGGTGGTGACGTTCCTGGAGGGCGTCGCCGGACGATCGGCGGACGAGGACCAGGCGCGCGACTTCCTGGCCGAGCTGGCGAAGCTCCCGGGCGGCCCACAGGCGTGCGACGCCGTCGAGGAGTACCTGCGCCGGTACGGCATGCGCTGCGTCGGCGAGATCGACATCACCAGGCCGCGGTGGAGCGAGCACCCTGCCACGCTCGTGCCGGCGCTCCTCGACAACGTCCGGAACTTCGCCCCGGGCGCGGCCACGGCGCGGTTCGAGCAGGGCCGCCTACAGGCGACGGAGAAGGAGCAGGACGTGCTCGCGCGGCTGCGCGCACTGCCGGACGGCGAGCGCAAGGCCGCCGAGACCAAGGCGATGATCGACCGGGTCCGCACCTTCATCGGCTACCGCGAGTACCCGAAGTACGCCATCATCAGCCGGTACTTCGTCTACAAGCAGGCCCTGCTGCGGGAGGCCGACCGCCTGGTGCGGGCCGGGGTGCTCGCCGAGCGGGAGGACGTGTTCCACCTCACCTTCCACGAGTTCCACGAGGCGGCCCGCCACGGCCGGGTGGACGCCGGGCTCGTCGAACGCCGCAAGGAGGAGTTCCGGACGTACGAGACGCTCACCCCGCCC
Organism: Kitasatospora sp. NPDC094015; assembly: GCF_040304075.1. Lineage (NCBI taxonomy): Bacteria > Bacillati > Actinomycetota > Actinomycetes > Kitasatosporales > Streptomycetaceae > Kitasatospora > Kitasatospora sp. NPDC094015. The sequence goes on from NZ_JBEOUL010000060.1 coordinate 8,818, forward strand.
CGGGTCCTGACCTCGGAGGGCGACGCGCTCAGCGGCTCCTACCGGCGGGACGACGTGCCCGAGGGAGCGCTGACCGGCCTCGCGGTGTCCGCCGGGACGGTCGAGGGCCGGGCCCGCGTCGTCCTCGACCTGGCCGAGGCCGACCTCGAAGCCGGCGACATCCTGGTCACCACCTTCACCGACCCGAGCTGGTCACCCCTGTTCGTGGGGGTCGCCGGCCTGGTGACGGAGGTGGGCGGCCTGATGACCCACGGCTCCGTGATCGCCCGCGAGTACGGCCTGCCCGCCGTCGTGAACGTGGACGGCGCCACCCGCCTGATCCGGGACGGCCGGCGCATCCGCATCCACGGCTCCGCCGGGTACGTCGAGCTCCTGGACTGAGCCACCGATCCCGTGCCGCGCGCCCGGCCCGCCGGTGCAGGCCGACCCGACCCGTACCGGTCGGGATCAGCCGGAAATCAGGGCCGGGTCAGCGCGGCGCGGCATCCTGAAGGCACGTCACGGACCGCGCAGCACCGCGGTCCGTGGTGGGGAGAGGTGCCCGGAGCGGTTCATCGGGTGCCTGGCCAGCGATGGCCGAGCAGGGTCCCTCGGGGCCCGCGCAGGTTCGAATCCTGCCCTCTCCGCCTTCGGGTCCGCGGGCCGCTGCGGTGGCTCGGACCGCCGGAGGGTTCAGTCTCCGGATGTGTCCGTGCGGCTCCCACGACCTGAATCGGTCGAGCCCTAGCGTGGGTCCCACACGATCCCGGCGTACCGTCGCCGGGTCCCGTCCCACGGAGGCACCTGACCATGACCGTCGAACTCCCCGAGCTCACCGGGGACTACGTCCTCGATGCCGCCCACACCCGGATCGGCTTCGTCGCCCGCCACGCGATGGTGACCAAGGTCCGCGGCGCGTTCCACCAGTTCGAGGGCACGGCCCATCTGGACGGCGCCGACCCGGCTCGCTCCACCGCACAGATGGTGATCAAGACCGAGAGCATCGACACCGGTGTCGAACAGCGCGACCAGCACCTGCGCGCCAACGACTTCCTGGACGCTCCCAACTTCCCCGACATCACCTTCCGCAGCACCGCGGTGGAGCCGAAGTCCGACACCGAGTACCGCGTCACGGGGGACCTGACCGTCAAGGGGACCACCCGTCCGGTCACCATCGACTTCGAGTACACCGGCAACGCCGTCGACCCGTACGGCAACCTCCGGGTCGGCCTGGAGGGTTCGGTGACCATCTCCCGCAAGGATTTCGGCGTGACCTGGAACGCGGCCCTGGAGGGCGGCGGCGTGCTGGTCGGCGACAAGGTCGTCCTGGAGTTCGACATCTCGGCGATCAAGCAGGGCTGAGGGCCGCCCGGTCGGTGCTCGCCGGCCCGGCCGACCGGTCCCGGCATCCCCTCGCGGGTGGCGCCGGGGCCGGTGGGTCATGATGGCTGCTCGCCGGCGAGACCTCCTGCTCGGCCTCGCGGCGCCCGCCGGCCCGTCACCGAGGTGCTGCTGCGTCCCTTCGGATTCCGGGGTTTGGGAATCGCCGCGCGGTGCAGACGAGTGCTGACACCGGCTTTACCCGACGAGGTAGGAGGACCGCATGGGCATCATCGCCTGGATCTTGATCGGCCTGTTCGCGGGCGCCATCGCCAAGGCGCTCATGCCCGGGAAGGACCCGGGTGGCATCATCGTCACGATCCTCATCGGGATCGCGGGCGGGCTGCTGGGCGGCTGGCTGGGCAAGGTCATCTTCGGGGTCGACTCGATTGACGGCTTCTTCGACCTTTCGACCTGGATCGCCGCCATCATCGGCTCGGTCATCCTGCTCGCCCTCTACCGTATGGTCACGGGCAACAAGCACCACCACCGGCACGCCTGAGCCGTCCCGGCCCCGCGGGCGGTGGCGGTGGCTTCCCCTCTGTTCGAGGGCGGAGCCACCGCCACCGCCCGCTTCCGTAGGTCCGGGCCCCGGACGATCATCGAAGCGTCGATCGCCGGTCGAGCCGTCGTCAGCCGGCGCCAGGTCCCTCGTCGGGGTCGTGCCGGCGCCGCAGCGTGTCGGCCAGGCTCAGCAGGACCAGCAGGTTCGGCAGGCCGACCGCGGGGACCGTCAGCCAGACCCGCGGGTCGCCGCGGCGATGGATGTTCATCCGACCCTGCTTCAGCTCGATCTTCCCGAGCTCGCGCCAGCCGATCCGGCGGCCGCCCTGGCCGAGGCCGCCGGCGTTGAGGTCGATCAGCCCACCGAAGTCCAGTCGTTCACCGGCGTCCAGCCGGGCCACGTCCTGCGGCGCGCGTACGTGGGTGAACGCCTCGCTCACCCCCTCGGCGAAGTCCAGCACCCCGGGGTAGGTGTTGTCGACGACGATCAGCCCGCCGGCCGCGGGCACCACCAGCAGCCGATAGGTCATGTAACTACCGATCTGCTGCACGACCTTGACGTCCTGCCGGGCCACCGACCGGATCTCGTCCCACGGGTACGTCACGGGCGGGCCGCCGGCGAGCTGCCGGACGAGGCCGTGCTCGTACCAGGCCACCCAGGTCTTCGTCCCGTTGCGGCGCAGCAGCAGCCAGGCCCCGGTCGCCAGCGCCAGCATCGAGACCGTGAGCATCGGCAGCCCGAAGTACCAGGTGCCGTCCTTGTTCTGGTTCTCGGCGGCGATCTGCAGGCCGAGGACGAACGTCCACGCACCGACGGCGCCCATCAGCACGACCAGCAGCCAGGGTCGCCGCTTGGGGTTGTTCTCCACCAGCATCTGCCGGGCACCGAGTTGGTGCTCCTGTGCGGTGCCGGCTATCGCATCCGTCATCCGGGTCCCCCTTCGCTCTGCGGACCGGTGGAGACCGATCCGGCCCGATTATGACCGCACCGACCCGTCTCATCGAGGACTTTGACCAGCCTCACCGGAATCGGACCGGTGCGGACCGGCATCGGTGGTCGGGCCCCGAACGTGCGCCTGACGATTCGTCAAGTCAGTGGTTCCTGGGCCAGGAAGGCCGAGAAGGACGCCGCACGAGGTCGGTTCACCCAGAACCGGTCACATTGCATGAGGCCGTGCGGGTGAGAGCGGCGCGGTCGAAGATCTTGGTGTTGCTAGCTTCGGATGCGTGACGCCTTCCTCCCCCTCCGTCGGCCGGACGGTCGATGCCCTGCCGGATTCACCGGCCCGTGCCGAATCGTTCCGCCCTGTCCTTCTGGACCCAGCACTGGCCGATGATGCCGCGGACCTGAAAACCCTGTTCGAGTCGCCCGCGCTGCGCGAGGTCCACGACCACCTCGACGAGCAGCTCGGCGAGCTCGTCCGCTGTCTGCACCCCGGTGAACGGTTCGTCCCGGCCACGCTCGAACGCGCCGTCGAGGAGGTCCGCGCGGGTAGGCCCCCCGACGAGTACGGCACCTGGGTCTGGTACCCGTGGTCGGGCCGCCTGGTACGGGTGCTGCCCGAGGCGGAGTTCCGGCTGGTCCGCACCGACCGCAACCGCGACAAGATCACCCGCGATGAGCAGCGGCACCTCACGACGCGCCGGATCGGCGTCATCGGTCTGTCCGTCGGCAGCAGTGCGGCCCTGACCTGCGCCATGGAGGGCGTCGGCGGGTCGTTCCGGCTGGCCGACTTCGACCGGCTGAGCCTGTCCAACCTCAACCGGCTCGGCGCCGGCGTCCACGAGCTCGGGCTGGAGAAGACCGTCATCTGCGCGCGGCGGATGTACGAACTCGACCCGTACCTCGACATCCGCCTCTACCGACAGGGCGTCACCGAGGAGTCCGTCGAGGAGTTCTTCGCGCCCGAGGGGGACGGGGAACGAGGCCTCGACCTGCTGATCGAGGAGTGCGACACGCCCTGGGTGAAGGCTGCCGCCCGTGAGCACGCCCGGCGCCGGCGCGTGCCCGTTCTCATGGACACCAACGACCGCGGTCTCCTCGACGTCGAACGCTTCGACCTCGAACCCGACCGCCCGCTGTTCCACGGCCGCGCCGGCGACGTGACGGCCCGCGAACTGCGGCAGACGGACCGGGCGGGGCAGTTGGAGTTCCTGCTGCGGGTCGTCGGCGAGGACGGGCTGAGCCCGGCGATGACCGACGCCCTCACCCGGATCGGCAGGTCGCTGTCCAGCTGGCCGCAGCTGGCAAGCGGTGTGCTGCTCGGCGGCGCCCTGGTCACCGACACCGCCCGCCGGATCCTGCTCGGCCGGCCGGTGCCCTCGGGCCGCACCTACGTCGATCTCGAAGCGCTGATCCCCGCCGCCCGGGAGGCCGTCCGGTGACCCGGGTACCGGAACTGCGCGGCAACCACCTGCGCCTGCGCGAACTGCGCGCCGCCGACCACCCGGTCTACGAGCGGATCATGACCAGCCGTCTGCTCACCCGCTACCTCGGCACCGACCGGCTGGACGCCGCCCAGGCCCACGACGCTTTCGCCGCCGTCCTCGCCCAACCCCTCGCCCGGCCCCGCCGCAGGTACACCCTCGCCGTGTGCGCCCCCGACGGGGACACCATGCTGGGCACCGCCGGCCTGCTGGTCGAGGACTACGGCAGCAACGCCATGCTGACCTCCGTCGTCCTGCTGCCCGGATCACCCGTCAAGGGCCACGCGCACGAGAGCGGCCGGCTGCTCATGGCCTACGGCTTCGGCGCGCTCGGCCTGCACCGGATCTGGGCCGGACACCGCACCGACCACGAGCACATGCCCCCGGTGATGCGGGCCGCCGGACTGCGCCACGAGGCGACGCTGCGCCAGCTGTTCCGCACCCAGGGCTGCTGGCACGACGTGACCACCTACGCGGCTCTCGCACCCGACTGGAAACGCCAGGCCACGCCGGAGGAGCTGACGGTGCTCGACACCCCCGCCACCACCGGCGGGTGACGGGTCCGCACCGAGCAGCACGGCCCCGTCCCGTGGATCGTTCGGGGCGGGGCCGTGCTGCTCGATGGGGCCGGCAGGGGGCCGGTCCGGTCAGTCCTCGTCCCAGCGCTCGAGGACGAGCCGGCGGACGGGGGCGGGGTAGGCCTCGGCGAACGAGCTGTGCGGCATCCGCCCGTCTCCGGGAGCGGGCTGGAGTCCGTCGTGCAGGACGACCGGCCCGGTCATGGCGGCCCGCTCGGCCTGGTGGTAGCAGTTCATCAGGGGGTGGATCAGGCCGTGCCAAACTTCGGCACCGTCGGTCGGGTGGATGCGGGTGGCGAGTGCCCACAGCAGGTCGGTGTCGTCGGCGGGGTCGATGTCGTCGTCGAGGACGAAGACCCGGGCGTGCAGTCGGCCGGTGCGGGGCAGCCCGTGCATGACCTCGCCGATGCGGTGGACGAACTCCTCGGTGTCGGTGTCCGGCAGGAGTTCGCGCCAGTTCGCCGGGACGGTGACCACCAGCCAGTGGGAGGCGGCGCGCAGCGGGGACCAGGCGGTGGTGATCGGCAGGCCGGCGGCGCGCAGCTCGTGCAGGACGTCGGCGGCGATGCCGACCCCGGTCACGGTGTGGAACTCGTCCACGGGGCGACCCTCGGCCACGATCGGCCAGATCGGTTCGTCGCGGTAGGTGATGCACTCGACGGTGTAGACGGGCTGGTGGGAGGCCTCGTCGGGGACGTAGCCGGCGAATTCGCCGAAGGGCCCCTCGACGGCGGACCGCTCCACGGACAGGTGGCCCTCGATGACGATCTCCGCGCCGGCGGGCACCTCGAGGTCGGACAGCTCGCACTTGACGACCTCGACGCCCTCGCCGTGCAGGGCGCCGATGTAGCCGGCCTCGTCGACACCGTCGGGCAGCGGGATGCCGCCGACGAAGGGGATCGCGGGGTCGCCGCCCTGGACGAGCGCGTAGGGCATCGGCTTGCCGATCTTCACCCACTCCTGCCAGATGAGGCCGATGTGCTGGGGAGGTATCACCAGGCCGGTCATGCGCTTGCCGTCGATCATCATGATCCGGGCGATCGACCAGTTGGTCCACGTCCCGTCGGGGGTGCGGGCGACGATGATCCCCCAGGTGTTGAGGTAGCGGCCGCCGTCCTGCTCGTGGACGCGGGGGACGGGGAACCGGTCCAGGGTCGCGTCCTCGCCCAGCAGGATGTTCTGCTTGCAGGGGGCCTGGTCGCGGGGGACGCGCCTGGGCGGGACCGGCGGCAGGTCCCGGGTGGCCGCCAGGGTGTCCACGAGCTGGGCCGCGGTCAGGTCCGGGGGCAGGCCGAGGGAGAGCGCGACCCGGGCGAGCGGCTTGCCGGGTACGGAGCTGAGCGAGGCGGGCGCGCCCATCAGCCGGAACCCGGGCTCGGCGCCGGTGACGTTCTCGAAGAACGGTGCGGGGGCGGTGCGTTCGTAGGAGAGGCGGGTGATCGCTGCGGCCTCCAGGTCCCAACTCACCTCTCGCTTCACGCGCTTGAGGTCGCCGAGGGCGTCGAGTGCCGCGATGTGCTCGCGAAGGTCCTTGTGGTGGTTCATCGGTGTGGCTCCTTCACTGGTTCCCGTGGAGGGCGGGCACGGGCGGCGCGGTGGCAGCGGCGGCGCGCATGCCGTCCCAGCGCCGGGCCCGGGTGGAGTCGACGGCGAACTGGTCGCAGATCCTCGCCACGATGTGGTCGACGATGTCGTCGACGGTGGTGGGGTGGTTGTAGAAGGCGGGCATGGGCGGCACGATGGCGGCGCCCATGCGGGCGAGGGCGAGCATGTTGTCCAGGTGGATCTCGCTCAGCGGGGTCTCGCGGGGGACGAGGACCAGCTTGCGGCGTTCCTTGAGCGTGACGTCCGCGGCCCGGGCCACCAGGCCGTCGGCGTATCCGGTGCGGATGCCGGCGAGCGTCTTCATGCTGCACGGGACGATGACCATCCCGTCGGCGGGGAACGAACCGGAGGCGATCGAGGCGCCCTGGTCGTCGGGGGAGTGGACGACGTCGGCGAGGGCCGCGACGTCACGGCTGCTCAGCCCGGTCTCCAGTTCGACGGTGGCCCGCGCCCAGCGGGTCAGCACCAGGTGCGTCTGCACCTCGGGGTGCCGGCGCAGCTCCTCCAGGAGCCGTACTCCCAGGACGGAGCCGGTCGCTCCGGTGATGGCGACGATCAGGCGCACGGGTGTCTCCGGGTTCCATGGGGCGGTCGGTGGATGGTGGGTGGGCGGGGCCCCGGCGCGATGTCGGGGCCCCGGCCGTACGGGGGCGGCGCCTCCTCGGGCGGTCATCCCCCGTCGGGCGATCGCCCTTCGTCAGGCGT
>NZ_JBEOUL010000061.1:0-15015 GCF_040304075.1 Kitasatospora sp. NPDC094015
CAGGTGTTCGACGGCTACCAGCAGGCCGCCGTCGGCCTCGGCCGGATCCGCGACCTGCTGCGGACCCCGACCAGCACCCCGCAGGCGGCGCGACCTGTCCAGTTGCCCAGTAGAAGGTGGCCGTTGTCCTTGCTTGGCGGGGCCACCTGCCGCCCCGTACTGCACCAGGTACCGCGGTCTGCCCGCCGCCGAGCAGGTGCTGACGTCACCACCCACCTGACGAACGACCAGCCAGTGTCCATCGCCGGTACCAAGCCAGGGCTGGCCGTTCTACCAGCTGCAGACGCCCGGACAGCCCGTGATCGTCGCACACCTGCCGAGTCGGCTACCAGCACCGAAGGGGGACGGCCGTCATCGAGCCAGCCTCGAGCCGTATCCGGGTGGTAGGTCCGGGTTGCACGGTTGCGGCCTCTTTATTAAGAGGCCGCAGGGTCCATATGGCCTCTGACCTGCTGGTTTGTAAAGCCCAGTGTCTGGTCCTATCGGACACTGGATGCCTTGATGTGCCCACTGATTCGGGACACATCGCATCAAGATTTGCTGATGGATGAAAGTTTTCCACAGGGCCGTCATTCGGCGCCTGCCTGCCTCCGCAACGTGAAGTGTCCCGGGCCCGGGACACTTCACGTTGCACTGTCCGTACTTGGCGACACAAACATGCGGATATCCGCAAGTCTGATTGCAGTAGGCCCCAACTTTCGAGGAGCCTCGCCCGCGCCCGCTTGGGCCCGCCCAGCACCGGTCGAAACTTGCGGAATCCAGCAAGTTCGATGCGCAGGCCTCACAGCGGATCCAGGCATCTACTCGGCGCCCGTCGCACGCCGTGAACAAGACTTGCGACTCGCCGCATCAAAACTTCGAGCCACTCGCAAGTTCCTGTAGTGTCCTGCCGACCGATCCGTTCGATGGAGGCGCGCGTGCGAGCAGAGGGACAGACCTCATCCGCTGGAACGACACCGAAGCGCCGACCTGTCCGTTCCGCCGCTGAGCCTGAACTCGTCAGCATGCTCGACCGGTTCGGTGAGCAGCTCGCGATGGATATCGCGACGCAGGCCGCCGCTCCGGCCGTCGAGGAAGTTACGGTCAAGTTCCGGCCGCGCCGCGCCGCGCACGACATGGCCGGCTCGATGGGCTACTCCCTGACCAGCAACTGGTTCTTGGCCAAGGTTCTGGCGAGGTGCATCGTCGCGCACCGCCTCAGCCCCGTTGAGGTCGCAGTGCTCCTCCACATGATGGGCTCGCAGAACCGCGGCCACATCGCCCAGACGCAGGTGGAGATGGCGTCCGAGCTCGGCGTCGCGCGCAGCAGCGTGAACAGCGCGATCGGCAGGTTGTGCGAGCTGAACTACATCCGGCGGCGTACCAGGCGCGGACAGTACGACGTGAACCCGCGGCTGTGCTTCCGTGGCAACGGCGACGAGCAGAACGGTGTCCTGGCACTTGTTCGGGCGGAGAAGCTCGCCTCCGAGTTCCCCGATACCATCGGGCCCGAAGACTTCGCCCGCGAAAGCTGAGGAGGACCACATGGAGATCACCCCTTCCGGCGTGCTCGGCATGATTCCCCGGCTGAAGCTGACGCCGTCGGCTATCGCTGTACTCGGCATCATGTCCGAATTGCAGCTTCCCGGCGGCGACGTCAGGCACAGCCAGGTCGAGATGGCCGAACGCCTTGGTCTCGCGGAGTCGGCGGTCAGCCGCGGCATGAAGTGCCTTGTGGACCGCAACCTCGTCATCCGCAGCGGCGACGGCCGCGGCCACAGCTACCGGCTCCACCCCTTCATCGCCAAGTACTCCTCCCAGGCGGAGATGGAGGAAGGGCTTCGTCTGGCCGCCGTGGAGGTCCGAGAAGGCCGGCTTCCCGACATCGCCGCGCCGCTGTACCGCAAGCAGCCCCCGCGTGCTTCCGGCCGCCCAAACCTGGTCGCGGTCTGACCGCCAGGGACGGGCTCTGCCGCCGGCCCGCGGAAGCTCCGCTTCGGTGGGCCGCACACCCACGTCGTCGCCCGTGACGTACGCCTACCGCACCCGCCTGGTGACCGCCGTGGTCTACGGCGGCTCCACCGATACCGGCGCCTTCACCAGCGCAACGTTGAACGCCCACTGCCTGTGAGCGGCACACGGAACCCCGGGGAGGAGCGGCGATGAGTGGCAACGTGGAAGCTCTGATCGCGAGCGGCGGCGGGGACGACGACGATGTCGAGCCCGCGCCGGCCGAGGTGGGTGCCCCGGTTCCCGGGCCCCCGTTCACGGTCGCGACCGACCGGGTCGCCGTAACGGTGTTCGGCGTCATCGCGTACTCCACCGGCCTGGAGATCGCGCTCGAGGTCCGGTTCAACGCCACCGACACACCGGCGAAGGCCGCCGAGGAACTCAAGAACCTGATGCACGAGGCACGCCACCCCGGACCCGACCGCCTCCACCTGGCACTGCACCTTCCCGACGGCCGGGTCTTCCACAACAACCGCCCGCACCCCGAGCCGGCCCTGCCGCCTGCGGAGACCGCCCCGATGCTGACCCTCCGAGCCGGCTCGCACGGCCCCAACTGGCGCCTCGGCTACTGGTTGCGGCCCCTGCCCGTCGGAGGAGGCCTTCTCCGCCTGCAGTGGCCGGACCGGGACATCGATGCCGCCTTCGAGCTCTCCGCCGCAGCCGTGACCGAGGCGCGCGCCGCCGTTCGCCGCCTCTGGCCCTGAGCCAGGCTGCCCTGCCGCCCAGCGGAGACGCCCCGTCCGAGCGGCACAGCAGCGGCCGCGAGCACACATCGGTGGCACGCTCCCCGGCCGGGACCCGGACCTCGTCGGGGTCCCGGCCGGGAGGAATGCGACTGAGCGCGTCGCGGCACATCGGAACGGGGGCGGTACCGGCCTAGGCGGCCGAGGGGGGACACTGGTACCTGGTCCCGCCGCACGAGACTCCGGAGGATTCGGTGAGCGCAGCACCACTGCACGGCCACCACGACGGCAGTGTGCCGATCCCGCGTACCCAGGACGCCGTCGCCGCGGCTCTGCCGCCGGCGCAGCGGATGGAGTTCTACCGGGAGATGGGCGAGGCCGACGACGCGACGATCGGCGGTGTGCTGCGGCGATGGTGGCTGAGGGCGGAGCTCTACCGGGACCCGGAGGGTGACCGGATCCACGCCGCGGTGCAGGCCGGCACGGCGCCCGGGGTGTCGGCGTCCGCGGTTCTGCGCCGGCTCGGGGCCCTGTGAGCGACTACGACGAGTTCCCGGAGGACGACGACCCGATCAGCTTCTCCCCGGTGGTGGAGGAGTTCCTCGGGGATCCGGGAACGCCGGCCGATGTGTTCTCGGCGGTCGTCGCCTTCGTCGTGGACCTGCGCGAGAACCCGTTCCCGTATCTGAGCATGCCGGTTCCGGGCCGGCCGGGGATGCACTCGGCGCCGCTGAACCGGGACCTGGGGCTGGTGGAGTACGCGGTGAACGAGGACGTGCACCCGCCGCGCATCTACGTCTCCCGGATCCTGCGGGCCGACTGACCGCCGCGGCCGGTGTCGTACCCCGCCGCTACGGTCTGGCCATGACGGTCACAGGCACCTTCACCCTCACGATCTCGGGTCCCGCCGAGTCCCTTTCCGCGCTGCTGGCCGACCTGGCGGCGGCCCGGATGTCCGCCCGACCGGTCCCACCCGCGGTGCGGGAGCCGGGGGCCGAGGAGCTCGGCTGGATCGCGGTGGAGTTCCACGAAGGAACGGACGGGCAGCCGAGCCCGGAGTTCCAGCACGCCTGTGTTGAGCGCCTCGACGTCGTCCGTGCCCGCTACGGGTACGAGCAGCGCGCGTCGTCGACCACCGGCGCCGGCGCCTCGGAGTTTCGGGAGGTCGTCGACGTGCGGACCGGTCGGGTCGTCATCCGGGGCTTCCTGACGGCCGGTGGGGATGTGGAGGCGTTCAAATCGGGTCTGGGTGTCGAACCCGCCTACCTGGTGGTGCGCGAGCCGGCCGACCTGTGGGTCGTCCCGCCGGCGGACGCAGACTGACCACACCGCGCGCCGGACCGGCCCGTCAGCTGGGCGGCACCAGGTGCTGTCGGGCGGTGACCAGCGCCCGCCACCTGGCGCGCACCGTCTCCTCGCTGTCGAGCCAGCGGGTGCCGGAGGGCGCGTCCGGGTGTTGGCCGGCCATGCGGTGGGCGAGGTCGGTGTAGTAGGCGTGGTCGCCGGCGCGGGTGAGGACGCGCAGCCGGGCCTGGGTCGCGGCGAGCGCCGGATCGTCGCCGCGGACGGCGTGGTGGAAGGCGGCGGCGAGTTCGACGTTCACCTGGGCGGCGGCGATCCCGGCGGTGAGGGCCTCGGCGCGCAGCACCTGGATGCGGTCCTCGACGTGGTCGTGGCCGGCGTCGCGGACGAGGGCCGCGGTGCGGACGGTCAGCGCGGTGGCGCGCAGGTCGAGCCCTGCGAGGAGCTGTTCGGCGAGGTCGATCTCGTCGCAGGCCGCTCGCGGGTCGGTGAAGGCGAGGACGAACCCGCGCTGGGCCTGGGCGGTGGCGCGCTCGCCGGCGACAGCGTGCTGCTCGGCGTCGGTGCGGGCGGCCAGGTAGGCGCCGGCGGCGCGCTCCATGTCGCCGTGGGGCCACAGGATGTCGCCCTCGACGCGGTGCTGCCGCCCCTTCCAGCCCAGGCCCTGCGCTGCGGCGTGCGCGGCGGGGAAGTCGCCGGCCAGGCGGGCGAGGTGGACCAGGCCGCGCCGGGCGGCCGGGGCGAGCCGGCCGCCGCCGTCCGCGACGAGCTGCATGCCGCGCCGGGAGTCCGCGCGGTGGCCCAGGTCCCGCTGCGCCTTGGCGAGGTAGTAGACGGCGAGGTGCTGGAGTTCGTCGGGCAGCAGGTGGGTGTCGACGACGGCGGCAAGGCGCCGGATGGTTGCGGAGCGGTGCTCGTGCTGGCGGCGGGCGAGGGCGCCCAGCGTCTCGGCCAGCGCGTCCGAGGCCGTGGCCGGCACGGCGCCGGTGGGCTCCCGGCCGTCGCCGGTGGCGGCCAGGACGAGGGGCTCCCACACGGAGTCCGAGACGTACGCCCAGGTGGCGGCGGTGAGCCAGCCGAGGTCGAGCCGGTGGTCGCGGGCGAGCGCGAGGCCTTGGCGCAGGCAGGCGACCAGGAGGTGGCGGCCGGCGCCGGGGGTGGTGGCCCACTGGTCGCCGAGCGCGTCGAAGGCCCGGTGCGCGGCGTTGGCCCAGTCCTGGTCGGACCAGCGGTCGTCGGTGTGGTCGTCGGCCCGGCGGATGGTGGAGCGCACCACGGCGTGCAGGTGGTAGGGCCAGGGTGCGAGGGGGTTCTCGCGGACGAAGGGCCGCTCGGTCAGGCGCAGGGCGGCGGCCTGGTGGGTCTGGCCGGCCGCGGCGGTGGCGAGCGCGGTGTCGAAGGCGTCGAGCAGGGAGACGGCGCGCAGGACGTGGCGTTCGTCGGGGGTGAGGTCCTGGAGGGTGCGGGCGATCAGGGCGGGGAAGTCGTGGTCGAAGTCGGCCGGCTCGGGGGTGCGGGTGCGGCGGATCTCCAGGAACCGCATGACGGCGAGGTCGAGGAACAGCGGCAGGCCGTGGGAGCGGGCGGTGATGACTCGGCGCAGGTCGTCGCCGATGACGGGCCGGCCGTCGGTGGTGAGGCGGCGGGCGAGGTAGTCCTCGCAGTCCTCGGGGCTGAAGTCGCCGATCAGGACCTGCCGGTCGGCCACCCTCCCCGCGCCGGCCGGCCCGGTGCCGACCGCGCCGGTCGGGGTAGTGGGTGCGGGGGTGCGGGTGGCGGGGATGTGCGCGGCGAGGTCCGGCCAGGCGGCGGGCCCGGTGTAGTCGAGCTGGCCCTGCAGCGCGGGGTCGGCCCACTGCAGCCGGCTGCGGCCGGTGATGACGAACAGGGCGTTCGGCATCAGCCACACCACCCGCTGGATGAGGCGTTCCAGCTCCCGGTGGGTACGGTCGCCGGTGTCCTCGAAGGTGTCCAGCAGCACCACCGGCACGACGGCCTTCTTCGTGGGCAGCCGGTCGATCTCGTAGGCGAGCAGGTGCGGGTAGAAGGACAGCGCCTGAAGGTCCGGCTCCGCCTCCAGCAGGTCCGCCAGCCGCGGGCAGCCGGCCAGCGCCCGGGCGGTGGCGCGGCGCTCGCGCACCGCCCGCACCACGGCGGTGGTGACCTGCCCGACCGTCGAGCCGACCACGCCCGGGAGCGCGAGCTCCTCCGCGACCTTCGACAGCGCCTCTTGCACCTGGCCGGGCAGCGCCTTCGCCATGCGGCTCACCAGACCTGCGCGCCGCAGGTACTCCTCCAGGCTCTCGCCCGGGTGGTTGTGCTCCCAGTACCTGACGAGCGCCAGGTCGAACGCGGGCAGCGCCCGGTCCAGGCCGGCGAACGCCAGGCGCAGGGTGAGGACGAGCCGCTCGAAGTCCATCCCGGCGGAGCGGGCGAGGTCGATGCGCACCGGCAGCAGGCCGGGAGCCGCTGGCCAGGTGGGCTCGCCCCACTGCGTGGGCCGGGACTCGGCCGCGGTGAGCGAGGCCTCCAGCTTCCTCGACAGCGTGGTCTTGCCGACCCCGCCGATGCCGTGGAAGACCAGCACGTTGCGCCGCGCCGCCTCCAGGTCCTGGACGTCGAAGCCTGGCGCGGCCAGCCGGGCCAGGTGCTCGCCGAGCGCGGCCGCGACCTGCGCCCACTGGCCCTCCCGGTTGGTGAACGCCTCCTCGGCGCCCAGCGCCGGGTCGTTCGAGCCGAACAGCGCCCGCAGATCCCGCCCCGCCATCGACGACTCCCCCTGAAGATGTGACTGGTCATCAACCTACGCCCTCACCGCCCACAGCGGCCCGGGGTGGCTTTGTTCACGAGTTGCGTACAGAGCCACCGGGCAGCCGGAACCGGTCGACGGCGTAGGCTCCGACCTGTCAGGACACCCTGGCGTGCGCACTTTTCGAGAACGAGGCGGTCCACCCGTGCAGGATCCCGGCCCCACCCACGACGACGGCGCCCTCGCCCGGATCGCGGAGAAGATCGAGACGCTCACGGCCTGGTACGCCGAGCAGATCCACGCGGAGCGCCGGTGCCCCGACCCCGACCCCGACCGCGTTCAGCACCTCCTGGCCGAGCGCGCAGCCTGCACCACGACGCTGCGCGACCTGCCGCACGCCACCGCGGCGCAGCTGGCGCGGATCGAGGCCGACTACGACGTCCGGCTCGGCGAGATCACCGGCGAGTAGGAGCGCTTGGCCGGGAGCGCGGCGGGCGGGGCGTAGGCGAGCCGGCGGGGCTGGAGGGCTGGCGGCAGCAGCGGCCAGGCGAGCCGGGTGATCGCGTCGACCTCCCGCCGGTACTGCGGCAGAGCAGCGCGCAGCTCACGCTGATGGGCGAGGAAGCGACGTGCCTCCGGCTCGGTGTAGCGCCGGCCCTGCCCGGCCCGGACGGCGGCTGCGGCCCCGGTGGGCCCGTTCCACCGGCCGTCGGGGCCGAGCGAGTTGCCGAACACCGCGGTGCCATCACGCCGCACCACGCCGATGCGGTCCACCAGGTGGTGCTCCTCGGCGGCTCGGACGCACTCCAGCACCGCGGCCAGGCAGCGGTCGTGCCCGGCGGGGGTGGTGAACCGGCCGGGCCGGATGCCGCTGCGGCTGACCTCGGCGTAGCGCAGGGCGGTGCCCTGGCGGCTGTCGGGTGCGCGGACGTCCAGCACCAGCAGCTCGACGCGGTATCCGGCCCGGCGCCACGCGGCGGCGGCGTCGAGGAACTCGGCGGCGCTGCCCGGGGCGATCTCGATCACCGCGTTCGCGCGCCGCTCGCGCACCAGCGCCTCGGCGCGGGCCTGCCAGGCCTTGTAGTCCGCGCGGATCCGCGCG
The DNA here is from genome assembly GCF_040304075.1 of Kitasatospora sp. NPDC094015. Lineage (NCBI taxonomy): Bacteria > Bacillati > Actinomycetota > Actinomycetes > Kitasatosporales > Streptomycetaceae > Kitasatospora > Kitasatospora sp. NPDC094015. The sequence continues at coordinate 7,826 of NZ_JBEOUL010000061.1, forward strand.
GAGGCGGTGCGCGGGTGCTCGCGCAGCAGCCGGAAGTAGTCCGGGTGGGCCGCCTTGAACATGCCGCCGGAGATACCCACCGGCTGCCGTTCGCGCATCGCCCGGTGGACCAGGCGCGCCGCCTGGGTCTTGCCGGCGCCGGGTGCCCCCATGACGTAGACGACGACGGGCCGCTCCTGCGGCACGATCGGCCCGAGGCCGGGCACGACCAGGTTGTGGAAGGTCCACTCGTGTTCGTCGGTGGACAGCCGGTGGTAGTCCACGCCGGGCGGGGTGGCGATCGGCTGGGCGGTGCGCCGCACCGGCTCGGCCAGCGCCGCGCACCGCTCCGCGTCCCGGACGACGGCAAGCACCTGGTCGGCCGGCAACCGGGTCTCCGCCCGCACCAGGGTGCGCTCCGCGCCCGCCAGGGACCGGCGGAAGGACGCGGTCTCCACCGCGTCCCACCACCGGGCCCGCTCCGCCTCCACCGCCCGCCCCGCGCCGGGCGCGCTCGTCCACGTTCCGTCGACGAGCTCGTTGCCGTACAGGAACTCCAGGCCGCGGCGCACCACCGTGATCCGGTCGACCAGGTGCTCGGACTCCAGCAGGTCCAGGGTGCGGGCCAGCTGGCTCGCGCACCGGTCGTGGTTGGCCCAGGACACCCACCGGCCGGAGCCCTCGCCGTCACCGAGATAGCGCTCCAGCACTCCGAGCTGGCTCCAGGCCAGGGCGCACGCAAGGGCGACCACCTCGACCCGGTGGCCGGCCGCCCGGTAGGCCACCGCCTGGGCGCGGGCCTCCTGCGGGTCGGCGAACGCCGTCTCCACCACCGCGTCCAGCCGGTGGGCGCGCACGTGCGCCTCCACCGCCGTCTGCCACCGGCGAGTGTCCACGCGGACGCCGGCGCCTGCCGTTCGCACGTCCTGCGCCAGCAGCGCCTCGTAGTGCCGGTGCACCGCCTTGTAGAGGTCGGCGCCCACCCGCACCGCTTGGCCGCGCCGGTCGAGGACGGGCAGCAGCAAATCGGCGAGGGTGCTCTTCCCGCTGCCGGGCGGGCCCGTGACGAGCAGCGCCACCGGCCGCTCCTGCGGCACCGCACCCCGGGTCCAGGCGGGAAGGATCGTCCCGGACAGGACCTCCCCGCTCTCCGCGCGCGACAGCGCCTGCGGCACCGCGTCCCCCTTTTGCACCAGCGTCTCCTCCTGCAGCTCCGCTCCGTCGTGATGGTTATTGGGGTCAGAGCCCGAGTTGTTTGCGCATGGACTGCAGCGGCCGGCCGCTCTCGGTGTGGACGTACTGGCCCCACCCGTTCACGTCGTAGCCGACCTGGGCCTTCAGCGCCGGGGACGGCAGGCGGAAAGCACGGCCGTCGGGGATCTCGATCCAGCCGTCCGCGGTGACCCTCGCGGTGTGGGTGGCCTTCAGCCGGACCTGCGTGTGGTGCAGGGCGTCGCCCGGCGCGATCAGGCCGGCCTCGATGAAGGGCATCAGCGCGCCCGTGCTGCGGGAGCCCGCAGGATCCGCGGGCTGCGCGCCGCCGAGCAGCAGCCGGCGCAGCACGTCGTTCGGCGAATCCACCAGCGGCTCGCTGTGGCGCTGGAGAAACGCGAAGACCTCGTCGTCGATGAGGATGGTCCGGTTGGGCTGGGTCATGGATCCCCCTTGTAGATCGATCTCCAGAACTTTAACACCAAAGATCTGAAGTTCTGGTGTCCAGTGCATGGAACCGTGGCCCGGGCTGATCCATTCCCGCCCCTGGGGCGGGATTTCCAGCACAGCCCCCATGGCCGCCAACCCTTCGCAGTGCACCGCGAGTTGTCGTGAACCGGCTGTGCGGGCGGTTGGTGGCGGGCAGCATCGGGGGATGGGAGCACGTGGGCGGGTGGGGCTGTCGGTGATCGCATCGGCGTACGGGCTGTCGGCGATGGGGGACCAGATCGCCCTGATGACGATGACCCTGCACCTGCACGACGGCCGCTCGAGGCTGCGCTGCTCCAGTTGCTGGCCGACCGGGTGGCCCGGGAGGCGTACGACGCCGGCACCGCGGCGCTGGCCGCGCTCGACCCGGCCGCCGGCTGGCAGGCCCGGGTGGTGGCCCAGGCCACGGCCCTGCGGCGGAGCATCAGCCGCCACCCCGGCGGGGCGATGATGTTCGCCGGCAGCCCGAAGACGCTGAGCGCCGGAGCGCTGTCGGTGATGGAGCGCCTGCTCGAAACCCTCGCCGAAGCCGGCCTGCCCCCGCAGGAGTGCGGCACCGCCGCCGACACGGTGCTGAGCCACGTCACCGGCTACGTGCTCCAGGAACAGAGCGAACCACCCGCCGCACCGGTCGGCCCCGAGGAGGTCGCCGAGCTGCGCCGACGCTTCCCCCGGACGCTGGCCGCCGCGGCGCACGACCAGGAGGCGCAGTTCGCCGCGAGCCTGGAGTTGCTGTGCGGTGGCATCGCCCGGCTGATCCCGCCGGGCCCCGAACGGGAGGCGGCACCCACCGGCCAACGGCGGGCCGGCTCAGGCTCGCTCTCGTCTTCGCTGCCGTCCTGACCGGCCGCCTCTTCCTCCTTCACCACCTTCTCGTGGGTGCGCACCGCCTCGTCGGCGCGGATCCCGCCGCGCGGCGGCCTTCGACCTCCTCGCCGCCGAAAGCCGCGTACCTCGCTGGGGCAGACCGCCGACCGACCCGCGGCCCGCCGGTGCCCGCGCGGGCGGGGGACGGAGTTGTTCGTCACCGGCCGAGCGCGCTGCGTGCTGGTGGGCGGAGGTGCGCGACGCCTGGGCGCGTCACCCATTCGGCGGGCCCTTTGTTCGAATTTCGGCGGCTACTATTCCAGTGCTCCAGGCGGTGAAATTGCAGAATGCAATTTCGCGGGGCGGTGACCTGCGCACCTGGGGTTCCGATCGTACTTTTCTGACGATCGGAAATGCTCGAACACGGAGAGGGCTGGTTGTCATGGACTACCGCAACGGGATGCCTGCGACGGAGATCGCCGAGGGCTGGGTGAAGAGCCGCGCCAGCGCGCAGGTCGGACAGTGCGTGGAGTTGGCAGGGGTGGGTGCGGGGCGGGTGGCGTTCCGCAACTCGACGGATCCGGCAGGGCCCGCGCTGCTGTTCACGCCCGGCGAGTTCGCGGCGTTCCTGCACGGCGCAAAGGGCGGGGAATTCGATCACCTGCTGAAGATCTGATATTCCTGTAGGAATATCAGAAGCCGACACGCGGGCCCCTGTTCGTGAGAAGATGCGACCGACAAGGCTGGTCTTCTGAAGGGGTCCGCGTGTCACGCGATCTCGACGCATCCGCGGCAAGCAACATTGTGCCGCTCTTCCGGGCGGGCGCCGATCCGGCGTGCAACCCGACGATGGCCCACGTCCTGCTCGGGGCCCTTCTGCGTGCGTGCCGCCAGGGGGCTGGGCTGAACCAGACCACGGCGGCGAAGGCCCTCGACTTCTCCGGCCCGAAGCTGTCCCGACTGGAGCGCGCCGAGATCGTCCCCAAGCGCCGCGATGTCGAGGACCTTGCCCTGCTCTACAAGCTCTCCCCCAAGGTCGAGGCGCAGCTGATCATGCTCGCCGCGATGGCCAAGGAGCGGACGTGGTGGGCGAAGGCCGGGGTGCAGGTCCCGCCGTTCATGGCGCACCTGGTGGGGCTCGAGCCGGCGGCGTCGGCGCTGTGGACGTACGAGTTGAAACTCGTTCCGGGCCTTCTCCAGACGCCCGCCTATTCGTACGCGCTGATGACCGGTGGCCGGCGCAGGGCCGATGCGGCTGCGATCAAGGAGCGTCTCGCGCTCAGGTCCGGGCGGCAGGACAGGTACTTTGCCGACCCGCCCAGGTCGGTGTTCCTCCTCGACGAAGGGGCCCTCCACCGCTGCATGGGCGGGCCGGGAGTCATGGTCGAGCAGATCGACCATCTCCTGCGGTTGGGCGAGGACCCGCGGATCGAGATCCGGATCGTCCCGTTCAGCAGCGACCCGGCCATTGCGGGAAACATCGCTTCCTTCACGCGTCTGGCCTTCGACCGCGGTACAGGGCTGCCCGATCTCATCTACCTGGAGAGCGACGAGAGCGGGCGGTACTTCGCCAAGGGCGACCAAGTCGAGGAGACGGAGAAGGACGGTCCGTCCTTCGACCACTACCAGACCACGATGATCATGCTGCTCGCCGAGACGGCCGACCGGCGGGAGAGCACGAGCATGCTCCACGCCGCCCGGCGGCGGCACCTCGGCTGATCGCGTCACACGCGGGCCACGCCCCCGAACTCGATCACCTCGTGGGTTTTCTGCGGCCTGCGCAGCTCGGAGTCCGGCCGCCAGTGGGTGACGTCGACGAGGTAGGGGTGCAGCACGGTCAAGCCGTCGAAGAGGGAGCGTACGTCCTTGCGCTCTCGCACCCGGCCCCAGTGGTCCTCGGTGCCGCGCCGCATCAGCTCGGTGACGCCATGACGAACCGATTCGTCATCGCTGACGAGCTGGCAGATCACCAGGTAGCTGCCGGGGGCCAGGTGCTCGCGCAGCCGCCGGATCATCTCGACCGGTTGCTCGGAATCCTTGAGGCAGTGGATGACGGACACGAACAGGGCCGCGACCGGCCGGGTGAAGTCGATGAACCCGCCGGCGGATGCCTCCTCGATGATTCGGTCGGTGTCGGTCATGTTGGCGTCTATGAACCTGGTGCCGGAGTTGACGTCCAAGGAGGTCCGGCCATATGCGATCACGATCGGGTCGTTGTCGACGTAGGCGACCCGGGCGTCGCCCCAGACCTCCTGCGCCACCTGGTGCACGTTGGGCTCGGTCGGCAGCCCGGACCCGTGGTCCAGGAACTGCTTGATCCCGCACTCGCGGGCGAGAAAACGTACGACCCGCTGCAGGAACCACCTGTTGTTGACTGCCAGATCGCCGATGCTCGGTGCCGTGAGGAGGAGTTCCTCGCACGCGAGCTTGTCGGCCTCGAAGTTCAACGTCCCGCCCAGCAGCAGGTCGTACATGCGCGCCGCGCTCGGGATGGATGTGTCGATGGCATGGCTGGGCCCATGCCCGTAACCGCTACCCACGGTGCCCCTTCCGTGGCCGAAACAACCCCGGGGGCTCCCGCGGTTGTTGGGGGTCCATCGTAGGCGGGCACGCCGAACGCCACCATGCCCCCGAAGGGTGATGGTGGCGCGCAGGTGGCGAAGCGTGGCGAGCCCGGGTGAATTCGTGCAGGTGACGCTACCCCCGGCCGCACCAGGGGCGCACAGAAGCAGACCCCGGCGTGACGGCGCGGGCACACGCCCATGTCACCCGCGATCGAGTATTCGGGCCGCGGTGCGCAACTCGGCCCGCAGCGTCCACTCCTCCACCCCCATCAGGTGCGCGGCGATCTTCGGGTCAAGGCCCAGCCGGTAGCGCAGCACCGCTGCGTCCGCCACCGGGTCGGGCAGCGCCCGGTGCAGCCGGTCGGTGCGGCTCGCCCGCCGACTCCGGTCCGACACCACCTGCCGCAGCAACACCCAGCAGGCCGCCATCGGTTGCGGGCACCGGAGCACCGCGTCCCAGCCGCCCGCGAGATAGGCGAGCGTCTGCTCCACGGCCTCCTCGCCCAGGCTCGCATCCGTCAGCCGAGCCAGCGCGTACTGCCGGTACCGCCCCCCATACAGCTGCACGAAAGCCAGATAGTCGTGCCGAAATCCGTCGGCGCGGCCCGCAGTTCCCTCCGATGGACAGCCGGAGATCCCGACCGAGGTGTGCCACCACATACATCCCGCCCGCTGCTCGCCGATTCCGGAATCAGGGCCTGGCGTGCGGCCCCCCGCAGGGGACCGCACTCGAGGTCACCGGGAAAGCGCCCGCCGCACGTGGAGCACGACGCCACCGGCGAGCTGGACCAGCGCGAACACCAGGACTGCTCGCGACGGTGCGACCGGCCCGTCCCCGGAGCCCAGCCACATCGCGAACGGGACGGCCACCACCCCGCTCAAACGTGCCTGCACGTCGATTAGCCCGAACGAGCACGCAGCGGCGTCGGGCCGGAAGATCCTGCTAACTTGGAGCGCCTTGGAGGGCAGCAGTCGCTGCCCTCCGGGGAATCGATCGAGCATTGCGCTGCTTTCCGTTTGATCGGTTGAGAGCCCCGGGAGCGGGGGGCAACCGCCCCCGGGGCTGCGCCGCGGATGCGGCGACGACATCAACCTATCGGCGTATTTCACGCTCACCCGGCCCTGGTCCTCAAAGTGAAATTCCGTTTATCCCAGACCCACTTCGGTCGTCGAACGGACCAAACCCTGCATTCCGTGAAACCTATCGATCGATCGACGCACAGATTCGCATCCATTGCGGAGGCGTTCGCTCCGCTTCCGTGTCGGATGCGGACCGTCGGGGCCTGTGCCCCGAAGTGGGTGCCCTCGGTGCGACCGACGACCGCGCATCAGCGCGTCCGGCGAACGGCCGACCGGTATGCGGGCCGTCCCAGGAATCGACCGGGTGCTACCGAGGTGGCGGGGCTGGTGGAGAGGGGCGCGGAAGTCGTCGCGCGCCACGTGCTGACCCTGCTGGGCGGCTCCGCGCGTCGGTGTGCTGCTGACTTGGTCAGCACCGGGGACGGCCCGAGGAGGGGCTGACCCGCCTCGTCGAAAGTCGGCCCACGGTGGCGAACGGCAGACCGAGGACCCGGGCACGGCCGCGGCGGTTGCGGCGTCCGGAGATGCCGGAAAGCCTCTCTACTTCCTGTCGATCATGACTGGTCGCAGCCCGACACGCCGCTGTCGCGGTGAGACGGGTCCGCCAGCGGCCGAGATGTGCCTGTGGGCACGCTCTTCCTGCCGTCCTGCGGGGCGTCAGATGCGGGGCGGGCGGGTGGCGGTGTCCAGGTAGAAGGCGTCGATGGTCTGCACGGCCTTCTCGAACTCGTCGAGGTTGACGGGCTTGGTCACGTACGCGTTGGCGTGGCTGCTGTACGCGCCGGTGACGTCGTCGGGCGCCGAGGAGGTGGTGAGGACGACCACCGGGATGGTCCGCAGCTCCTCGTCGCTCTTCAGCACCTTCAGCAGGTCGCGGCCGTTCATCCGGGGCATGTTGAGGTCGAGCACGATCAGGTCGGGGCGGACGCTGCCGGGCGCGCGCAGGTGTTCCAGCGCGGCGACGCCGTCGGTGACCTGAACGAGGTTGCGGGCCCCCCGGTCGGTCAGGGCCTCCTCGATCAGCATGGCGTCGGCCATGTCGTCCTCGACCAGCAGGAC
>NZ_JBEOUL010000062.1:0-14726 GCF_040304075.1 Kitasatospora sp. NPDC094015
CCCACCACCGCCTCGACCCGCCTGCGAACCCGGTACGGGGCACACCCGCTCCACCTCCTCCTGATGGCGGGCTGCTTCGCGCTCGCCGCCTACGCCGCGATCCGGCTCCTCACCGGACGCAGCCTCGAGGTCGCGCTCTGGATCATCGGCGGCGCCCTGCTGCACGACCTCGTCCTCGTCCCCCTGTACTCCGGCGCCGACCTCACCACCCAGGCGGCCCTCACACCCCGTGCCAACCGAACCTCGACCCGCACATCCCGCAACGCCCTGGTCAACCACGTCCGCGTGCCCGCCTTCCTGGCGCTGCTGCTGCTCCTGGTCTGGTTCCCCCTCGTCCTCGACCTCTCCCGGCCCTACCCCGGCGCCACCGCACTCTCCGAGACCGTCTACCTCACCCGCTGGCTGCTCATCACCGCCGCACTGTTCGCCGCCTCCGCAGTCCTGTTCGCCGCACGCCTACTGCTGCGCCGTGCGACCCCGCACACACCGCCGCGGCCGCGGCACGGTCCCGCCGGCGCGAGGGCCCGTGCCGATGCCGAGCCGCCTCGCGACCGGGCCCCCGCAGCGCCGGCGGTCCCGCCAACGCCAACGGCAGTTCCGCGGGCCCGCGGAGCCTCACCGCACCCGGCGCTCGCCGCGTTCGCCGGCGGTGGCGCGCGCAGGAAGGTGGCCGCGGTGGCCGCGGCCGTTGTCCTGGCGGCCGCGGTCATCGCCGTCCGCCGTGCCCGACGCGCCGCGCATCACCCAACCCACCGTCCGCCCACCGACCCGCAGGGACCACGCCCGTGACCGACCACCCGCAGCTCACCGCCGACAGCCCGCCGTTGCGGCCCGAGCCCTTCGACCTGTACTCCCGAGCACCGGGAGGTTCCGTGCCCAGGCTGCTGCTCAGGACACGGGGTGGCGGGCTGTCGCCGGTGGACGTGCAGCGCTGGTGCTCCGGCGCCGATCCCGTGGACGAGGAACTGCTCAGGCGTTGCCGGGGGCCGGTGCTGGACGTCGGCTGCGGGCCCGGCCGCCTGGTCGCGGCCCTCGCCCGCCGCGGTACCGACGTCCTCGGGGTGGACGTGGCACCCGCGGCCGGGCACCTGGCCGAGGCGGCGGGAGCCCGCGTGCTGCGGGCCAGCGTCTTCGACCCGCTCCCGGGCGAGGGCGGGTGGGCCACCGTGATCCTGGCCGACGGCAGTGTCGGCATCGGCGGCGAGCCCCACCTGCTCCTGCGCCGGAGCCGCCAGCTCCTCCACCCGTGCGGGCTGCTCCTCCTGGAGACCGAAGCCACCGAGACGGACCAGCGGCTGATCGCCTGCTGGGAGGACGGCGACGGGCGGCGCGGCCCATGGTTCCCGTGGGCCCGCCTGGGCGTGGCCGCCGCCTTGCGGGCCGCGGAGCGGGCGGGATTGCGACCCCGAGAGCAGTGGTCGCTCCAGGGCCGCCGCTTCCTCGCCCTCACCCCGACCGAAGGGAGCGGACCAGCACCGGCCCGTCCAGCGCTCGTACCCGCCGCGGGCGGTGTCGCCCTGTGAACGCGGCTGCGCGGGCGAGCGTCGACGTGGTGCTGCCCTGCCTCGACGAGGCGACCGCGCTGCCCTGGATCCTGCCCCGGATGCCGCTGGGCTGGCGGGCGATCGTCGTCGACAACGGCTCCACCGACGGCTCCGCCGACATCGCCCGCTCCCTCGGTGCCACCGTCGTGCGCGAGCAGCGCCGCGGTTTCGGCGCCGCCTGCCATGCGGGCCTGGCCGCCGCCGACGCCGACATCGTGTGCTTCATGGACTGCGACGCCTCCCTCGACCCGACCCAACTGCCGCGCGTCGTCCAGCCGGTGGCCGACGGCACCGCGGACCTGGTGCTCGGCAGGCGCCGGCCCACCGCCCCAGGTGCGTGGCCCTGGCACGCGCGGGTCGCCAACACCGCCCTGGCGGCACGCCTGCGCGCACGCACCGGTGCACAGCTGCACGACCTCGGCCCGATGCGGGCGGCCCACCGGACGCGACTGCTGGCCCTGGGCCTCGGGGACCGCCGCTGCGGCTACCCGCTGGAGATGGTGCTGAGCGCGGCCGCGGCCGGCATGCGGATCACCGAACGTGACGTCGACTACCGTCCGAGATCCGGCCGGTCCAAGGTCACCGGAACACTGCGCGGCACCCGGCAGGCCCTGGCGGACATGCGGGCCGTCCTCGCCGCGCCGCCGCCGACCCTGCTGGTCATCGCCAAGGAACCGGTCCCGGGCCGGGTCAAGACCCGCCTGACACCGGTGTGCAGCCCCGAACAGGCGGCCACGCTCGCCGAAGCGGCGCTGCGCGACACCTTGACGCTCCTGGACACGGTGCCCGCCGGGATGCGGGTCCTGGTCCTCGACGGCGAGCCGGGCCCGTGGTTGCCCGCGGGATGGCACACCGTCCCGCAGACCGGCGCCGGCCTGGACGAGCGATTGGCCGCGGCCCTCGGCCACGCCCCACCCCACGCACCCGCCCTGCTGGTCGGGATGGACACCCCGCAGCTCGTCGCCGGCATGCTCGCCGGCCCGCTGTCCCCGGCGCGTCGCGGTGAGGTCGACGCCTGGTACGGGCCCGCGGCCGACGGCGGCTTCTGGGCACTGGGCCTCGCCACGCCGTCCCCCGAGCTCGCCGGACGGATCCTGCGCGGCGTTCCCATGTCCACCCCCGACACCGGCCGGATCGTCCTGCGGCGGCTCGAAGCGGCCGGCCTGCGGGTGCACCGGCTTCCCGAACTCACCGACGTCGACACCCCCGCCGACGCGCGGGCCGTCGCCGCCCTGGCACCCCACACCCACTTCGCGCGTGTCTGGCACTCGACCGCGGGCACCGACCACGTGCCCCGGGCACCGGGCGACCGCTCCACGCGGGACTGACCGGTCACCACCGAGGTCCGCCGAGGCCTGGCTCCGGCGCGCCGGCCGGGGGCTCCGGCACCGGTGGCGCTGCCGCCCCGCGCGCGACCGGGTGGACCCGCTGCCTACCGGACGTCGAGGTTGCGGGCCTCGACCTTGCTCTTCAGCGCGAGGATCGCCGTCATCGGCACGCTGAGCTGGAGGCGGTCGGCGACGACGCCGGCGGCCCGGCCGATCGGCTCGCCGGGGAACGCGGCCGAGAGCTGTCCGACCAGCACGGCCGTGAGTTCCAGCAGCCCGTCGTCCACCGGGATGGTCCGGGAGCCGTGGCGGCGAACGGCCGGCAACTGGTCGACGAGCGCGGCAAGCTGGTCCCGCCCTTGGCGGTCAAGTGTAGTTCTCATACGATCAATAGTGCGTGAGGGAGGTCCTTGCCGCAGTGCGGGCTGGACCGTCCGGGCAGCGGACCATCCCTGACGGACGCTCAGGAACCGATCCGGCCGCCGTCGCGCCCTTCCTGCGGTCGCCTCCTCCGGCGCGCTCGCGCTCCCGATCCGTCGAGGGATCGGCGCAGGCCGGGCGGGGGTGAGCCGAACGGGTGAACCGGGGATGCTCGAGCAGTCCATGCCGGCGTGGGCGGCGAATGCGGGGTGTACGTAGCGCCGACTACTCGGGAAGGCGGTACGTGCATGGGCGGGGCCCTGGCACTCAACAGGACGGGCCCCGCCCTCTCACGGCGTCGCGCCGCGGGAGGGGTGGTGCTACAGGCCGAGCAGGCCCAGGCCGAGGATGCCGCGGCCGAAGAGGCCGTTCTGGTGGTGCCGGTAGCCGTCGTTGCCGTACCCGCCCTCGCCGTAGCAGTCGCTCGCGGCGTGGTACGTCGTGCTCTCGCTGTAGCTGACGTGCTCGGTGTTGGCCTGCACCTCGTGCTGGTAGAACTGCTCGGATCCGCGGGTCGCGTGGGCCGGGGCGGCGAAGGCGGAGCCGGCCGCCGGGACGGCGACGATGCCGGCAGCGAGCAGGGAGCAGGCCAGGGTACGGGCTATGCGCTGGTTCATGGGACGTCACTTCCGTTGCGGGGGCGGCGAGTTCCGCCCTCTCCGTCGACGCTAGGGCCATGGTCCGCGGAGTGCCCGTCGGGTGCGGCCACATGGCCCTCGCCGGCCCCGCCCGGCGGGCGGCGCCGGATGCGGGACACCACCCAGGGCACGCTGCGTCCGGTGAGCCGCGCCAGCTCGGCGACGGTCGCGCCCCCGTTGCGGTGGTCCGTCAGCCATCGCCCGATGTCGTCCGTGCCGACGCGCCTCGCCGCGGCGAGGTCGTTCAGCGCCACCCGTGCACTCCGGCCGGTGGGCGAGTTGTGCCCGACCGGCCGGACCTCGACGAGGTGCCGGTCGAGCAGTCGTCGCAGCTGCTCGTTCCCCACGCCCAAGGCTCGGGCCGTGGCCTCCAGGCTCTTCCCGTCCTCGACGTACAACCCCCGTAGGGCCGCCGGGATCCCGTCGAACCCCAGTGTCCGGACCCGCTCCGCCAGACGCGCGGCCGCGGCAGCGCCCTGGGTCCGGCGCCCGGCCTCCAGCCGGACCGCGCGCTCCGTGGCGAGCTCCGTCGAGGCGCCGTGCTCGGTGAGCGATCGCCGTGCCCGGTCGGCCAGCGCACCGGAGCGGGCCATCGACTGCCCGGCCGCGAAGTCGGCCCGGGTGCGGGCCGACCGCTCGTACACCGCCCGCTGAGCCACCGAGCGGGCCCGGCTCACCGCCCGGGCGCTGAGCGCGCGGGTGCGCATCAGCCGGAACTCCTCGCGGTACTCCGCCGCCGTCATGCCGTGCACCCGTACATGGGAGCCCAGGGCCCGGAATCCACGCCCGCACACGTGGCACAGGACGAGGTCCGATTCCTCGTCACGGGCCAGGCGTCCCAACTCGAACGCCCCCCGGCCCGGCGCGCCCGCAGGGCGACGCACGTCGTCCACACCAGCTCCCTCTAGTCGACGCTGCGATCGGCCGACCGTGTTCAATTGCACTATGTGTGCAAGAGCATATGTAGCGCAACTGCTGTCGGGATGTTGCGCGGCCCTGTCGCTGCCGTCGCCCGCCCCGGCAACGGGCGGGTGGACCGGGCCCAGCGGTCGGACGATGGCACCCGCGGTTCCGGGTGCGTCGGGCTGGCGGAGGGAGTTCGGCAGCCTCGGCGGACGCAGCCCGCCGCGCCGCGCCGTGCTGCGTTCGTGCGCGGTACGGCGAGCGGCCGACCCGCGCAGCCGGCTGCCCTGCGGACAGGAGCGTCTCGTCGTTGCGCGCGACTACCTCGTCCGGGCCCTCTTCCGGCTCGGGGCCGGGCGCCGGGGACGCTATGGCGCACCGGGCCGGTTCCTCCTCGACGGGCTAGGTCCGGTGCGGATCGCGGTGGCGACGGCGCGGTGGACGGCGGCCGGTTGACGGGAGGGGAGCGGCCGCGGCGTACGGCCCTCTGGGGTCCGACCGGTGCCGGTGGTGCGCTCGCGCCCTGGGCCGGGGCGGGGGGCGGTGCGGTGGCGCCGGGGCCACGGGCGCGGGCGGGCGGTCCGCCCCGTTGCGCGGTGCCACGATGGGCCAGGGGCGATGCAGGCTCCCCGCAGGTCTCGGTGCCTGGTGCCGCTCACATCGGGGCTGGTGCCGACTGCGGTGGTGGAGCAGGTCTCCGATACGGTCCGCCCGGTGGTCGCGGTGCGGCGCGGGCCGCGAAGGCGGTGCTTGCCCGTGCGCCGATGGCGGGCCCGGCCGGTGTACGGGCCGGCCGGGCCGCGGCGGAGGCTCGCCGCTCGGGGGCCGGTGTCAGCCCTGGGTGGCGGTGAAGCGGGTCTGGACGTCCTGCCAGTTGACGACGTCCCACAGGCGGGTGACGTAGTCGGGGCGGACGTTCTTGTACTGCAGGTAGTAGGCGTGCTCCCAGGCGTCGAAGGCGAGCAGCGGGGTGGTGCCCTGGCCGACGTTGCCGTGGTGGTCGTAGACCTGCTCGATGATCAGGCGCTTGCCGAGGGGCTCCCAGGAGAGGATGCCCCAGCCGGAGCCCTGGACGCCGACGGTGGCGGTGGTGAGCTGCTTCTTGAAGGCCTCGAAGGAGCCGAAGTGCTCGGTGATGGCGTCGGCGAGCGGGCCGTCGGGGCGGTCGCCGCCCTCGGGGGACAGGTTCTGCCAGAACAGCGAGTGCAGGACGTGGCCGGAGAGGTTGAAGGCCAGGGTCTTCTGCAGGCCGACGAGGCCGCCGAGCTGGTCCTTGGACCGGGCCTCCTCCAGCTGCTCCAGCGTCAGGTTGGCGCCGTTGACGTAGGCCTGGTGGTGCTTGGAGTGGTGCAGCTCCAGGATCTCGGCGGACATCGCCTGCTCGAGGGCGGAGTAGTCGTACGGCAGGTCGGGAAGCGTGTAGGCGCCCATGCGGGACACAGCCCCTTTCGGTGAACCGATGATGATCGTGCCGGGGCAACACTATTGCGTGATACTTGCAATAGCCATGCAGGTGCTTCAGCATGTTGCCCGCAGGGCCGGTCGGTTGGCCGTGCGGATGGCTCTCCCGTCGCGGGTCCCCGTCCTTCCGACCGACGATCGTCTTCCCAACCGGCGCCCGCCGGGACGCAACGGCCGGCCCTGCCTGCGCCCGCCTTCCCCGGCCGGCCGACCCCAATCCGCCCGCGGCTGTCGGGCGTGATCCGAGCCGTGATCCGAGCCGGGGTCAGCAGCTCCCGCAGCTGCCGCTCATGACGAGCGCGTCCAAGGCGAAGCCGCTCAGTGCGGCCGCGCCGGCGAGGGCGGCGGCGACGAGCTGCGCGGGGATGTCGACGATCGCGCCGCACTTCCTGCACAGGGCGTGGTGGTGGGGGCGGCGGCCCAGCCCGTAGTGGAGCTCGCCTCCCAGACCCGGGACGGCGTGGGTGATGCCGAGTTCGGTCAGGCGTGCCAGTGTCCGGTAGACGGAGGCCTGGTCGGCGCTGCCCCCGCCGTCGCGGATGCGGCGGTGCAGGTCGCCGGCGCTCGCGTGGCCGCCGTGCTCGACGAGCGCCCGGACGACCTGCACCCGGGGCCCGGTGCACCGCCCGCCGCCGGCGCGCAGCCGCTCCAGGCAGGCCTGCACCCGCAGGCTGTCCTCGTCGATCCCCGGCGAGCCGGCCCCGGTCCTGTGTCGCCGCGGTGCGGGCGTGGCCGCAGCCGACAGCGCCCCGGTTGTTGCCGGGGTGGATGGCGCGCCGGATGACGGAACGCCAGGTGGTGCGTCGGCTCCGGTCAGGTCCACCGCGCCTCCTCGTGCTCCTGTGCGCCCCCGGCCCGGCGCAATATTGTTGCAACGATATTGCAGGTAGTAGCCATTCGCGTCTAGGTTGTGCGCGGCCGTCGCCGCAGCGGCCCCACTGCAGCCGAGGGAGCATGCCCATGAGTAGCAGCACATCCCCGACGGACCCCGCCAGAGGTGGCCCTCGGCGGGTCACCTCCGCCATGAGCCGGGCCGAGTGGGGCCGGGTCGGCGGGATGGCGGCGTTCATCGCCGCCCTGCACGTCATCGGCTGGTTCACCCTGGTGGCGGTGGTCGCCCCGGAGCACTACAGCCTGGGGGAGAAGAGCTTCGGGATCGGTATCGGCGTCACCGCCTACACCCTGGGCATGCGGCACGCCTTCGACGCCGACCACATCGCCGCCATCGACAACACCACCCGCAAACTGATGTCCGACGGCCAGCGGCCGCTGTCGGTGGGCTTCTGGTTCTCCCTCGGCCACTCCACCATCGTCTTCGGCCTCGCCCTCCTGCTGTCCTTCGGGATCAAGACGCTGGCCGGGCCGGTCGAGAACGACGACTCGCAACTGCACAACGTCACCGGCCTGATCGGCACCACCGTCTCCGGCACCTTCCTCTACATCATCGCGGCCATCAACCTGGTGATCCTGGTGGGGATCTGGAAGGTCTTCCGGCGGATGCGCGAAGGGCAGTTCGACGAGGCGGCCCTGGAGGAGCAGCTCAACAACCGGGGCTTCATGAACCGCCTCCTCGGCCGCGCCACCCGGTCGATCACCAAGCCCTGGCAGATGTACCCGCTCGGTGTCCTGTTCGGACTCGGCTTCGACACCGCCACCGAGATCGCCCTGCTCGTACTGGCCGGCACCGGAGCCGCCTCCGGCCTGCCCTGGTACGCCATCCTGTGCCTGCCGGTCCTCTTCGCCGCCGGCATGTCCCTGCTGGACACCATCGACGGCTCGTTCATGAACTTCGCCTACGGCTGGGCCTTCTCCAAGCCCGTGCGCAAGGTCTACTACAACCTCACCATCACCGGCCTGTCGGTCGCCGTCGCCCTGATCATCGGCACCGTCGAACTGCTCGGCCTGGCCGCCGAGAAGCTCGATCTGCACGGCGCCTTCTGGGACTGGGTCGCCGGCCTCGACCTCAACATCATCGGCTTCGTCATCGTCGGTCTGTTCTTCGCCACCTGGATCGTCGCCCTCGCGGTGTGGAAGTTCGGCCGCATCGAGGAGAAGTGGTCCGCCGGCCTGCGCCAGGCCGACTGACCGCCCCGAGGCTGCGCACCTCACCGGGCCCCGCGGCGACCGTCTCGACGACGCTCCGCCGCAGGGCTCTGGCGCGCCCGCACCTGCAGAGCCCGCGATCGACCGCGCCGCGCGCGGTGCGCCTCCCGCGCCCCCTCAGCGGGCCGAACGACCCGCCGTACGCCTTCTCCTTCTCCGGCCTCAAGACCGCCGCCGCCCGCTGGGTCGAGGCACAGCGCGCCACCGGCACCGAACCGCACGTCCCGGACGCGGCCGCCGCCCTCCAGGAGGCCATCGCGGACACCCTGACCCGCAAGGCGGTCCGGGCCTGCACCGACCACGGCATCGACACCCTCGTCGTGGTCGGCGTCGTCGCCGCCAACTCCCGCATCCGCACCCTCACCGAACAGCGCTGCACCGCCGCCGGCATCACCCTGCGCGTCCCGGCCCTGCGCCTGTGCACCGACAGCGGCGCGATGATCGCCGCCATTGGCGACCTCCTCGCCCGCGCCGGAGCCCGCCCCGCACCCGCCGACCTGTCCGTCGACCCCTCCGCCCCCCTGGAGTACGCGGCCCTCACCCCGACGGCACGACCGTCGGGACGAGCAGCGTGAGCCGGACCGTCACCGTGCAGCGGGTGCACGCCGGTGGCTTGACCGCTCACCAGCACGGCATCCGGGGCGTCTACGCGGCGGCCTTCGGCGCGCCTCCGTACTGCGAGCCGGACCACAAGGCCGACGCCTACCTGGAGCGGCTCGCGACCGATGCCGCCCGGCCCGGTTTCACCGCCGCCCTCGCCCTCGATCCGGACGACGGCGCGGTGCTCGGCTTCGCCACCGCCTGGACCCGCCCGCCCCGTTCCCCACCACCCGCTGCTACTCGCTGGCCGGTGCCGGGCTCGGCCCCACCCGCACCGAGGCCTGGCTGTGCGGCGCGCGCGAGGTCGACGAGCTGGTCGCCCTCCCAGGGGCCGGCGGTCGGGGCGCCGGCACGGCCCTGCTGGCCGTCGTCAGCAGCGACGCCGACGACGGCCGCTGCTGGCTGCTGACGACCGCCGCGCCGGGCGGGCCGCTGCCGTTCTACCGCCGACGAGGGTGGCGGCCGGTCACTTGCCCGGCGCCGCACGCCCAGGGCCTGATGGTCCTACCTGCGCCGACCCCCACCCCGTCCCATCGAGGGCCGGCCGGTCGACGCCTCGCCCGTCCCGCGCCAGCACCGGCACCTGACGAAAGGCTCCGCCATGGCCACGCCCTCCCGCACCGGCCCGTCCCCGGACCGCCGGGTACGTCTCCTCGGCCACCCCGTCGACACCTAGCCGCAGTTCGCACCCGAGGCCGACCGGGGCCGGATTCTGCGGATCACCGAGGTCGGCGAGAGCATCCTGCACCGCCCCTGCCGGCCGGTCACCGCCTTCGGGACCGCCGAGCTCTCCCGGCTCGTCGACGACATGTTCCGGACCATGTACGCCGCCCGAGGGGTCGGCCTGGCCGCCAACCAGGTCGCCGTCGACCTGCGCCTGTCCGTCCACGACTGTCCCGACGGCGACGGCGTGCGCCACGTCGGACACCTCGTCAACCCCGTGCTCGAAGAAAGCGCCGGCCCGCGCCGGCTGGTCGACGCGGGCGAAGGTCTACTTCGCCCGTTGCCTCCAGCACGAGACCGATCACCTGGGCGGCATCCTCTACCTCGACCGGTTGTCCGCCCGCGACCGCCGGGCGGTGCTCGCCGAGACCGCCGAACAGCGCGCCGGGGTCCTCGCGGCGGGGGAGACCCGGGCCGAGGCCATGGGAGCGGTGGCCGTGGGCGTCGAGTTGCGGCTCGCGTAGCCGAACCGGCGGCCCGTCGCCGACGACGCGCACCGTGTGGACCGCGTGGCCGGCCAGGGCGGAGCGCCGGTGCTGCGATCGGACGGTGGCGGTGTCGAGTTCGCCGCGGATCCGGATGAGCCGCGACCAGTTCACGGACCTCGTCACCCGCGCCAACACCCTTCCCTGCCCGGCCGCCACCTCGAACGGCGCGTCACCGAATGGGAGCGCACAGTGGCAGGAGCGGTGGGTGCTGCGCTGCACAACGCGCACACGGTCTTTGCCGGATCGAGGTCCGGGATCGCCCCGACGGCTGCGATGATGTCCCGGCCATGCCCGTGACCACCGAATCCCCGACGTCCCGCGCGGCCGCCCGCGACGTGCGGCTGGTGCGGGCGGCCGCGTTCGCCACGGCGAGCGTCACCCTGGCCTCGGCCGCGCACGGCGTCACCGGCGGCCCGCTCGGACCCGGACAGATCCTCTGCGGCTGGCTGGTGCTGTGGGTGGCCGCGGCGGCCGGCACGGGCCGCGAGCGCACGCTTCCCGCGATCACCGCGGCGACGATCGCCGCGCAGGTCACGCTCCACCTCCTGTTCAGCGCCGGCCACATCCTCCTGACACCCCCGGCCGCCCGGCTGTCCGCACACGACATGGCCGGTATGCCCGACATGCCGGGTATGGACATGGGCCCGGGTGCGGCGGGGCACGTGCATGCCACGCTCCTGCCCGCCGCGGGAGGTCTGGCCCACGCGCAGGGGCACGCAGGACTGTTCGCCCTGTCGCCCGGCATGATCGTCGGCCACGCCGCCGCAGCCCTGGCCACCGGCTGGCTGCTGCACCGCTTCGAGACGGCCCTGTGGCGTCTGCTGCGCCTGGCCCGCACCGTACGGGACGCCGTGCGCCGCTGGCAGGCACGCGTCGCGGACATTCTCGCCCTGCTCGCCGGCCACCGCACGCCACTTCCCGCCTGCCCGGCCGGTGGCCGACGCCTCTCCGGCGCCCGTGTCCGCCGGATCGGGCCGTTGCCGCTGCGCCACACCCTGATCCGTCGGGGTCCGCCGGGAGGCGTGTCCGCGTAGCCCCCGCGCTACGTGGAGCCGCGCCGGGCACGGTCGCCGAACGGCCGCCGTGCACCTCCTTACTCCCGCACGACCTTCCCCGGCGGCACAGCGCCGCCGCGAGGGCGATGTCGTGCCGACCTCCCGGACGGAGATCCCACACCCATGCCTTCGATCACCACCCGCCGTCTCGTGACCACCGCCGTGCTGGCCGCATCCGTCGTGGCGGCCGCAGCCGTGCCGGCGTTCGCGCACGTGACGGTGCAGCCGGGCACCGCGACCCAGGGCGCCTACACCGCGGTGGCCTTCCGCGTGCCCGACGAGAGCGACACCGCCTCCACCACCAAGCTCGAGGTGTCGCTGCCGGCCGACCACCCGGTGGCGTCGGTGGCGACCGAGCCGCTGCCCGGCTGGACCGCGACCACCGAGAAGACCAAGCTGGCCACGCCGATCAAGACCGACGACGGCGACGAGATCACCGACGCCGTCACCAAGATCACCTGGACCGCGGACGCCGGTGCGAAGATCGCCCCCGGCCAGTTCCAGGACTTCAAGGTCTCCCTCGGCCCGCTGCCCACCGACACCGACAAGCTCGTCCTCAAGGCCCTGCAGACCTACGACGACGGCACCATCGTCCGCTGGATCGAGGACGCCAAGGCCGGCCAGGCCGAACCCGAGCACCCCGCCCCCACCCTGACCCTCACCAAGGCCGCCGCCGACGGTGACCACCCTGCGGGCGCGGCCGCCGCACCGGCCGGGGCCCAGGCCGCCCCGCCCGCCAACGGGTCCTCCGACGACCCCACCGCGCGGATCCTCGGCATCGTCGGCATCGTGGTCGCCGTCATCGGCACCGCCGTCGGCGTACTGGGGCTGCGCCGCCGCACCGACCGGGCCTGACCCCCCCAGGGTGGGCGCCGCACACCGGCGCCCACCCGGGCGGACCGGTCCAGCCGCCCTGCCCTGCCGATAGCAGGTGATTCCGCCTACGCTGCGGCGGTCCCGGCCCCGCGCCGGGCGCCCACCGGATCCGCGCGGTCCTTGCAAGGTGGGCACACGAAGAAGGGCCTGACGGGCCGCAGGAAGTCCTGCCGAGCTTCGGTTGTGCGCGTTCTTGCTGGTCAGGTCTGGGACGTGCCCCGTCGCGGGCCGGTAGGTTGAGCAGGTCCGCACAACGACCAGGCCGCGATCGACCCGCCGCCTGCGCCGTCACCGCCCGCACCCGCTGGGCCGACTACCCCGCGCTGTCCAAGCTCGGCAAGCTCGGAGTCCAGGGCCACATGGGTGTGCTCTACGGCCTCGTCAACCAGTTGGTGCTCGCCGCCACCGCCGTCGGCCTGATCCTCATCACCCAGTCTGGCTACCGCATGTGGTGGCAGCGCGGGCCCACCCGCGCTGACCGCACTACCCGGAGGCACAGCGCCCGCCCGGGTTGCCTGGCGGCGGGGCGTGGCTGCCCTGTTCGGCGAGGTGGCCTGGTGGAGGACGTGGACGAGATCGGCGCCGGCGGTGGCGGTGCCGTCTCACAGGACGCGGCCGGCATCGGGGAGGTAGGGGCTGCAGAGGATCTTGACGAGGGTGGACTCGCCGGAGCCGTTGTCGCAGACCCAGGGCCACGACATTCCCGCGCGGGGTCGCGAGGGTGATGCCGTCAAGGGCCGGGTTGCTGCGGCCGCGGTCGGCGAAGCCGACGTCCGCCAAGGTGATCACGTCGGGGCGGTGCAGGAGGTCGGTGCCATCGGTGGGCGGGCGCGGGAGGTCATCCGGTCTCGCCCGGCGTTCGGGGATCGGAGACGAGGTATTCGGCGCGGCCGGTGCGGCGGGCGGTGAGCGAGGCGCGCAGGGTGCGTAGGCGGCGTGGGGTGACGATGCGCGACCAGTCCTCGAAAGTGCGTACGGCGTGGCCGCTGTGTTCGGCGGGGTCGAGGGCGATCCGTTCGATCTCCCGATCGGTGAGTCGGCCGCCGTCGAAGGTGACGCCGATCTTCCACGGCCACGGCGGTTCCGGCGGGGTGAAGGAGAGCAGCAGCAGACGGGGCGCATCGTCGAGGGAGGTGGGAAGGAAGCCGATCTCCTCGCCGGTCTCGCGCCGCGCACACGTCCACGGGTCCTCGTCCGGATCGAGGAGCCCACCGGGGTACTGGTACTCGCGCGGGTGGTGGACGGAGGTGAGCAGCAGCGGCCGGTCGTCGTAGTCGGTGAAGAACACTCCGGCGTAGGACACGCCGTGCGGCAGGGTGGGGACGAACAGCTCGGGCGGGACGAAAACCACGGTCAGGCTCCTCCGTTCGGGCAGGCATTCTCGCTGTGGGCGTTGAGGTCGAACGCGGTCATCGAGCCCACCTGCCGGGGCGAGGGGTAGGGCCATGAAGCCGTCGAGGGACTCGAGGGGTGCGGAACAGCCTTGCCTGTCGTGGCCGTTCCGGTGGCCAGCCGCGGACGCGGCTGCTCCCCTCCTGGCGGGATGGCGGGTCAGTCGCTGGAGGTGAGGTCGGGCGGGCCGGTGGCCAGGCGCTCCAGGTAGTGGTCGACGTCGCCGTCGGGCCGGTAGAGCGTGCGGTAGGCATACGGGTCTGCGGCGCCGGGGAGGGTGACGATGCCCTCGTCGGCGACGGTGCGGCCCTGGGTGATCGCGCCCAGCCGCAGGTCCAGGTCGGGCGGCAGGGCGGCCTGCTCGGGCGGGGGTGGGCGGCGGTGGCGGCCGGTCATGTCAGGCCCCGACCAGGGTGCGCAGGTCATCCGTGGGCTCCCAGCCGTGGGTGGAGAAGCCCCGGCTGTCGCCGGCGAGGTAGGCGGTGAGGGCGGCGTGCGAGGTGGGGAACATCGGTGCGGGCAGCGCGTCCGCCGGCTGCCACTCGACGGCGAGGTGCTTGTCCGGCTCCCTGTTCGTCAGCTCACCGTCCCAGCTGGTCGCGGCGAACACCGAGAGCAGGAACGGGCCCTTGTCGTCCCAGCCCTGGCGGACCTGGATGGTGTGGACCAGCCGCAGTTCCTCGGGGGCGACGGTGATTCCGGCCTCCTCACGCAGCTCGCGGGCGGCGGCCTCGTCCAGGCGCTCACCTTCCTCGACCTTGCCGCCGGGGACGGTCCAGGCGGGAACGGTGGACCAGGAGTCGTTGGCGTAGTGGATGCATGCGACCCTCCGGGTCTTCTCGTCGTGGACGATGACGCAGACGGCCTGGCGCAGGGACTGCATGGATGCTCCAACCGGGTTCGGGGGACAGGGTGTTCAGGCAGAGGCGTGCGGGATGCGCAGCAGGTCCAGGACGGTGCGGGCGTAGCCGAGGACCTCTTCGTCGTGGTGGTGGTCGAGGGCCCAGCGCAGGGCGGCGGGGCAGTCGATCGCGGCCCAGGCCCGGCACGCCGCCCACTCGTCGGCGGTGAGCGTGCGACCGTAGGCGGTGAGGAAGGCGGTGCGCAGGTCGGGTCGGTGGGGGGGTGACGCGGGTTCAGCGCCCCTGGACCGGGAGCTCGTAGACGATCTCCCAGCGGGAGTCCGGGATCACCA
>NZ_JBEOUL010000063.1:0-14675 GCF_040304075.1 Kitasatospora sp. NPDC094015
TCCTCGAACTCGCCCTCCGCGCCGCCGACGAGACCGACACCCCCCACCTCGAAGAACTCACCCTCCAAACCCCCCTCACCCTCCCTGCCACCACCCCCGTCCACCTCCAACTCCGCATCACCGCACCCGACCCCACCGGCCACCGCCACCTCGACATCCACTCCCGCGCCCAGGACGGCCAGGAGTGGACCCGGCACGCGACCGCGACGCTGGCCCCGGCGCCCGCCGCGGCGGTGCCCGACCTGATCGCCTGGCCGCCCGTGGGCGCCGAAGCGGTCGAGCTGGACGGCTTCTACGACCGGCTGGCGGACGCGGGTTACGGCTACGGCCCGGCCTTCCGGGGGCTGACCGTGGCCTGGCGGCGCGGCGAGGAGGTCTTCGCGGAGCTCCGGCTCGATCCGCGCCAGCACGCCGACGCGGCGGGCTGCACGGTCCACCCGGCGCTGCTGGACGCCGCGCTCCAGGCGGCCGCGCTGCTGCCCGAACGCGACGGGGCCCGGCTGCCGTTCAGCTGGAGCGGGGTCAGCGGGTACGCCTCGGGCGCGACCGCGCTGCGGGTGCGGATCGCCGCCGACGGGCCGGACGCCGTCACGCTGACCGCCTACGACCAGGCCGGGCAGCCGGTGCTGGGCGTCGACTCGCTGGTGCTGCGCCCGCTGCGCGCCGACCTGCTGGGAGCGGCCGGCGGCGCCACCGCGGACCGACTGTTCCGGCTGGACTGGCAGCCCGTCGAGGGCGGCCAGCCGGAGCCCTGGACGCCGCTCGCGGAGCTCGGCGCGCAGGAGCCGGCGCCCGCCGTGGTGGTCGCCGACGCGCCGCTGGGCGAGGGCCCGGACGAGACCGCGCGGGTGCACGACGCGACCGCGGCGGCGCTGGCGCTGGTCCGGCGCTGGCTGGCCGAGGAGCGGTTCGCCGACTCCCGGCTGGTGCTGCGGACCAGCGGCGCCGTGCGGACCGGACCGGGACAGCCGCCCGCCGATCTCGCGCAGGCCGCCGTCTGGGGGCTGCTGCGCAGCGTGCAGAGCGAGCACCCCGACCGCTTCGTGCTGCTGGACGGCGACGGGCAGGCCGGGGCCCCGCAGGCGCTGCCGCTGGCCGGCGAACCGCAGCTGGCGGTGCGCGCCGGCGAGGTGCTGGTGCCCCGGCTGGCGCCGGCCGCCGGCGCGGGCACGCTGGTGCCCCCGCCGGGCGAGCCGGCCTGGCGGCTGGAGCCGGCCGGCCCCGGGACGACGGACGGGCTGGCGCTGCTGGCGGGCCCGGAGCGGCCGCTCGGCGCGGGCGAGCTGCGGATCGCCGTCCGGGCCGCCGGCCTGAACTTCCGGGACGTCGCGGTCACCCTCGGTCTGACGCCGGACCAGCAGGGCCTGGGCAGCGAGGGTGCCGGCACGGTGCTGGAGGTCGGCGCCGAGGTGACCGACCTGGCGCCCGGCGACCGGGTGATGGGCATCTTCGGGGCCGCCTTCGGACCGGTCGCGGTGGCCGACCGGCGGACGGTGGCAAGGATCCCGGAGGGCTGGTCGTACGCCCGGGCGGCCTCCGTGCCGGTGGTGTTCCTGACCGCGTACTACGGCCTGTTCGACCTGGGCGGGCTGCGCCGCGGGGAATCGGTGCTGGTGCACGCGGCGGCCGGCGGGGTCGGCATGGCGGCCGTCCAGCTGGCCCGGCACGCCGGGGCGGAGGTGTTCGGCACCGCGAGCCCGCACAAGTGGGACGCGCTGCGATCGGCGGTGCCGGACGAACGGCGGCTGGCCTCCTCGCGCACCCCGGAGTTCGCCGACCGGTTCCTGGCGCAGACCCTCGGGCGCGGGGTGGACGTGGTGCTGAACTGCCTGGCGCGGGAGTTCGTCGACGCCTCGCTGCGGCTGCTGCCCGGCGGCGGGCGCTTCCTGGAGCTGGGGAAGACCGACATCCGGGACGCGGAGCGGGTCGCCGCCGAGCACCCGGGCGTCGCCTACCGGGCCTTCGACCTGATGGAGGCGGGGCCCGGGAGGATCGGCGAGATGCTGGCCGAGATCCTGGCGCTGTTCGAGCGCGGGGTGCTCAGCCCGCTCCCGCTGACCTGCTGGGACGTCCGGGAGGCGCCGGCGGCCTTCCGGCACCTGTCCCGGGCCCGGCACGTCGGCAAGAACGTGCTGATGCTGCCGGCGGCGCCCGACCCGGCCGGCACCGTGCTGGTCACCGGCGGGACGGGCACGCTCGGCCGCCTGGTGGCCCGTCACCTGGTGACCGCGCACGGCGTGCGGCACCTGCTGCTGGCGAGCCGGCGCGGCCCGGCCGCCGAGGGCGCCGCCGACCTGCTCGAGGAGCTGGCCGGGCTGGGCGCCGAGGTCACCCTCGCCGCCTGCGACGTGGCCGACCGCACCGCGCTGGCCGACCTGCTGGCCACCGTCCCGAAGGAGCGGCCGCTGACGGCGGTGGTGCACACCGCGGGCCTGCTGGCGGACGCGACCGTGGCCTCGCTGACCGACGAGCGGCTCGACCGGGTGCTGCGGCCGAAGGCGGACGCGGCGATCGCGCTGCACGAGCTGACGGCCGATCACGACCTGGCGGCGTTCGTGCTGTTCTCCTCCGGCGCGGGCCTGCTCGGCCCGGCCGGACAGGCGAACTACGCCGCCGCCAACGCCGTGCTGGACGCGCTCGCGGGCCGGCGCCGGGACGCGGGGCTGGCCGGACTGTCGATCGGCTGGGGCCTGTGGGCCGAGCGCAGCGCGCTCACCGCCGACCTGGACGGCACCGACCTGCGCCGGATGGCCCGCGGCGGGGCGGGCGCGCTGTCCTCCGCCGAGGGGCTGGCGCTGTTCGACGCGGCGCTGGCCGGCCCCCGGCCGTACCTGCTGGCCGCCCGGCTGGACCGGGCGGCACTGCGCGCGGACGGGCCCGCCGTGCTGCGCGGGCTGGTCCGGCCGTCCAGGGCCCGGGCGGCGGCGGGCGCGGCCGCACCGGCCCCGGGCGGGCTGCGCGAGCAGCTGGCGGCGCTCACCCCGCCGGAGGCGCACCGGGTGCTGCTCGACCTGGTGCGCGGCCACGCCGCCGCGGTGCTCGGGCACGCCACGCCGGAGCGGATCCGCCCGGCGCGCCCGTTCAAGGACCTCGGCTTCGACTCGCTGACCGGGGTGGAGCTGCGCAACCGGCTGGTCGCCGCGACCGGGGTGCGGCTGCCGGCGGCGATGGTCTTCGACCACCCGACCCCGGAGGCGCTGGCCCGCCACCTCGGGGCGGCCGCGGCCGAGCGGCCCGGGGCCGCCGCCGGGGCGCCCGACCCGGCCGCGGTGCTCGCCGAACTCGACCGGCTGGAGGCGCTGATGGCGGCGTTCCCGGCGGACGGGCCGGTGCGGGCGCAGCTGTCCGACCGGCTGCGCGAGGTGCTCTCGCGCAGCACGGCCGCGACGGCGGCGGCCGAACGGATCGTCGCGGCCAGCGACGACGAGATCTTCGCGTTGATCGACCGGCAGCTGGGCGGCTCATGAGGCCCCGGGCACCCGCCCGGACGGGTGCCCGACCCCTGCTCAGGACGTCCCCCTCCCAAGACGAAGGTGCAGAAACCCCGTGAGCGAGCAGAAGCTGCGTGACTACCTCAACCGCGTGACCATCGACCTCCAGCAGACCAGGGAACGGCTGCGCGAGGCGGAGGCGAAGAGCCGCGAGCCGATCGCCATCGTCGCGATGAGCTGCCGGTTCGCCGGGGGTGTCAGCACCCCGGAGGACCTGTGGGAGCTGCTGGTCGCCGACCGGGACGCGATGACCGGGCTGCCGACGGACCGCGGGTGGGAGCACTCGGGCCTGGCGGCCAGCGGCGCCCCGGCGCGCGGCGCGTTCGTGGACGAGGCCGGCGGGTTCGACCCGGCGTTCTTCGAGATCTCCCCGCGCGAGGCGCTGGCGATGGACCCGCAGCAGCGGCTGCTGCTGACCGCCTGCTGGGAGGCGGTGGAGCGGGCCGGCATCGATCCGCTGTCGCTGCGCGGCAGCGGTACGGGCGTGTTCGTCACCGCGGTCGACCAGGGGTACGCCACGCTCGGCCAGGGCGCCTCGGAGGCCGTCAAGGGCTTCCTGATGACCGGTAACGCGATCAGCGTGCTCTCCGGCCGGGTCTCCTACGCGATGGGTCTGGAGGGGCCGTCGCTGAGCGTGGACACGGCCTGCTCGGCCTCGCTGGTGGCGCTGCACCTGGCGGCCCGCTCGCTGCGCAACGGGGAGTGCTCGCTGGCCCTGGTCGGCGGGGCGAACGTGATGGCGCTGCCGGGCGCGTTCCTGGAGATCGCCCGGCAGGGCGGGATGGCGGCGGACGGGCGCTGCAAGCCGTTCGCGGCCGCCGCGGACGGCACCGGCTGGGGCGAGGGCGTCGGCGTGCTGCTGGTCGAGCGGCTGTCGGACGCGCAGCGCAACGGGCACCCGGTGCTGGCGGTGCTGCGCGGCAGCGCGATCAACCAGGACGGTGCCAGCAACGGGCTGACAGCGCCCAACGGGCCGTCCCAGCAGCGGGTCATCCAGGCCGCGCTGGCCGACGCCGGGCTGTCCGCCGCCGAGGTGGACGCGGTCGAGGCGCACGGCACCGGCACCCGTCTCGGCGACCCGATCGAGGCGGACTCGCTGCTGGCCACCTACGGCCTCGGCCGGCCGGCGGACCGGCCGCTGTGGCTGGGCTCGCTGAAGTCCAACATCGGGCACACCCAGGCCGCGGCGGGGGTGGCCGGGGTGATGAAGATGGTGCTGGCGATGCGGCACGGCGTGCTGCCGCGCACCCTGCACGTGGACGCGCCGACCCCGCACGTGGACTGGTCGGCGGGCACCGTGGAGCTGCTCACCGAGGCCCGGGACTGGCCGGCGCTGGGCCGGCCGCGCCGGGCCGGGGTGTCCTCGTTCGGGATGAGCGGCACCAACGCGCACGTGGTGCTGGAGGAGGCGCCCGAGCCGGTGCAGCCGGCGCCCGCGCCCGTACCGGCCGCCGCGGCCGGGGCGGGGGCGGTGCCGTGGGTGCTGTCGGCGCGCAGCCCGGAGGCGCTGCGGGCGCAGGCGGCCCGGCTGGCGGCGCACGTCTCGGCCCGGCCGGGGCTGCGGCCGGCCGATGTCGGTTTCTCGCTGGCGACCGGCCGCTCCGCGTTCGAGCACCGCGCGGTGGTGGTCGGCGAGGAGCCGGCCGAGCTGCTGCGCGGGGTGGTCGCGCTGGCCCGGGACGGCTCGGGGCCGGGGGTGCTGACCGGTCGGGCGGGCGCCGAGCGCGACCGTACGGTGTTCGTCTTCCCCGGCCAGGGCGGGCAGTGGGTGGGCATGGCCCGCGACCTGCTGGCCGGCTCGCCGGTGTTCGCCCGCTCGGTCGCCGACTGCGCGCGGGCCCTGGAGCCGTACCTGGACTGGTCGTTGACCGAGGTGCTGCGGGACGAGCCGGGTGCGCCGCCGCTGGAGCGGATCGACGTGGTGCAGCCGGTGCTGTTCGCCGTGATGGTGTCGCTGGCGGCGCTCTGGCGCTCGCACGGGGTGCATCCGGACGCGGTGGTCGGCCACTCGCAGGGCGAGGTGGCGGCCGCGTACGTGGCGGGGGCGCTCGACCTGGCGGACGCGGCCCGGATCGTGGCGCTGCGCAGCCGGGCCCAGCTGGCGCTGTCCGGCACCGGCGCGATGGCCTCGGTGCAGCTGTCGGCGGACGCGGCCCGCGAGCGGCTGCGCCGCTGGGAGGGCCGGCTGTCGGTGGCCGCCGTCAACGGCCCGGCGTCGGTGGTGGTCTCCGGCGACCCGGCGGCCGTCGCCGAGCTGCTGGCCGACTGCGCGGCGGCGGGCGTACGG
This sequence comes from Kitasatospora sp. NPDC094015, assembly GCF_040304075.1. Lineage (NCBI taxonomy): Bacteria > Bacillati > Actinomycetota > Actinomycetes > Kitasatosporales > Streptomycetaceae > Kitasatospora > Kitasatospora sp. NPDC094015. The sequence goes on from NZ_JBEOUL010000063.1 coordinate 5,779, forward strand.
ACCCGGGAGGTGCGCGCGGACGTGGCGGGCCACTCCGCGCACATGGACGGGCTGCGCGAGGACCTGCTGGCCGCGCTGGCCGGGGTGCGGCCGCGCGCCTCGGCGATCCCGTTCCACTCCGCGGTGACCGGCGGGCGGCTGGACACGGCGGCGCTGGACGCCGGGTACTGGTTCCGCAACATGCGCGAGACGGTGGACTTCGAGGCGGCGGTCGGCTCGCTGCTGGACCAGGACCACCAGGTGTTCGTGGAGATCAGCCCGCACCCGGTGCTCACCGTGCCGGTGCAGGCGATCGCCGAGGAGCACGGGCGCCCGGAGACGGTGGTGCTCGGCACGCTGCGCCGCGACGAGGGCGGCCCGCGCCGCTGGCTGGCGGCGCTGGCCGCGGCCCAGGTGCACGGCCTGCCGGTGGACTGGGCGCCGGTGTTCGCGCCGCACGCCCCGAGCCTGCTGGAGCTACCCACCTACGCCTTCCAGAACCGCCGGTTCTGGCTGGAGCCGAGCGCCGCCGCCACCGCCACCGACCCGGCGGACGCCGCCTTCTGGTCGGCCGTCGACCGCGAGGACGCCGAGGCGGTGGCCGGCACGCTGGGGATGGCCCCCGAGGCGCTGGACGGGCTGCTGGCGCCGCTGGCGCTGTGGCGGCGCGGCCGGCAGGAGCAGGCCGTGCTGGACGGCTGGCGCTACCGGATCGGCTGGACCAGGGTGGCCGACCGTCAGGACGGCGCACTGCACGGGGTCTGGCCGCTGCTGGTGCCCGAGGGCGGTGACCCGCTGGCCGAGCGGCTGGCCGCCGTCCTGGCCGGGCAGGGCGCCGAGGTGGTGCCGGTGGTGCTGGACGGCCCCGACCTCGGCCGGGCGGAGCTGGCCGAGCTGCTGCGCACCGCGCTGGACGGCCGCGGCACGCCCGGCGGGGTGCTCTCGCTGCTGGCCCTGGACGAGCGGCCCACCCCGGGCCGGCCGGCGCTGGCCGCCGGGGCCGCGCTGACCGCGGCGCTGGTGCAGGCGCAGCTCGACCTCGACCTGGCGGCGCCGCTGTGGTGCGTCACCCGGGGCGCGGTCTCCACCGGCCCGGCGGATCCGGCCGCCCGGCCGGTCCAGGCGCTGACCTGGGGGCTGGGCCGGGTGGTGGCGCTGGAGGAGCCGGCCCGCTGGGGCGGCCTGGTGGACCTGCCCGAGGAGTGCGAGGACGCGGCGCTGGCCCGGCTGGCCGGTCTGCTGGCCGCCGGTGGCGACGAGGACCAGCTCGCGATCCGCGCCGAAGGGGTGCTGGCGCGCCGGCTGGTCCGGGCGGCCCGCACCCCGGCCAGGCGCAGCTGGCGTCCGCGCGGCACCGTCCTGATCACCGGCGGCACCGGCGGTCTCGGCAGCCAGGTGGCCCGGCGGCTGGCCGGGGACGGCGCCGAGCACCTGGTGCTGCTGAGCCGCCGCGGCCCCGCCGCGCCGGGCGCCGAGGAGCTGGCGGCCGAACTCGGCGCGCTCGGCACCCGGGTCACCCTGGCCGCCTGCGACCTGGCGGACCCGGCGGAGCTGCGCGCGCTGGTCGACTCGCTGGCCGCCGCCGGGGACGAGGTCCGCGCGGTGCTGCACACCGCCGCCGCCGTCCAGCTCGGGCCGGTCCGCGAGCTCGGGCCGGCGGAGTTCGCGGCCACCCTGGAGGCCAAGGTGCTCGGCGCGGCCACCCTGGAGGAGGTGTTCCACGACACCGAGCTGGACGCCTTCGTGCTGTTCTCCTCGGTCTCCGGCGTGTGGGGCAGCGCCGACCACGGCGCGTACGCCGCCGCCAACGCCTACCTGGACGCGCTGGCCGAGCACCGGCGGGGCCGGGGTCTGAGCGCCACCTCGATCGTCTGGGGCATCTGGAGCGCGGCCGGCGGCGGTCTGGCCACCACCGAGCTGGAGCAGCAACTGCTGGAGCGCGGCATCCCGTTCATGGACCCGGCCCGGGCGGTGGCGGGGCTGCAGCGGGTGCTGGACGACGACGAGACGACGGTGGTGGTCGCCGACGTCGACTGGGGCCGGTTCGTCCCGGTCTTCACCTCGGTGCGGCCCAGCCCGCTGATCGCCGACCTGCCCGAGGTGCGGGCGCTCGCGGCGGCCGCCGAGGACGGGCCGGCGGACGGTGACGGGGCCGGGCACGAGCTGCGCCGCAGCCTGGCCGGGCAGTCCGAGGCGGAGGTGCGCCGGGTGCTGGTGGACCTGGTCCGCCGGCACGCCGCCGACGTGCTCGGGCACGACTCGCCGGAGGCCGTCCGGCCCGACCGGGCCTTTCGCGAGCTGGGCTTCGACTCGCTGATCGCGGTCGAGCTGCGCAACCGGCTGAACGCGGCGACCGGGCTGCGGCTGCGCACCACCGTGGTCTTCGACCACTCCAGCGCCGAGGCGCTCGGCGAGGCGCTGCGGATCGAGCTGCTGGGGGCGCCGCAGGGCGGCCCGGAGCCGGTCGCGCACCTCACCGGTGACCTCGCGGAACCGATCGCGATCGTCGCGATGAGCTGCCGCTTCCCCGGCGGCATCGACGACCCGGACAAGCTCTGGCAGCTGCTCGCGGACGGCGGCGAGGTGCTGTCCGCGATGCCCACCGACCGCGGCTGGCCGCTGGCGGACCTGTACGACCCGGACCCGGACCGGCCCGGCCGCTCCTACGTCCGGGAGGGCGGGTTCCTGCACGACGCCGCCGACTTCGACCCCGCCTTCTTCGGGATCAGCCCGCGCGAGGCGGCCGCGATGGACCCGCAGCAGCGGCTGCTGCTGGAGACCTCCTGGGAGGCGATCGAGCGGGCCGGCATCGACCCGGGCGGGCTGCGGGAGAGCCGGACCGGCGTCTTCGTCGGCGTCAACTACCAGGACTACAGCTCGGTCGCGGCCGCCGGGGCGCCGGAGGGCGCCGAGGGCCACCTGGTGGCGGGGGCCGCGGCGAGCGTGGTCTCGGGCCGGGTGGCTTACACGCTCGGGCTGGAGGGCCCGGCCGTCACGGTGGACACCGCCTGCTCCTCCTCGCTGGTCGCCCTGCACCTGGCGGCGCAGGGGCTGCGCTCCGGTGACTGCTCGCTGGCGCTGGCCGGCGGCGTCGCGGTGATGGCGACCCCCGGGGTGTTCATCGGTTTCTCCCGCCAGCGCGGGCTGGCGGCCGACGGGCGCTGCAAGGCGTTCGGGGCCGCCGCCGACGGGATGGGCCTGGCCGAGGGCGCCGGGGTGGTACTGCTGGAACGGCTGTCGGACGCCCGGCGCAACGGGCATCCGGTGCTGGCGGTGCTGCGCGGCAGCGCCGTCAACCAGGACGGCGCCAGCAACGGCCTGTCCGCGCCGAACGGGCAGGCCCAGCAGCGGGTGATCCGGCAGGCGCTGGCCAACGCCGGGCTGTCCGCCGCCGAGGTGGACGCGGTCGAGGCGCACGGCACCGGCACCACGCTGGGCGACCCGATCGAGGCCGACGCGCTGCTCGCGACGTACGGTCAGGACCGGCCCGAGGGCCGCCCGCTGTGGCTGGGCTCGCTGAAGTCCAACCTCGGGCACACCCAGGCCGCCTCCGGCGTGGCCGGGGTGATCAAGTCGGTGCTGGCGCTGCAGCACGGCGTGCTGCCGCGCACCCTGCACGCGGACGAGCCGACCCCGCACGTGGACTGGTCGGCGGGCGCGGTGGAGCTGCTCGCCGAGGCCCGCGACTGGCCCGAGGCCGGGCGCCCGCGCCGGGTCGGGGTGTCCTCGTTCGGCTTCAGCGGCACCAATGTGCACGCGATCCTGGAGCAGGCGCCGGACGCCGCCGGGGCGCAGACCCCCGAGCCGGTCGGCCCCGCGGCCGAGCTGCCCTGGCCGCTGTCCGCGAAGTCCGCCGAGGCGCTGGCCGCGCAGGCGGGCCGGCTGGCCGGACGGCTGCGCAACGCCGGCGGCGACCCGCTGGACGTGGGTTTCTCGCTGGCGACCGGGCGCGGTGCGTTCGAGCACCGCGCGGTGCTGCTCGGCGGCGACCGCGCGGCGGGCCTGGCCGGGCTGGCCGCCGGCCGGACCGCGCCCGGGGTGGTGCAGGGCCTGGCGGACGCGGGCGGCCGGCGGGTCTTCGTCTTCCCCGGCCAGGGCGCCCAGTGGGCCGGGATGGCGGTCGGCCTGCTCGACGAGGCGCCGGTGTTCGCCGCCGCGATGGCCGACTGCGAACGCGCGCTGGCGCCGTACCTGGAACGGCCGTTGACCGAACTGCTGCGCTCCGGCGAGCCGTTGGAGCGGGTCGACCTGGTGCAGCCGGCGCTGTTCGCCGTGATGGTCTCGCTGGCCGAGCTGTGGGGCTCCTGGGGCGTGCGTCCGGACGCGGTGGTCGGGCACAGCCAGGGCGAGATCGCCGCCGCCGTGGTGGCGGGCGCGCTCACGCTGGAGGACGGCGCCAAGGTGGTCGCGCTGCGCAGCCGGGCGCTGGCCGCGCTGGCCGGGCACGGCGGCATGGTGTCGGTGGGCCTGCCGCTGGACGGGGTGGCCGAGCTGATCGCCCCCTGGGGCGAGCGACTGTCGGTGGCCGCGGTCAACGGGCCGTCCGCGGTGGTGGTCTCCGGGGAGAGCGCCGCGCTGGACGAGCTGCTGGCGGCTTGCGAGCGGGACGGCGTCCGGGCCAGGACCGTACCGGTCGACTACGCCTCGCACTCGGCCCAGGTCGAGCGGATCCGGGCCGAACTCGCCGAACTGCTGGCCGGGTTGCGCCCGACCGCGGGCCGGGTGCCGCTGTTCTCCACGGTGACCGGCGACTGGCTGGACACCGCCGTGATGGACGGCGCGTACTGGTACCGCAACCTGCGGCAGACCGTGCGGTTCTCCACCGCCGTGCAGGCGCTGGCCGAGCAGCACTACCAGGTGTTCCTGGAGGTCTCCCCGCACCCGGTGCTCACCCTGCCGGTGCTGGACGGCGCCGAGGCCGCCGGCGCCGCGGGCGTGCTGGCCGCCGGCACCCTGCGGCGCGAGGAGGGCGGGCTCGACCGGGCGCTGGCCTCCGCCGCCGACCTGTGGGTGCGCGGTGTGCCGGTCGACTGGACGGCGGTGTACGCGGGCCGCGGCGCCCGCCGGGTGGAGCTGCCGACCTACCCGTTCCAGCGGCAGCGCTACTGGTTGGAGGGCGCCGGCCCGGCCCGGGGCGAGGACGCCGACGACAGCGCCTTCTGGCAGCTGGTGGAGTCCGCCGACCTGGCGGCGACCGCGCGCAGCCTCGCCGTGGACGCCGCCTCGCTCGGCGAGGTGCTGCCCGCGCTGAGCGCGTGGCGCCGGCAGCGTCAGGAGGGCTCGGCGCTGGAGTCCTGGCGCTACCGGATCCAGTGGCAGCAGGTGCCACCGCCCGCGTCGCCCGTCCCGGCCGGACGCTGGCTGGTGGCCGTGCCCGCCGGGCAGGCCCGGGACGAGGCCGTGCTCGCGCCGCTGCGCGCCCTCGGCGAAGCCGGGGCCGAGCCGGTCACGGTCGAGCTGACCGCGCGGGAGGCCGACCGGGCGGCGCTGGCCGACCTGCTGGCCGACCACGCCGGTACGCCGTACGACGGGGTGCTCTCGCTGCTCGCCCTGGCGGGCGAACCGCTGCCCGCGCACCCGGCGCTGCCCACCGGCGGGGCGCTCACCCTGGCGCTGGTGCAGGCGCTCGGCGACCTCGGCATCGAGGCCCCGCTGTGGTGCGCGACCTCCGGCGCCGTCTCGGTCGGGGCGGGCGATCCGCTCACCGCGCCGGACCAGGCGCTGGTCTGGGGCACCGGCATGGTGGCCGCGCTGGAGCACTCCGCACGCTGGGGCGGCCTGGTCGACCTGCCGCCCGCGCCGGACGCCCGGGCGCTGGCCGCGTTCTGCGCCGTGCTGACCGGCGGCACCGGGGAGGACCAGCTCGCGGTCCGCCCGTCCGGGCTGTACGCCCGCCGGCTGGTGCGCGCGCCGCGGCCCGCGCTGCCCGCACGCAGCTGGCGCCCGCGCGGCACGGTGCTGGTCACCGGCGGCACCGGTGCGCTCGGCCCGCACATCGCACGCTGGCTGGCCCGCGGCGGCGCCGAGCACCTGGTGCTGCCCGGCCGGCGCGGCGCGGACGTCCCCGGCGCCGCCGAACTGGCGGCCGAGCTGGCCGAGTTCGGCACCCGGCTGAGCCTGCCGGCCTGCGATCTGGCGGACCGCGCGGCGGTGGCCGCGCTGCTGACCGGTCTGGAGGAGCGCGGGGAGCCGGTGACCGCGGTGTTCCACGCCGCCGCCTACATCGAACTGGCCCCGCTGGACGGCACCCCGCTGGACTCCTTCGACCGGGTGGTGGCCGCCAAGGCGGCCGGCGCCCGGCACCTGGACGAGCTGCTCGACCGCGAGCTGGACGCCTTCGTGCTGTTCTCCTCGATCGCGGGTGTCTGGGGCAGCAGCAACCACGCCGCCTACTCGGCCGGCAACGCCTACCTGGACGCGCTGGCCGAGCACCGCCGCTCGCGCGGCCTCGGCGCGACCACCGTCGACTGGGGCGTGTGGAAGGCGGCCAACCCGTGGGCCGTACGGGACACCGTGGAGGACGCGGACTTCTTCCGGGTGCAGCGCCAGGGCCTGCCGCTGATCGACCCGGAGCCGGCCGTGGCCGCGCTCCAGCAGGCGCTGGACGACGACGAGACGGTGATCGCGCTGGCCGAGGTGGACTGGCCGCAGTTCGCGGCCGTCTTCACCTCGGTGCGGCCGAGCCGGCTGCTGACCGGGGTGCCGGAGGTGCGGGCGCTGGCGGCGCCCGGCGGAGCGGCCCCGGCCACCCCCGCCGCCTCGGTGCTGCGCAAGCGGCTGGCCGGGCTGCCGGAGGGCGAGCAGACCAGGATCGTGCTGAACCTGGTCCGGGCCCAGGCGGCCGAGGTGCTCGGGCACGGTTCGCCGGAGGCCGTCCCGGCCGCGCGGGCGTTCCAGGAGCTCGGCTTCGACTCGCTGACCGCCGTCGAGCTGCGCAACCGGCTGAACACCGCGACCGGGCTGCGGCTGCCCGCCACCCTGGTCTTCGACCACCCGTCCGCCGGCGCGCTGGCCGAGCGGATCAGGGCGGACGTGCTCGGCGAGCGGGCCGCCGAGGAGGCGCCCGCGGCCCGCGGCGGCGAGCCGGACGAGCCGATCGCGATCGTCTCGATGGGCTGCCGGCTGCCCGGCGGGGTCGACACCCCGGAGCGGCTGTGGCGGCTGCTGGCCGAGCGCGGTGACGCGGTCTCGGAGTTCCCGACCAACCGCGGCTGGCCGCTGGAGTCGCTGTTCGACCCCGACCCGGACCGGCCCGGCACCTCCACCACCCGGCACGGCGGATTCCTGCACGACGCCGGGGACTTCGACGCCGAGTTCTTCGGGATCTCGCCGCGCGAGGCGGTCGCGATGGACCCGCAGCAGCGGCTGCTGCTGGAGACCTCCTGGGAGGCGATCGAGCGGGCCGGCATCGACCCGGCGGCGCTGCGCGGCTCCGGCACCGGCGTCTTCACCGGCGTCAACTACCAGGACTACGCCGCCGCGGTGGCGCAGTCCGCGGAGAACGAGGGCCACCTGCTGACCGGCAGCGCGGCCAGCGTGGTGTCCGGCCGGGTCGCCTACACGCTCGGCCTGGAGGGCCCGGCGATCACCGTCGACACCGCCTGCTCGGCCTCGCTGGTGGCGCTGCACCTGGCCGCCCGCGCGCTGCGCGCCGGGGACTGCTCGCTGGCGCTGGTCGGCGGGGTCGCGGTGATGTCGACCCCGGGCGCGATCGTCGGCTTCTCCCGCCAGCGCGGGCTGGCCGCGGACGGGCGGTGCAAGGCGTTCGCGGACGCCGCCGACGGGATGGGCATGTCCGAGGGGGCCGGCGTGCTGCTGGTCGAGCGGCTCTCGGACGCGCAGCGCAACGGGCACCCGGTGCTGGCGGTGCTGCGCGGCTCCGCCGTCAACCAGGACGGCGCCAGCAACGGCCTGTCCGCGCCGAACGGGCCCTCGCAGCAGCGGGTGATCCGGGCCGCGCTGGCCGACGCCGGACTGTCCGCCGCCGACATCGACGTGGTGGAGGCGCACGGCACCGGCACCACGCTCGGCGACCCGATCGAGGCGCAGGCCCTGCTGGCCACCTACGGGCAGCAGCGCAAGGACGAAGTGCCGCTGCTGGTCGGCTCGTTGAAGTCCAACCTCGGGCACACCCAGGCTGCGGCGGGCGTGGCCGGGGTGATGAAGGCGGTGCTGGCACTGCAGCACGGGGTGGTCCCGGCGACCCTGCACGTCGACCGGCCCTCCGGGAAGGTGGACTGGTCCCAGGGGTCGCTGGAGCTGGTGACCGAGGAGCGGGACTGGCCCGAGCAGGGCCGCCCGCGCCGGGCCGGCGTGTCCTCGTTCGGGATGAGCGGCACCAACGCGCACGTCATCCTGGAGCAGGCACCGGCGGAGCCGAGCGCTCCGGCGGGGCCGGGCGCTCCGGCGGAGCCGGCGGCGACCCCGCTGCCCTGGCTGCTGTCCGGGCGGACCCCGCAGGCGCTGGAGGCCCAGCGCGATCGGCTGCGCGAGCGGCTGGCCGCCGAGGGCGGTGATCCGGCCGAGGTGGCCCGTACGCTGGCCGGGCGGACCGCGTTCGAGTACCGCTCGGCGCTGGTGGGTGACGGCGCACAGCTGCTGGCCGCACTCGACGGGCACCCCAGCCATGTGGTGCACGGCCGGGACACCGGCGGTGCGCGGACGGTGTTCGTGTTCCCCGGTCAGGGCTCGCAGTGGCCCGGTATGGCCGCCGAACTCCTCGACACCGAACCGGCGTTCGCGCGACGGATCGCCGAGTGCGAGGACGCCCTCAACCCCCACGTCGACTGGTCACTCACCCAACTCCTCCGCACCGCGGACCCGCTGGACCGCGTCGAGATCGTCCAACCCGCCCTCTTCGCCGTCATGATCTCCCTCGCCGCCACCTGGCAACACCACGGCATCCACCCCGACGCCGT
>NZ_JBEOUL010000064.1:0-12079 GCF_040304075.1 Kitasatospora sp. NPDC094015
GTCGAGACCGCCCCCGTCCACGAGCTGTACGCCAACCCGGCGCACCCGTACACCAAGGGGCTGCTGCGCTCGATCCCGCGCCTGGACCAGAAGGGCGAGGAGCTCTACGCGATCAAGGGCCTGCCGCCGAACCTGCTCAAGGTGCCGGCCGGCTGCGCCTTCAACCCGCGCTGCGACGCCGCCACCGACCTCTGCCGCACCGAGATCCCGGCGCTGCACCAGGTGCTCGACAAGGACGGCGCCGAGCTCGCCGGCCGCAAGAGCGCCTGCCACCTCTGGAAGGAGACCCTCCATGGCTGAGCCCATCCTGGAGGTCCGCGACCTGGTCAAGCACTACCCGCTGCACCAGGGCATCCTCTTCAAGAAGCAGGTCGGCGCGGTCAAGGCCGTGGACGGCATCTCGTTCTCCCTCCGGAAGGGCGAGACGCTGGGCATCGTCGGCGAGTCGGGCTGCGGCAAGTCGACGCTGGCCAAGGTCCTGATGAACCTGGAGCGGGCCACCGCCGGCCAGGTGCTGTTCAAGGGCGAGGACATCTCCCGCCTCTCGGGCGCCGCGCTCAAGGCCGTCCGCCGCAACATCCAGATGGTCTTCCAGGACCCGTACACCTCGCTGAACCCCCGCATGACGGTGGGCGACATCATCGGGGAGCCGTACGAGATCCACCCGGAGGTGGCGCCGAAGGGTGACCGCCGCAAGGCCGTCCAGGACCTGCTGGACGTGGTGGGCCTGAACCCGGAGTACATCAACCGGTACCCGCACCAGTTCTCCGGCGGCCAGCGCCAGCGCATCGGCATCGCCCGCGGTCTCGCGCTCAAGCCCGAGGTCATCATCTGCGACGAGCCGGTCTCCGCGCTCGACGTCTCGGTGCAGGCCCAGGTGATCAACCTGCTGGAGCAGCTCCAGAAGGACTTCGAGCTCTCCTACATGTTCATCGCGCACGACCTCTCCATCGTCCGGCACATCTCCGACCGGGTCGGCGTGATGTACCTCGGCAAGATGGTCGAGATCGGCACCGACGAGCAGATCTACGAGCACGCCACCCACCCGTACACCCAGGCGCTGCTGTCCGCGGTGCCGGTGCCGGACCCGACCGGCCGCGAGAACCGCGACCGGATCGTGCTCTCCGGTGACATCCCCTCGCCGGCCAACCCGCCGTCGGGCTGCCGCTTCCGCACCCGCTGCTGGAAGGCCGAGGAGCGCTGCGCCACCGAGGTGCCGCTGCTCGCCGTGCCGCAGGTGCTGAGCGGCCCGGCCGCGCACGACTCGGCCTGCCACTTCGCCGAGGTCCGCGAGGCGGCCACCGCGGCCTGACGGTCGATGAGCAAGGGCCCGCGACGCCGAACGGCGCCGCGGGCCCTTCGCCGTCTCCGGACGGCCCAAGGGGCTGCACCCGTCCGGCGGTACTGCGGTCGCGCCACCGCGCGGCCGGGCCTTCGATGGGGTGTGATGCGTTCCACACCCCTAGGAGGATGCTCCATGCCCTCAGCCACCCGCGTGCGCCGGGCCGTCATCGGTGCGACATCCGTGGCCCTGCTGGCCGCCGGATGTGGCAGCGGCGGCAGCGACAGCGGAAGCGGTTCTTCCGACGCGCAGAAGACCTTCAGCTACCAGAGCAGTGAACCGCAGAACCCCCTGCAGCCGGCCAACGCGAACGAGACCGGTGGCGGACGCATCCTGCAGAACCTCTTCAAGGGGCTCGCCGACTACGACCCGAGCAACGCGCAGCTGCGGATGCAGGTCGCGCAGTCGATCGACACCAGCGACTCGCAGACCTTCAACGTGACCCTGAAGACGGGCTGGACCTTCCACGACGGCACGCCGGTCAAGTCGGCCAACTTCGTGAACGCCTGGAACTGGGCCGCCACCACCGCGAACAACCAGATCAACAGCTCCTGGTTCTCCGACATCGAGGGCTACCAGGACGTGCACCCGACCGGCGGGGCGAGCACCAAGACCACGATGTCCGGCCTGACTGTGGTGGACGACACGCACTTCACCATCAAGCTGAGCGGCAAGGTCTCCTACTTCCCCTACAAGCTGGGGTACATCGCCTTCTCGCCGCTGCCGGACGCCTTCTTCAACGACCCGACCGGGTACGGGCAGAAGCCGGTGGGCAACGGGCCCTACCAGTTCGTCAGTTGGGACCACAACACGCAGGTGGTGACCAAGTCCTACCCGGGCTACATGGGCGTGGACAAGCCGAAGAACGGCGGCGTGGTGTTCAAGATGTACACCACCGCCGAGGCGGCCTATGCGGACCTGCAGTCCAACAACCTGGACGTGATGGACCAGGTGCCGCCGTCGGCGCTGGCGACCTACAAGAGCGACCTCGGCGACCGGGCGATCGACTCCCCTCAGGGCGCGATCCAGAACATCGGCTTCACGCTCTACCAGCCCCAGTGGCAGGGCGCGAACACTGCCAAGGTCCGCCAGGGCCTGTCGATGGCGATCGACCGCAACACCATCACCAAGACGGTGCTGCAGGGTTCGCGCACCCCCGCCTCGGCCTGGGTCGCCGAGGGCGTCGAGGGCTACAAGGCCGGCACCTGCGGCGACTTCTGCAACTTCGACCCGGCCAAGGCCAAGCAGCTGATCACCGAGGGCGGCGGGGTGCCGGGCAACAGCCTGAAGATCACCTACAACGCCGACGGCGGCCACAAGGAGTGGGTGGACGCGGTCTGCAACTCCATCCGGCAGAACACCGGCGTGGACTGCGTGGGCGACCCCAAGGCCGACTTCAAGACCGCCCGCGAGGCGATCACCGGCCACCAGGTCAACGGCGCCTTCCGGACCGGCTGGGTGCAGGACTACCCGCTGAACGCCAACTTCCTCGCCGACGTCTACAAGACCGGCGCGGCCGCCAACGACTTCGGCTACAGCAGCCCGCAGTTCGACCAGCTGGCCAACCAGGCCGACGCGGCGGCCAGCATCCAGGACTCCGCGACCGGCTACCAGCAGGCCGAGGCCGTCCTCGCGCAGGACATGCCGGCCATCCCGCTCTGGTACTACCGGACCAACTCGGGCTACTCCACCAACGTGCAGAACGTCACCTTCGACTCGTTCGGCAACCCCGCCTGGACCCAGGTCGAGGTCAAGGGCTGATCCCGCGCGTACTGGCCCCGTCCTCCCCGCACGGAGGGCGGGGCCCCGGTTCTAGGCCGCTCCTTCGGACGGAGGCACGATGGGCAGCTACGTCATTCGGCGCGTACTGCAGATGATCCCGGTGTTCCTCGGCGCCACACTGCTGATCTTCCTGATGGTGTACACCCTGCCGGGCGACCCGATCGCCGCCATGTACGGTGACAAGGCGGCCGACCCGGCCCAGGTGGCCAGCCTGCGGCACCAGTTCTACCTGGACCAGCCGCTGTGGAAGCAATACCTGCACTACATGAACAACATCCTGCACCTGGACTTCGGCACCAGCTTCACCGGCCGCTCGGTCTCCAGCATCATGGCCGACGCCTTCCCGGTCACCATCCGGATGGCGCTGATCGCGTTCTTCTTCGAGATCGTGGTGGGCCTGCCGCTGGGCGTGCTCTCCGGCCTCAAGCGGGGCAGCATCGCCGACACCCTGGTGCTGCTGCTCACCCTGTTGGTGATCTCCATCCCGGTGTTCGTGCTCGGCTACATCGCGCAGACCGTGTTCGCCACCAATCTCGGCTGGGTCACCCCGACCGTGCAGGACTCCACCGACATCACCCAACTCCTGCTGCCCGGCGCGGTGCTGGCCGCGCTCTCGCTGGCGTACGTGGCCCGGCTGACCCGGACCTCGATCGGCGAGAACCTGCGGGCCGACTACATCCGCACCGCCACCGCCAAGGGCCTGCCGCGGCGCACCATCATCGTCCGGCACCTGCTGCGCAACTCGCTGATCCCGGTGGTCACCTTCCTGGGCACCGACCTCGGCGCGCTGATGGGCGGCGCGATCGTCACCGAGGGCATCTTCAACGTCAAGGGCGTCGGCAACATCCTCTACCGGGCGATCGGCCAGAAGGAGGGGCCGACGGTGGTCGGCATCGTCACCGTCCTGGTCATCGTCTACCTGGTCGCCAGCCTGCTCGTCGACCTGCTCTACGCCGTCCTGGACCCGAGGATCCGCTATGCCTGACGTGCACGACGAGAACGACCCCAAGCCGCTCCCGCCGCCCGGCAGCGGCCACCTCGACTACGTCGGCAACCAGGGCCTGCTGGTCGAGCAGGACACCCTGATCGAGCCGGACCCGACCAAGCGGGAGGAAGCCCGCAGCCTGTGGGGGGACGCCTGGCGGGACCTGCGGCACCGTCCGATCTTCCTGGTCTCGGCCGCCCTGATCGTGCTCCTGGTGATCATCGCGATCTTCCCCGGCCTGTTCACCAACGCCAACCCGCGCCAGTCCAACCTGGTCCTCAACTACCTGCGCCGGCCCGACTGGACCGACTTCTTCGGGGCCGGCTGGTTCGGCTACGACGGTCAGGGCCGCTCGATCTACGCCCGGGTGCTGTACGGGGCCCGGGCCTCGATCACCGTCGGCATCTGCGTCACCCTGGCCGTGACCATCCTGGGCGGGCTGACCGGCATGGTCGCCGGGTACTTCGGCGGCTGGATCGACTCGGTGGTCTCCCGGATCATCGACATCTTCTTCGGGATCCCGCTGCTGCTCGGCGCCCTGGTGCTGCTCAACGCCTTCACCGTGCGCAACGTGTGGACGGTGGTGCTGGCGCTGGCCTTCCTCGGCTGGACCCAGCTCGCCCGGGTGATGCGCGGGGCGGTGCTGACGGTCAAGCAGTCCGACTACGTGGTGGCCGGCAAGGCACTCGGCGCCGGCACCGGGCGGCTGATGTTCCGCCACATCCTGCCGAACGCGGTCGCCCCGGTGATCGTGGTCGCCACCATCGCGCTCGGCGGCTACATCACCGCGGAGGCGACGCTGAGCTTCCTCGGCATCGGCCTGCAGGACCCGACCATCTCCTGGGGCGTGGACATCTCCTCGGCCCAGAAGGTGATCCGCACGGCCCCCTACGTGATGTTCTTCCCGGCCGCGGCCCTGAGCATCACCGTCCTGGCCTTCATCATGCTCGGCGACGCCGTGCGCGACGCCCTCGACCCGAAGCTGCGCTGAGCAAGGGGAGTCCCTGTGACTACTGCTGCTGACATCACCCCGACCGTCCGCGAGGAGCCCTACCGGGGGCCGCTGCTCGACGTCCGGGACCTGCACGTGGAGTTCAAGACCCGGGACGGCGTCGCCAAGGCCGTCAACGGGGTGAGCTACCAGGTCGCGGCCGGCGAGACGCTGGCGGTGCTGGGGGAGTCCGGTTCGGGCAAGTCGGTGACCGCGCAGGCGATCATGGGCATCCTGGACATGCCGCCGGCCCGGATCCCGCAGGGCCAGATCCTCTACCGCGGCCACGACATGCTCACCATGGGCCGGGAGGAGCGGCGCAGGATCCGCGGCCGGAAGATCGCGATGATCTTCCAGGACGCGCTCTCCTCGCTCAACCCGGTCATGACGGTGGGCTTCCAGCTCGGTGAGATGTTCCGCGCGCACCGGGGCGCCTCCCGCTCCGAGGCGAAGGCCAAGGCGATCGAGCTGATGGACCGGGTGCGCATCCCGGCCGCCAAGGACCGGGTCGGCGACTATCCGCACCAGTTCTCCGGCGGCATGCGCCAGCGCATCATGATCGCGATGGCGCTGGCCCTGGAGCCGGACCTGATCATCGCGGACGAGCCCACCACCGCCCTCGACGTCACCGTCCAGGCGCAGGTGATGGACCTGCTGGCGGAGCTGCAGGCCGAGTACCACATGGGCCTGATCCTGATCACCCACGACCTCGGCGTGGTCGCCGACGTCGCGGACAAGATCGCCGTCATGTACGCGGGCCGGATCGTCGAGACCGCCCCCGTCCACGAGCTCTACGCCAAGCCCGCCCACCCCTACACCCGCGGACTGCTGGACTCCATCCCGCGACTGGACCAGAAGGGCCAGGAGCTGTACGCGATCAAGGGCCTGCCGCCCAACCTGCTGCGGATCCCGCCGGGCTGCGCCTTCAACCCGCGCTGCCCCCGGGCCCAGGAGATCTGCCGGCAGGAGGTGCCCCGGCTCTTCGACGTGACCGCACCGGACGGCACGCCCGCGCCCGGCCGGGGCAGCGCCTGCTTCTACTGGAAGGAGACCCTCGATGACGCTTAGCGGAGCCAGTCCGATCGGTGCGACGGCGCCGGAGGAGATCGCCTTCAACCACCCGGTGGCGCGCGGCGAGCCGATCCTGGAGGTGCGCGACCTGGTCAAGTACTTCCCGCTCACCAAGGGGATCCTGTTCAAGAAGCAGGTCGGCGCGGTCAAGGCGGTGGACG
The DNA here is from genome assembly GCF_040304075.1 of Kitasatospora sp. NPDC094015. Lineage (NCBI taxonomy): Bacteria > Bacillati > Actinomycetota > Actinomycetes > Kitasatosporales > Streptomycetaceae > Kitasatospora > Kitasatospora sp. NPDC094015. The sequence goes on from NZ_JBEOUL010000064.1 coordinate 6,333, forward strand.
GCGTCTCCTTCGACCTCGTCCAGGGCGAGACGCTGGGGATCGTCGGGGAGTCGGGCTGCGGGAAGTCGACGCTGGCCAAGGTCCTGATGAACCTGGAGCCGGCCACCTCGGGGTCGGTCCGGTACAAGGGCGAGGAGATCTCGCGGCTGTCCGGTGCGGGGCTCAAGGCCGTCCGGCGCAACATCCAGATGGTGTTCCAGGACCCGTACACCTCGCTGAACCCCCGGATGACGGTGGGCGACATCATCGGGGAGCCGTACGAGATCCACCCGGAGGTGGCGCCGAAGGGTGACCGCCGCAAGGCGGTGCAGGACCTGCTGGACGTGGTGGGGCTGAACCCGGAGTACATCAACCGGTACCCGCACCAGTTCTCCGGCGGTCAGCGCCAGCGCATCGGGATCGCCCGGGGGCTGGCGCTCAAGCCGGAGATCATCATCTGCGACGAGCCGGTCTCCGCGCTCGACGTGTCGGTGCAGGCCCAGGTGATCAACCTGCTGGAGCAGCTGCAGGACGAGTTCAACCTCTCGTACATGTTCATCGCGCACGATCTCTCCATCGTGCGGCACATCTCCGACCGGGTCGGCGTGATGTACCTCGGCAAGATCGTGGAGGTCGGCTCCGACGCCGAGATCTACGAGCACGCCACCCACCCGTACACCCAGGCGCTGCTGTCCGCGGTGCCGGTGCCGGACCCGCGGGCGCGCGAGGCGCGGGACCGGATCGTGCTGGTCGGCGACGTGCCCTCGCCGGCCAACCCGCCCTCGGGCTGCCGCTTCCGCACCCGCTGCTGGCGGGCGCAGGAGCGGTGCGCCACCGAGGAGCCCCCGCTGGTCCGCCGGGACACGCTGGCGGGGCCGGCCGCGCACGACTCGGCCTGCCACTTCGCGGGGGAGCGACAGCCCGGTGAGGGCTGACCTCCGCCGCGCCCACCAGGAGAAGGCCTGGGCCCGTCCCCGCTCGCGGGGGCGGGCCTCCGTGCTTCCCGGGGCCGGATGAAGATCGAGTCAACTGATCGTCAACTCCCGATTCGCTGACCGGACTTGATCGTCCGTTGGGCGGAACCCAATCTGTGAAATTCCGTGAACGATATGCGCTGCATTGCCGTGGAATAGCGCATCTTGGCAGGGCCATGTAACAGAAAAGAGATGTGCGAGCGATTCCGCCCGGGGTGGGAGGTGATCGATAGTGGCTCCACGCGGATCAGCGGACGCTGTCAACTCGGCCGCGCCGCCGTTGTATTGACCTTCGGCCTGCCTGGAACACCGGGCGGCGAAGGAGCTCCTTCGTTCCCCGCCCTGACTCGAGAGGCAGTTGAATGAGGCTCACCAAGACAATGCGATGGACGGTGGTGGCGGCCTCCACCGTCCTGGCCGTGGCTGCCTGCAGCAACAACGGGACCAGTGGCGACTCCGGCAGCAAGCCGTCCCAGAGCAACAACGCGCCGGCCAAGGACGGCGGCACGTTCCGGCTGGGCATTGTCGAGCCGACCGCGATCGACCCGTACAACACCCAGGAGTCCGAGGGCACCCTGGTCACCCAGGCCCTGTTCACCGGGCTGACCAGCGTGGACGCCGACGGCAAGCTCTCCAACGCGCTGGCCGAGAGCCGCACCCCGAACGACGACTGCAGCGCCTGGACCTTCAAGGTCAAGAGCGGCACCACCTTCAGCAACGGCGAGGCGGTGGACGCCGCCGCGTTCATCCGCGGCTGGACCCGCGCCGCCGCCAAGGACGCCGCCTCCGACGTGGCGTACCACATGGCCGAGATCGACGGCTTCGACAAGCTGCAGGACGGCTCCGCCACCACCTTCTCCGGCCTCTCCGCGCCCGACGCCAACACCCTCGAGGTCAAGCTCGCCGTCAAGGACTGCGAGTTCGACCTGCGGACCTTCCACACCGTGTTCAGCCCGGTGCCCAAGGACGCCGGCCCGGCGACCAACAAGACGTTCAACGACCAGCCGATCGGCAACGGCCCGTTCAAGCTGGACGGCCCCTGGCAGCACAACAGCAAGATCACCCTGGTCCGCAACGACAGCTACGGGCTGACCAAGGCGCACCTGGACCGGGTGGAGATCTCCATCCTCAACTCGGCCAACGCCGACCAGCTGGAGTACCAGGGCTTCCAGGCCGGCCAGTTCGACTGGGCCCGGCTGCCCACCGAGCAGCTCGGCGCGGCCAAGGCGGTCTACGAGCCCAAGGGCGAGTTCCTGAACTGGGACGCCAACGGCATGAACTACATCCTGCCGATCACCTTCAACGGCCCGCTGAAGACCAAGGAGGCCCGCGAGGCGGTCTCCTACGCCATCGACCGCGACGCGATCGTGGCCGGCGTGTTCAAGGGCTTCCGCAACAAGGCCACCACGCTGGTGCCGCCGGCCTTCAAGGACGCCTACCAGCCCGGCGTCTGCGCCAGCTGCGGCAAGCAGGACAAGGACAAGGCCAAGGAGCTCGCCGCCAAGGCCGGCCTGACCCCGGGCACCAAGCTGTACTTCGGCTACAACACCGGCGGCGGCCACGACGCCTGGGTGCAGGCCGTCGCGCAGCAGCTCAAGGAGGTCCTCGGCCTCGACGTCCAGATCGACGGCATCCCGTTCAAGGAGCTGCTGAAGAAGGAGCAGGCCCCGGACGCCACCGGCCTGTACCGCGCGGCCTGGGGCGCGGACTACCCGACCCCCGGCAACTTCCTGAACCCGCTGCTGTCCACCTCGGCCATCAACGAGGACGCCACCACCCACAACGCGCAGGGCGACAACCGCGGCCGCTACAGCAACCCGGCCTTCGACGACCTGCTGAAGAAGGCCACCGCCTCCAAGGACCCGGCCGAGCGCAACAAGCTCTACCAGCAGGCCGAGAAGCTCGCGATCGGTGAGGACCTGGCCCTGATCCCGCTCTGGAACCGCACCCAGCAGCGCGTCGCCAACACCGACAAGTGGGTCAACCTCAGCTACGACTTCAACGAGAACCCGACCCTGTCGAAGGTCTCGCAGAAGTAACCGGCCCTTCGCACCAGGCGCAGCCCGTTCCTCGATCCGTACGGAATCCCACCGCCGTCGGCCCTGCCTCGACCAGGCAGGGCCGGCGGTCCACCGTGCCCGCCCGACCCGGCGGAGCGCAGGGGTGGGCGACGCCGATCTGCCGCAACCACACAGAGAGGCAATTCCATGGGCAGATACCTCCTGCGAAGGCTTGGCCAGATGGTGATCGTGCTGCTCGGCGCGACACTGATCCTGTTCGCCTGCCTGTTCGTCATCCCCGGTGACCCGGTCGGTTCGCTCGGCGGGAGCGAGCGCGCCCGCGACCCCGCCGTGGTCAAGCAGCTCCGCCAGCAGTACGGGCTCGACGACCCGCTGGTGGTCCAGTACGCCACGTACGTCGGCAAGTTGGCCCGCGGCGACATGGGCGAGGACTACACCCAGCGCCGCCAGGTCTCCGAGATCCTGCTGCCGAAGCTGGTCAACACCTCCAAGCTGGCCGTCGCCGCGATGGCCATCGACGTGCTGCTGGGCGCCGCCGTCGGCACGCTGGCCGCGCTCAAGCGGTACTCGTTCCTGGACACCGTGGTCACGCTGGTCACCACCCTGCTGGTCGGCTTCCCGACCTTCGTGATCGGCATGCTGATGCTCAACCTCTTCGCCGTGCAGCTGAAATGGGTGCCGGTGATCGGTGATCCCAGCGACCCGGTCCAGCTGATCCTGCCGGCCGTCACGCTGGCCATCATCGACGCGGCGCTGGTCGCCCGGCTGATGCGCGGGACGATGTTGGAGGTGCTGCGGGCCGACTACGTGAAGACCGCCATCGCCAAGGGCGTCCCCAAGCGGCAGGTGCTGCTCAAGCACGTGATGCGCAACTCGGTGATCCCGGTGGTCACCTACATCGGCATCTCGTTCGGCGGCCTGATGGGCGGCGCGATCATCACCGAGACCATCTTCAACTGGGACGGCGTCGGCATGGCGATGTCCACCGCGATCCAGCAGCAGAACAACCCGATCGTGGTGGCGGTGGCCACCTGGACGGTGGCCATCTTCGTGGTGCTCAACCTGCTGGTGGACCTGCTGTACGCGATGCTCGACCCCCGCATCCGGCTGAGCTGAGGGCGCGACATGACTGACGAAACGACAACCGCCGGCCTGCGCAAGGACGTACCCGCGCAGCGCGGCGCCGACGCCGCCGCCGAGCCGCCCGTCAAGGTGGTCCGGGAGTGGCAGGAGATCTGGCACCGCTTCGCCGCCAACCGGCTCGCCCTGGTCGGCCTGGTGCTGGTCGCCGGCCTGCTGTTCACCGCCGCGTTCGCGCCGTGGATAGCCCCGTACGACCCGCTCAAGCAGAACCTCATGAACACCCTCCAACAGCCGACCGGGGCCCACCTGTTCGGCACCGACATCCTCGGCCGCGACCAGCTGTCCCGGGTCATCTACGGGGCCCGGATCGCGGTCTTCGTCGGGTTGGTGTCGATCATCCTCACGCTGCTGATCGGGATCGTGCTGGGCGCCGTCGCCGGCTACTTCGGCCGGTTCTACGACACCCTGGTGATGCGCACCGCGGACGTGTTCTTCGCCTTCCCGCTGCTGATCGGCTCGATCATCATCATCACCGTCACCGGGCGCGGCGTCTGGCCGGTGGTGCTGTCACTGGCGATCTTCGGCTGGGCCACCGTGGCGCGGCTGCTGCGCAGTTCGGTGCTGTCCGCGCGGGAGATGGACTACGTGCACGCGGCCCGCGCGCTCGGCGCCGGGCACCTGCGGGTGATCACGCGGCACATCCTGCCCAACTCGATCGCCCCCGTGATCATCTTCGGCACCTTCAACGTCGGGCTGGCGGTGGTCGCCGAGGCCGCGCTGTCCTACCTCGGTGTCGGGGTCAGCCCCGAGGTCCCGGAGTGGGGCAACATGCTCGCCTCCGGCCGGGGCTTCATCGGTGTGTACGACTACATGTGGACCCTGCCCTCGCTCGCGGTGGTGCTCACCTCGCTGGGCTTCATCTTCGTCGGCGACGGGGTCCGCGACGCGCTCGACCCGAAGTTGCGGTGAGCGGCATGAGGAGCACGGACGCGACGCGGAGCGGGAGCGGCGACACGATGGACAAGGCACCCAAGGACGACCCGGCCGTGGAGCTGCGGCAGGACGGCACCGAGCCGGCCCTGCTCCAGGTCGACGACCTGCAGGTCGAGTTCAAGACCCGGGACGGCGTGGCCCGGGCGGTCAACGGCGTCAGCTACAGCGTCGGCGCGGGGGAGACCCTCGCGGTGCTGGGCGAGTCCGGTTCGGGCAAGTCGGTGACCGCGCAGGCGATCATGGGCATCCTGGACACCCCGCCCGGACGGATCACCGGCGGACGGGTGCTCTACCGGGGTGAGGACCTGCTCACCATGCCGGAGGAGCGGCGCCGCTCGATCCGCGGCCGGAAGATCGCGATGATCTTCCAGGACGCGCTCTCGGCCCTCAACCCGGTCTTCTCGGTGGGCTGGCAGCTCGGCGAGGTCTTCCGGGTGCACGAGGGGATGTCCAAGAAGGACTCCCTGGTCAAGGCCGTGGAGCTGATGGACCGGGTGCGCATCCCGGCCGCCCAGCAGCGGGTGACCGACTATCCGCACCAGTTCTCCGGCGGTATGCGTCAGCGCATCATGATCGCGATGGCGCTGGCCCTGGAGCCGGACCTGATCATCGCGGACGAGCCCACCACCGCGCTGGACGTCACCGTCCAGGCGCAGGTGATGGACCTGCTGGCGGAGCTGCAGGCCGAGTACCACAT
>NZ_JBEOUL010000065.1:0-10963 GCF_040304075.1 Kitasatospora sp. NPDC094015
GCCGAGCAGGTGAGCGGCGAACAGGCCCGGTTCGCCGCGCTGCTCACCGCTCCCGACGCGCGGACCCGGACCGCGACCGCGGCCGGTGGGAGCGGTAACGGCACCGTCGTCTGGTCGCAGAGCCGCAACGAGGCGGGATTCCTCGCGGCCGGCCTCCCTCCGCTGGGCGTCGACCGCGCCTACGAGCTCTGGTTCGACGACGGCGGCACCGCCCGCCCCGCCGGACTGCTGCACGGTTCGAACGGCGCTCTGCTGCTGGACGGACCGCTCGACGGGGCCGGCGGCGTCGGCGTCACCGTGGAGCCCGCCACCGGATCCACCCGACCGACCAGCACCCCGGTCCTGCTGTTCCCGCTCACCACCCAGGGCGCCGCGGCCCGGCAGCCGGCCACCATCCGCACCGCCGGGCACGATGCCTCACCTGCCTGGATGCTCCCGGGGCCAGCGAGGATCGCCGCCGCACGCTCGCGGCCCGCCGATTCCGCCCCTTGACGGTGCTTCGTCCGACAGCACACCCGGGCGAGCCACGAACCGGATTGGCCGAATTTCCGCCCGATCGGGTGGAACACCGCCCGCCGGGCCGTCGTGGGCAGTCCGAAGCCGGAATCGCTCCGAAGAACCCGTCGACGTACCCGCGTCGGAGCGGGTGCCCGGAGAGAGGGGGCGTGATGGGCGAACCGCGCATCGACACCCGACTGCTCGAGGATCTGACCGAAGAATCGCAGGACCTCGACAGCGACGCGCTTCGTATCACCCGTGCTGCGCTGCACGACTTCGCCGACGCGGCCGAGCCCGGCCCGCGGCGCTGGTGGCAGCGCGGCGGTGTGCTCGCCGGGGTGGCCGGTGCGGCCGCCCTGCTGGGCACCGCGCGCGCCGCCGCCGCATCCTCGGACGACATCATGGCGCTGCAGACCGCCGCATCCCTGGAGAACCTGGCGATCAGCGTCTACCGGACCGCCGCCGGCCTGCCGTTCATCAAGGACGGCAACAGGACGGTGGCGGCGTTCATCGCCAGGACCACCCAGCAGCACCAGGCGCACGCGCAGGCCTTCAACTCCGCCGCCACCCAGGCCGGTGGCAAGGCGCAGACGGAACCCGACGCGAAGTACGCCGCGGTCGTCAAGCAGGCGCTCCCCTCGATCAAGGGCCCCGCCGACGTCGTGAAGCTCGCGATCACGCTGGAGGACATCGCCGCCCAGACCTACACCAAGAACGTCGAGCAGGTCGGTGACCCGCAACTGCGCAAGCTCTTCGCGTCCGTGGCTCCCGTCGAGGCCCAGCACCGGGCGACGCTGCTGGCCGTCCAGGCGCTGCTCGCGGGCAACGCCGCCGACCTGATCGCCATCCCCGTCGAAGCGGCCAGGCTCCCGGCGGCCGCAGGGAGCATCGGCTTCCCCGAGCCGTTCTACCCGACCAGGAACGCCTCGCCGATCACCGAAGGAGCCGTGAAGTGACCGGAACTGCCAGCGGTTGGGAGTTGCCGATCAGCGAAGGCGAACTCTCCGTTCTGACGCGGGAGATGGGCGATGCCCACGGCGCGACACTGCCCGCGATGCGAGCGTCCGCCCGGGAGCTGACCGAGGAGATCAACGAGCGGACGGGCGGCCCGGAACGGCCCCCGGTCTGCGTGGGGCGGCGGCGCTTCCTGTTCGGAGTCGGTGGAGCTGCCGCTGCGCTGACCCTGGCCGCCTGCTCCGGCAGCGGCTCCGGAACGTCCTCGGACTCCGCCGCCCCGTCCCGGACGGCCAGGCCGTCGGGAAGTTCCGCCGCCGGGCTGTACACCGGCGACCTGAAGGTGGTCGCGCTCGCGGTCGCGCTCGAGAACCAGGCCGTGGGCGCCTACCAGGCCGCCCTGGAGGCCGCCACCAACGGCGCCCTCGGCAAGGTTCCGCCGGCGGTGGCCACGTTCGTCACCACCGCGATGCAGCAGCACGCCGACCACGCGAAGACCTGGAACGCCGTCCTCACCGGCGCGAACAAGCCCCCCATCACCGACGTACCGCTCTCGAACCAGGAGTCCGTGGTCGCGGCCCTCGGCAAGGCGACCGACGTCGGCGCGGTGGCCGAGCTCGCCCTCCAGCTCGAGGACCAGGCTGCACAGACCTACCTCTTCGCGAGCTACAACGTCACCGCACCGGCCGGGATCGCCACCGCCGCCTCCATCGCGCCGGTGGAGGCGATGCACGCCGCGATCCTCAACTACGTCCTGGGCCGGTACCCGGTACCCGACGACTTCCTGCCCGTCGACAAGGCCGCGAACCCGAGCCTGCTCACGGTCTGACCCGCCACCCACCACCCGGCACCGGGCCGGGCTCCGCGTACCCCGCGGTGCCCGGCCGGTGCTCGTCGGCCGTGTTCCCCGTACCTTCCACCCCTTCCACCACGGACACCCACGTCGGCCAGGAGAATCCAGCACCATGTTCGGCACCGCGCCCGACCCGGCACCGTCGGCCGGTGGCCCGGCCGTCGTCTACCTCTGCCCCGACGACGGAGCGGCCTCGACCGACCTCTACACCGCCTGGTGCGAACGGCGGGCCGCCGCCGACGGCTGGATCCTCACCGAAGTCATCACCGACCCGGACGAGTTCACCCCGCTGGGCCAACGCACCGGCTGGCAGCGCATCACCCGCCTGCTCGCCGACGGCGCGGCCGCCGCAGTCATCACCGGCAACCGCCGGATGATCGCCGACACTCCGGCCGCCTGGACCAGCGTGGTCGACCTCCTCGCCGAACACGGCGCAGCCCTCACCACTGTCACCGGCACTCCCCTCCACGCACCATGAACCACTCCCGTGGCCCCTACGAGGTGCCGGCCACCGGCTGACCTGGAACGCTGGCCAGGTGAGATCGGACGAGGTCAGCGCACCTGTCAGCGCCTGGAGCAAGAGCCGTCGACGGCGTGGTGACGTCGCGCGGCCAGTGGGCGGGCGGGGCGGCCGTTGGCTCCTCGTCCTCGTCACGGTGGGAGTCCTGGCGGTATCGGCCTGCGGGTCCGGTGGCGACGGGGACCGGCTGGCTGCGCCGATCGGCACGGCGACGGGGTCCGGGACGGCGACCGGGTCCGGGGCCGCGTCCGGAGCCGCGACCAAGGTCGAACTCGAAGGGATCGTCCGCCAGTTCCAGGACACGAACCAGACCCCGGGGGTCCTGGTCGGCGTCCTGAGCCCGCAGGAGACCTTCGTCAGTGCCACCGGCGTCAGCGACATCGCCACCGGGGCGCCGCTGGACGCGGACATGCAGTTCAAGATCGCGAGTCAGACCAAGACGTTCACCGCGAACCTCGTCCTGCAGCTGGTGGGGGAGGGGAAGGTCGGTCTCGACGACCACATCTCCAGATGGGTGTCGGGCGTCCCGAACGGCGACCTGATCACCATCCGGCAGCTCCTCAACCACACGAGCGGTCTCGCCGACGGATTCACCTCGCCGGCGGTCCAGGGGAAGGTGCTCGCCGGCTGCACCGTCGAGGAACTGCTCACGGCCGAGGCGCTGTTCCCGCCCGTCGCGGCCCCCGGTACGGAATGGTCCTACAGCAACTACGGCTACAACCTGCTCGGCAGGGTGGTCGAACTGGCCGGCGGCCAGGACCTGAGCATCGCGATCGAGCAGCGCATCGCCCGCCCCCTCGGACTCCGCCGCACCCTGTTGCCGGTGACCGGGAACGGCCTCAGCGAACCCTTCACCCACGGGTACGGCACCGGCAACGTCGGCCCCACCCAGGCGCCGACCGCCGCCGACGACGCGACGGACATCCCGGCGTCGTGCCTCTGGGCCCACGGTGGCATGGTGTCGACACTCGCGGACATGCAGATCTGGTCCCGAGCCCTGGCGACCGGCGAGCTGCTCAAGCCCGAGGTCTGGGCCGAGGCGCAGAAGAACCCGGTGCCGTTCGTCTTCGCCGGACACTACAACGGTGCCGGTTCGTGGGCCTACGGACTGGGGTTCGTCGAGTCCGGCGGCTTCATCGGAGGGGAGGGCAGCTTCGCCGGTTACGAGTCCACGACCATGTACTCGCCGAGCCTGCGGGCGTCCATCGCGGTGGTGTCCACCAAGAGTCCCAACGCCATCACACCCCCGCCGATGTTCCAGGCCCTTGCCATGGCGGTCTACGGGCCGGACCTGGGCTTCGGACTCACACCCGAACAGGCCCTCGCACCCACCTACACGGGAGGCGCGGAGTAGCGCCGGGTACCCGCGCCGAGCGTCAGGACGAGCTCCGGCCGCGTCCAGGTGACCCGCACCGCTTCGCGGCAGGCCGCCAACCGGTCAGGGGCAGGGCTTCCCCGTCCGGTAGGTGGTGGTGGCCGTGGTGATGAGCGTGTCGAGCCGGGCCCGGGCCCTGGAGGTGATCCTCGGCGGGAACCTGTTCGACGCGGAGACGGCCGAGCGGTACGGCTGGATCAACCGGGCGCTCCCGGGCGTGGACCTCGACGGCTTCGTCGACGCCCTCGCCCGGCGCATCGCCGCGCTGCGCCCGGAGCAGATCGCCGCGGCGAAGGCCGCGGTCGGGGCCGCGGCCACCAGCGGGAGCCTGCTGGACGGGCTCGGTGAGGAGAGCCGGGCCCTGGGCGGGGTCCACCCGGCCCCGGACGCCGTGGTCGAGCGGATGCGCGCGGCCGTGGCCGCGGGCGCCCAGACCCGCGAGGGTGAACTCGATCTCGAGGCGTCGCTGGACCGCATCGCCTGAGCCCGGCCCGACCGCCGAGCGGGCGCCGACGGCGGAGCCGTGACCGCGCCCGTGTCACGCCCCTTCGGCGGTCATCCGGCCGATCGCCCGGATGATCTGCCGTCGGGTGGCCAGCCGGCGGGCGAGCTGGGCCAGGACCCGGTTCGCCCGTCCGGCGATGACGCTGGGCGGCGGGTTCCTGCGGTCCAGCGCGGTCAGTGCGGTGCGGACGACGTCGGCGGGTGAGGCGAGCCTGTTGCCGCCGGCGGCCCGCTCGGTGCCCACGACGTCGAAGAACTCGGTGCGCGTGGCACCGGGGGACAGCGCCAGCACCCGCAGGCCGGTGCCGCGCGACTCCTCCCAGAGCGCCTCGGTCAGGCTCAGCACGAACGCCTTGGACGCCCCGTAGAGCGCCATCCGCGGGTTGGGCTGGTACGCGGCCATGCTCGCCACGTTGACCAGCACCCCGCGTCCCGCCGCCCGCAGCTGTTCGATGAAGGCGCGGCTGATGTCGGTGACCGCCAGCACGTCGACGGCGATCTCCTGGCGCAGTCGCTCGGCGTCGATCCGGTGGAAGGGGCCGAAGCTGCCGAACCCCGCGTTGTTGATCACGCTGGTGACATCGAGACCGCGCTGCTCCAGTTCGCGGGCCAGCGCCTGTCCGGGCTGGTCGGCGGCCAGGTCCATCACCTGCACGTGCACCTGGACCCGGTGGTGGTCGCGCAGTTCGGCCGCCAGCGCCTCCAGCCGGTCCCGGCGGCGGGCGACCAGGACGAGATCCGAGCCGCGGGCGGCGAGCTGTCGGGCGAACTCGGCGCCCAGGCCCGCGCTGGCGCCGGTGATCAGGGTGGTCTGGCCGCGGTAGTCGACGGCTGTCATGGCACTCTCCTTGCAGTCGCTGCTTTCCTGGCAGTTAATGCCAGGAAGGCGGTCGCTGTCCAGGGGGAGGGTAGGATCGCTCCATGACGACCTTGTGGGACCGATCGCGGCAGGTGGCCGTCCAGGAGATCCTGGACACGGCGCTCCGGCTGTTCGCGGAGCAGGGCTACGAGCACACGACGATCGCGCAGATCGCGCGGGAGGCCGGGATCTCGCAGCGCTCCCTGTTCCGCTACTTCGGCACCAAGGAGGACCTGGTCTGCGGCGGCCAGGAGGCGCTGGGTGAGCTGTTGAAGCAGACCGTCCGGCAGCAGCCGGCCGAGCTGAGCCCCTGGGACGCCCTGCGGGCCGGGTTCGAGACGATCCTGACCGCCGACCACACCCCGGAACGGGTGCTGGAGCTGTCCCGCCTGATCTTCGCGACCCCAGCCCTGCACGCCCGCTACATCGAGAAGCGACTGCGCTGGCAGAGCGAACTCGTCCCGATCGTCCAGGCCCGCCTCGCCGCCCCTGCCGCCCCCGCCGGCCCGTCCCCCGACCCGCGCGCCAAGGCCGTCGTCGCGGCGGTCTTCGCCTGCGTCGACACCGCGACCGAACTCTGGGCCGGGAGCGGCGGACGGCTCGATCTGGCGGACCTCTACGACCAGTGCCTCGCGGCCGTCCGCGACGGCGGCTGAGCGCACTCGACGAGTCCGAGCGGCTCACGGCCCGAGGGTCCGGAGGGGCGCTGTCGGGGCCAGCGGAGCCTCAGGTGCCGAGGTGGCTGCGTCCCCCGTTGCGGTCGAGGATGATCAGGATCTCGGCGGGGCCCCGGTCACTGCGCAGGGCGTGGGGAGTCATGGTGGAGAAGGACGCCGCCTGGCCGGCCTCGACGCGGATGACGCGTTCGCCGAGGTGGAGGATGACCGTACCGGACAGCACGGTGAACCAGTCGCGGCCCGGGTGCACGCCGAGCTCCTCCGGCGTGACGGTGCCGGCCTGGTCGGTGATGCGCATCTTGCCGACGGTCAGGCCGTGCGGCCCGTCGTCCTTGCTGAGCAGCCAGGTGGTCAGGCCGCGACGCTCGTCGCGCTCGGGGCGGATGACGACATCGGAGTCGTCGGGGGATTCGACGAGCTCGTCGAGGGACCTGCCCAGCGCCCCGGCGACAGCGGTGAGTTGGTCGAGGTTGAGGCGCCGGTGCCCGGTCTCGATGCGGCTGAGCTGCGAGGGGCTGATGCCCGTGCGCTCCGCCAGGTTGTCCAGCGACCAGCCCCGCGCCTTGCGCAGGGACCTGATCCGCATCCGGACGGTGGCGTCCAACGTCGATTCTTGCTCCACCGGCAAGACTCTATGACACCGGAGCAACAACCGCTTTACCGTCGGGGCATGGGTACACACCACGACACGCACGGCCATGGCGGGAACGAACGGACGGCGGACCCCGACACCGCGCTGGCGAAGCTGCTGGAGCTGGACGCCGAAGTCCTGGCTTCCTACGTCTCGGAACTGACCGGCCGGCTCGCCGAACACGCCGACCCCGCCCCGGCCCGGATCCTCGACCTCGGAAGCGGTCCCGGCACCGGCAGCCTCCACCTGGCCCGGCGGTTCCCTGCGGCGCACGTGACGGCGGTGGACATCTCCGCGCAGATGCTCCACCGGTTGCGCCGGCAGGCCCTCGCACACGGGGTGGCCGACCGGATCAGCACCGTCGAGGCGGACATCGACGAGTCCTGGGCCGAGATCGGTCGGGGTGGGTCGTACGACCTGATCTGGGCCGCCGCGTTCATGCACCACGTGGCCGACCCCGCCCGCACCTTCGCGCGGGCCTTCGAGCAGCTGCGCCCGGGTGGGCTCCTCGCCGTCACCGAGATGGACTTCTTCCCGCTCTTCCTGCCGGAGGACGCCGGCATCGGCCGGCCCGGCCTGGAGTCCCGCCTGCATGCCGCCACCAACACCCGGCCGCCCCACGAATGGACCGACCACCTGCGGGCCGCCGGGTTCACCCTCCAGGAGCGGCGCCCCTTCGAGATCCGCCTCGACCGCACCCAGGCAGGCCCGTCCCTGACCGCCTACGCCCAGGCCTGCCTGGCCACGCTGCGCTCCCACGCCGCCGACGGCCTCGACTCCGCCGACCTGGCTGCCCTGGACGCCTTGCTGGACGAGGAGCAGCCGCACAGCCTCGCCCGCCGTCACGATCTGAGCGTGCGGACCACCCGTACCAGCTGGATCGCCCGCCGCCCCTGACATCGGGCATCCGCCGGGCGACGTTCCACACCGCACCGGCGGCCAGGGGCTACTCAGCGGTTGAGCCGCGCCGTCCGCGCGACGACGATCAGCTTGACGTTTAACCAGCTTGCACGCCGATCTACCAGTCGACTGTTCCGTCGCCGGGCAGCATCGGCTGGTCGACCGGCTCCAGGCGACTGCGGTTGTCGTGGTGCAGCATCGCCTGCGCGACGCAGTGGAGCCAGGCTGCCAGGCTCGGCCAGCCGACGAAGCGAGCGGAGTCATCGTGGGCGGCGCGCCCGAGATGGTCGTGCCACAGGCCGGGTCCCGCGTCGATGAAGTGCTCATCTCCATCGCTTCCCGCAAACGGCACCCATAGCGTCCCCCACCACGGTTCGTCGTGCTGGTCCGGGTCATCGGCATCCCAGATTCTCATCCGCATGTCGCGGATCTCCACAATCCTCTCGGTGGAGTACAGAGGGCCGCAGGGAAGAGCACCCAGGTGGGAGCTGTCCCCGTCGTGGCACCGCAGCGACTCGCGCAAATCGGTGGGGAGCATGAAGCCGAGCTGCTCCTCGGTCCGGTCGATCGCCTCGGGCGACGCCGGCGGGCGGAGCGCGGCCTGGCTGGCCGGTGCGTGCTTCGCCAGCCAGCCGTCGATGAGGTGCCAGGACTCGGCCACGGGCGCGATTACCGGACTGACACCGATGAGTGGGGGCTCGATCATGGATCCGTAGCTTGCCCGATCGCTGTGGCACCGAAAGAAGCGGCCCCAGACTCAGTCGAGTTGCCTCGCCGCGGCCTGCGTGGTTCGTCGGTGGTTCGGTGCCCTTCTGGTGGGGGCGGGTCGGGCGTACGCCTCGCCGGTGGCCAGGACTCTTCCGACCTCGTGGCGGGCGGCGAGGCGCTGGTTTTTCGAGCCGGGCGGTCGGCCGGGTCCGGGGCGGGTGGGTTTCGGTGCTTGCGCTGGTGAGGGGTTCGGTTCCGCCGGCCGCTCCCACGGATGGCGGAGGTCGGCGACGAGTGGGCGGGCGAGGCGGAGCTGGGTGCGCGCGGCGATGACCAGCCAGGTCCAGCGGTCGGCGGCCGTGGAGTCGCGCAGACGGGGCCGGGGCCAGCCGAGGGTCTGCTTGAGCAGGCGGAAGGTGTGCTCCAGGTCGAAGCGGCGGAGGAAGGACTGCCAGCAGTGGTCGACGTCGGCCGGGCCGGCGTCGGTGCGCGACCACCAGAGCCGGACCGGTCGGTTCACCCCGCCGCTGGGCAGCTTCTCGACGGCGAGCCGGATCACCGTGCCTTCGAGGAGCGGCAGTTCGCCGTCGTGGTCCAGCCAGGCCGCGCGGCGGGTCAGCCGCGGGTGGAGCCGGTCCCAGGTCCTGACGGTGGCGGTGCCGTAGCGGCGGGTCCCGGTGCGGGTCACCACCCGCTCCCCGCCCCAGGTGTCGGGGTCGCCGAAGACGAACTCGCCGCCGTGCTTGCCGCGGCCGAAGGTGTGGCAGAACGAGCGGTCCGGACAGGTCTCCGCGTCCGGCCGCCCGCAGCCACGGTGAGACGTCCACCGCCAGCACCGGGCGCCCGTCGGCGGCGCGTGGCAACGGCAGACCGGCCAGCGACCCGCAGCCGGTCGACGTCCACCCGGCCGGGGTTCGGCGCGCCGTACAGGGCCCCGTGCCCGCGCCGGTGCTCGGGCGCCGGCGCCAGGTCCACCAGCCGCCTCATCGGATCGTCGGTACACAGCACCGCGTCGGTCAGTTCGAACAGCGCGTCACGCCGCCCGGTCAGACAGTCGTAGAAGACCCCCCGGAAAGCGCGACAGTTCCGCGAACGGCTCGCCCCGCACACCCTGCTGCACCGCACTCACCACTGCACTCTTCGCATTAAGAACCCGCGCAGATAGGCGGGGTGGAGTGCCCGGGTAGTGAGGCGGGCACAGGTGTCCGTGATCATGGAGTTGCGACGCTCTGTGATCACTGGGGAGACCTGTGCCCGTCCTTCCAGGATGGCTGACCGACCCGTTGTGGGACCGATTCGCGGCGCTGCTGCCCGAGCGTCCCGCGGTCGATCCGGCCCACCCGCTGGGGTGTCACCGGCCACGCATCGGTGACCGGATCGTGTTCGACAAGCTACTGCAACTGCTGCGGTTCGGCTGCTCGTACCAGGCGATCTCCGACACCACCTGCTCGGCGACCACCATCCGCAACCGCCGCGACGAGTGGATCCGGCTTGGCGTCTTCGCCCGGCTCAAGCAGATCGCGCTGGAGTCCTACGACCGGATCGTCGGGCTGGAGCTCGACCGGATCGCCGTCGACGGCTCGATCACCAAGGCCCCCGGCGGCGGCGAGGTCGCCGGGCGCTCACCGGTCGACCGCGGTAAGCAAGGCCTGAAACGCTCGGGCATGACGGATGGTTATGGAATTCCGCTCGGCAGGGTCCTCGCCGGAGCGAACCGCCACGACTCCCCGCTGCTCGCCCCGACCTTGGACCTGCTGGAGCACCTGGGACCGCTGCCCGACGACATCACCGTGCACCTGGACGCCGGCTACGACTCGGACAAGACGCGCACCGAACTGGCCGCCCGCAACCTGCACGGCCGCATTGCGCACAAAGGCGAGAAGGCGCCGATCCAGGCCAGCGAGCGGTGGCACGTCGAGCGCACGCATGCCTGGCAGAACGCCTTCCATCGACTTGCCCGTTGCTACGAGCGCCGTGCGAACGTTGCCAACGCCTTCTTCGACCTCGCGGACACGATCATCACGGTTCGTAGCCTGATCCGCCGGGCCTGGACCAGCCACCGCTGGGACCACCGCCCCGAACGACGCCCATGAGCCCCGCCCATCTGCCCGGCCTCTCCCGCGCAGACCGTTCGGCGCTGATCAGCAGCCCTGTTGTGGTTCAGGCGCCGCGGGTGTCGTAGGTCTCGCGGTTGGCCAGCACCTCGTCCATGTGCACCTCGGCCCATGCCTTGAGGCCGCGCATCATCTCGAACAGCGACAGGCCGAGATCGGTCAGCTCGTAGGACACTGTCACCGGCACGGTCGGCACCACGGTGCGGGACACCAGGCCGTCGCGCTCCAGGGAACGCAGCGTCTGGGTGAGCATCTTCTGGCTGACGCCGGCCAGGAGGCGCTGCAGCTCCGAGTAGCGCATCACCCGGGGCCCGCCGGCGCAGCCGGCACCGGGCCGATGCGCGCTGTCGCTGCCGAGCGCGGCCAGGAT
>NZ_JBEOUL010000066.1:0-10840 GCF_040304075.1 Kitasatospora sp. NPDC094015
CCGCGGCGGCCCGGGCGCGGCGGCCGCCCCCCCGGCCCCGCCCCCCGCCGCGCGTTCCGGTGCCGGCTGGCCCGACCGGTCGCCGGTGTGAGAGCCTCGCGCTCGTGGCCACGGAAGCGGAGGTCGGCGAGCTGCTGCACCGGCGTGGCTGGCGGACGGCCTTCACCCTCGCCGACCGGGTGGATGCCTGGGCGGAGCTGGTGAGCAGCGTCGAGCGCGGCTACCCGGACGACATCGACGAGTTCACCAACGACCTGTACTGCCGCACCTGGATCCACCAGGCGTGGATCCTCCTGGACGAGGACCTCGTCCAGCTGTGGACCCCGCGGATCGAGGCGCTGGACCTCCGGTACCGCGCCGTGACCGTGTACGACGACGGCCTGGCGCTGGAGCAGTTCCACCGGGTGCCGGGTCCCGATCTGTGGTGGTGGCGGCGCCACCCCCGGGTCCTGGCAGGTGACCTCGGCCGGGCGCTGCGCGCCGCCGGCGCCGTCGGTACCGATCCGGACGACGGCCGGCCTCCGGACTGACGGGCCCGGCAGGGCGAACCCGGTCCGCCGGGTGGAGCAGGAGCGCCGCGCGCGCCCGTCCACTCCCCCGGGACGCCAGGTGCGGGCCGGTCCCGCCGCACCGACCTGACGAGCTCTGATCGTTGCGGCCCGGCGGCCGGGCTCACTCAGTGAGGCTAATCACTGCCTCGCGGTCTCGGCGCCGGACGTCGAGGCGGTGTACGTTCCTGCGACCAGCGGGTCAAGCACCCCCGCTGCCGCAGATGCCCGGTCAGCAGCGCCTCCGACGAGAGAGACACCAGACATGTCTGCACAGGTCCCGACCCATCACCCACCCCAGCGCATCGGCGTGGTCGCCGAATCGGCGTCCGGGGAGACCCGCGTCGCCGCAACGCCCGCGACCGTGCGGCAGTTGCTCGGACTCGGCTACCAGGTCGTCGTCGAGTCGGGGGCCGGCACCGCCTCCGGCTTCACCGACGGCGCGTACACCGAGGCGGGCGCGAGCGTCGGCGACGCCTGGGCGGCCGACGTGGTGCTGAAGGTGAACGCGCCGTCGGACGCCGAGATCGTCCGCCTGCGCCCGGACACCACCGTCGTCGGCCTGCTCGCTCCGGCCCAACACCCGGACCTGGTCGAGCAGTTGTCCGCGCAGGGCGTCACGGCGCTCGCGCTGGACGCGGTCCCGCGGATCTCGCGGGCCCAGTCGATGGACGTGCTCAGCTCGATGGCGAACATCGCCGGGTACCGGGCGGTGATCGAGGCGGCCCACGTGTTCGGGCGCTTCTTCACCGGCCAGGTCACCGCCGCGGGCAAGGTCCCGCCGGCGAAGGTGCTGGTGGCGGGGGCCGGCGTGGCCGGGCTCGCCGCGATCGGCGCGGCGTCCAGCCTGGGCGCGATCGTCCGTGCCACCGACCCACGTCCGGAGGTCGCGGACCAGGTCCGCTCGCTGGGCGGCGAGTACCTGGCCGTGAACGCGGTGCAGGAGGCGAGCACGGACGGCTACGCGAAGGCCACCTCCGCCGACTACGACCGGGCCGCCGCCGCGCTCTACCACGAGCAGGCGAAGGACGTGGACATCATCGTCACCACGGCGCTGATCCCTGGGCGGACCGCGCCGCGGCTGGTGACAGCCGAGGACGTGGCCGCGATGAAGCCGGGCAGCGTCATCGTCGACATGGCCGCCGCACAGGGCGGCAACGTCGAGGGCACCGTGCCGGGGCGGGCGGTGGTGACCGACAACGGCGTGACCATCATCGGCTACACCGACCTGGCCGGCCGGCTGGCCACCCAGGCGTCGCAGCTGTTCGGCACCAACCTGGTGAACCTGGTCAAGCTGCTGACCCCGGGCCAGGACGGCCGGCTGGTCATCGACTTCGAGGACGTCGTGCAGCGGGCCGTGACGGTGGTCCGCTCCGGCGAGGTGACCTGGCCGCCGCCGCCCGTGGCGGTGTCCGCCGCCCCGGCCGCGGCGCCGGCGGCCCCGGCCGCCCCGGTGGCGGCGAAGGAGTCCCGGGCGACCCCGGCCGTACGGCTCGGCCTGACCGGCCTCGGCATGCTGGCGGTGTTCCTGGTGATCGCCTTCGCACCGAGCCAACTCGCCGAGAACTTCACGGTGTTCGCGCTGGCGGTGGTGATCGGCTACTACGTCATCGGCAAGGTCCACCACGCCCTGCACACCCCGCTGATGTCGGTGACCAACGCGATCTCCGGCATCGTGGTGGTCGGCGCCCTGCTCCAGATCGGCCACGAGAGCTGGATCGTGACCACGCTGTCCGCGGTGGCCGTGCTGCTGACGAGCGTGAACATCTTCGGAGGCTTCGCCGTCACCCGCCGCATGCTGAGCATGTTCTCGACTGCCCCCGAAAGGCGCTGAGCCCGATGACTTCCACCACGGCCTCGCACGCCGCGGACCTGGTCGCCGCCCTGCTGTTCATCCTCAGTCTCGCCGGGCTCTCCCAGCACCGGACCTCCCGCGCCGGCGTCGTCAACGGCATCGCCGGCATGGCACTCGCCCTGGTCGCCACCATCGTGCTGGCGGCGCAGAGCATCACCGCCGGCGCGGTCGCCCTGATCGTCCTCGCGATGGCGCTCGGCGGCGCGGCGGGCCTGTGGCGGGCGCGCCGGGTCGAGATGACGCAGATGCCCGAACTCATCGCCGTCCTGCACAGTTTCGTCGGTCTCGCGGCCGTCCTGGTGGGCTGGAACGGCTACCTGGAGGTCGAGTCGCACGGCGCCGCCCAGACCCTGGTCTCCGGCGAGCTGCTGGGCATCCACCACGCCGAGGTGTTCATCGGCATCTTCATCGGCGGGGTGACCTTCACCGGCTCGGTGGTGGCCTACCTCAAGCTGTCGGCCCGGATCGCCTCCCGCCCGCTGACGCTGCCCGGCAAGAACGCCCTCAACCTCGGGGCGCTGGCCGCGTTCGCGGGACTCACCGCCTGGTTCACCGCGAGCCCCGGCCTCGGGCTGATGGTCGCGGTGACGGTGCTGGCACTGCTGCTCGGCTGGCACCTGGTCGCCTCGATCGGCGGCGGGGACATGCCCGTCGTCGTCTCGATGCTGAACAGCTACTCGGGCTGGGCCGCGGCCGCCGCCGGCTTCCTCCTCGACAACAACCTGCTGATCGTCACCGGGGCGCTGGTCGGCTCCTCCGGCGCGTACCTCTCGTACATCATGTGCCGGGCGATGAACCGCTCGTTCATCTCGGTCATCGCGGGCGGCTTCGGCATCGAGGCGCCGACCGGCGGCGAGGAGGAGCACGGCGAGCACCGCGAGATCCGCGCCGAGGAGACGGCCGCACTGCTGGCGCAGGCCCAGTCCGTGATCATCACCCCCGGCTACGGGATGGCGGTGGCCCAGGCCCAGCACCCGGTGGCGGAGCTGACCCGCCAGCTGCGCGAGCGCGGCGTCGACGTCCGCTTCGGCGTGCACCCGGTGGCCGGGCGGCTGCCGGGGCACATGAACGTGCTGCTCGCCGAGGCCAAGGTGCCGTACGACATCGTGCTGGAGATGGACGAGATCAACGACGACTTCGCCAAGACGTCCGTGGTCCTGGTCATCGGCGCCAACGACACCGTCAACCCGGCCGCCACCGACGACCCGTCCAGCCCGATCGCCGGGATGCCGGTGCTGCGGGTGTGGGAGGCGGAGCAGGTGATCGTCTTCAAGCGCTCGATGGCGTCCGGCTACGCGGGCGTGCAGAACCCGCTGTTCTTCCGCGAGAACAGCAGCATGCTCTTCGGGGACGCCAAGCAGAGCGTGGACGCGATCCTCCAGGCTCTCCCCGGCCAGGCCCAGGCCGCCCCCGCCGCGTCCGTCCGCCAGCACACCACGACCGGCTGACCGGCTGACCGGTACCTCACGGACAGGGCCCGCCCGGACACCGCGTCCGGGCGGGCCCTGTCCGTGAGCCGTGCTGCGGTGCGTGGCGGCGGGAGCGGACGTCCGGCGGGCCCGGGCCGGTCAGCCGGCGACGGGGAGAGCCCAACTCTGGTTCGCCGTGTTCCACACGTCGTCGGTGGTGATGCAGTCCCACTGCTGCAGGACGGCCTGCTGGGCCGGCACACCGGACGGGGCGGCCGCGTCCAGGCAGCGGCCGGTGGCCCGGTTCTTCAGGATCATGGTGGTGGGGAAGCACATGCAGGTGTGCCCGACCCAGGCGGTGGTCCACTCGGCCGGCGCGTAGCCCGCGTCGCAGTACGGGTACTGGAGGACGGGGGTGCCGTTCGCGTAGGTCCCCGAACGCCAGTCGAGCATCAGGCACTGGCCGGAGTGCCGGGCCTTGAGCCGGAAGTACCCGTTGCCGCTGTCGAGCATCTCGAACTCCTGCGAGGCGCTGGTGTTGTTCGGCCACAGGAAGACGCCGGTGTACGAGGCGGTCGACGCCCAAATGACGTCGGCGCGCAGCCCGGTGCGGGCGTTCACCAGCTCGTAGCGGACGGGGTCGGCCGCCTGGGCGGGCGCGGGCGTGAGCGCCGCGAACAGGACGAACGCGAAGGCGGCCACGAGGCCCGCCGGAGTGAGGCGGAGGCGTCGGCGCCGGGCCCGTACCGGCGGTGCGGCCGGGCCGGAACGGTCGGACGGTCGGGTGAGGGATCTCCGCATGCTGGGTACCTCCGGGGGGTGTCGAGGGGTCGGGCACCTGTCGCCGGGCACCCGGGGCGCGGAGCGCGCACGGCCCCGCGCCACTCTGGCGCGGCGGCCTGTGCACCGACCTTGCGGCCGCCTTGCGGGCCAGCCAGCATGGGGGCGGCGGACGGTTCGCACGCGCTGTCGATCACGTGGGGGTACCTGTGGACGTCCGGTTACTGGGCGAGGTCGAGGTGCGGTCGGCGGGGCGGCCGCTCGACATCGGGACGCCGCGACAGCAGGTGGTCCTGGCCGCGCTGGCCGTCGATGTCAGGCAGCCGGTCCCGATCGAGACCCTGGTCGACCGGGTCTGGGGCCACCGGCCGCCCGCCCGCCCCAGACCTGTGCTGTACGCGCACCTGAGCCGGATCCGGGCCCTGCTCCGGCAGACGGCCGCCCCCGGTGGCGAGGCGGCCGCCCGGATCGAGCGCCGCCACGCAGGCTACGTCCTGGACGTCGAGCCCGAACGGGTCGACCTGCACCGCTTCCGCCGCCTGGTCGAGCGGGCGGCGGAGGACCGCCAGCACGACGACGAGGCCGGGGCCGCGACGCTCGCCGAGGCCCTGCGCCTGTGGCGCGGGGAGCCGCTGGCGGGCCTCTCCGGCGAGTGGGCCGCCCGGGTCCGGGCGAGCTGGCACCAGCGGCGGCTGGACGCAGCGGTCCGGTGGGCCCAGGCCGAGTTCCGGCTCGGCCGGCCCGGCGCGGTCATCGCCTCGGTGCCCGACCTCACCGCCGAGTACCCGCTGGCCGAGCCCCTGGAGCACGTACTGATCCAGGCCCTGCACGCGGCCGGGCGCGGCGCCGAGGCCCTGGACCGCTACGGCGCCGTCCGACGCCGACTCGCCGAGGAGCTCGGCACCACCCCCGGCCGGGAACTCCAGGCGCTCTACCGCGCCCTGCTGGCCGGGGCCCACCCGCGGCCGGGCACCTGCTGCGCAACGACTGCGAACACCTGATCCGCTCCTGCGAGGCCTACGTGGCGAGGATCCCGCCGACACCGGACGTGTCAGCGCCGCCGCGGAGTCGTTCCACGAAGGTCCGCGTCTCCGCGCCGAAGTCGACGCCGCTCACGGTAGCCGGCTCCCGATCACCGTCGACAGGTACGCGGCGAGCTGCACCTCGGTCGCGAGGAGCGCCGGATGGTTCAACCAGCCCATCCGAGCACCGTCCGGCTTTCCCTCGTGCACCGGAGGCCACTTCGTCAGCGGCGTGAAATCGTCGATCACGATCGAACCGGCGGGCGTCAGCAGGCGTTCCGGATCAGCTGCCGGCGTCTGCTTGCCGTTCCCCCCGCCGTCGACCACGAGCAGGTCGAAGGGGCCGTGGTCGTAGATGGCGGTCCAGTCGTCATGGACGATCTCGACATCGGGCAAGTCAGCGAGCAATTCGGATGTCGCCTCCACCAGTCGACGGTCCCGCTCGACACTCACCACGCGCACACCGGGACGTCGCCCGGCAACCATCCACGCCAGACCTACATCGCACCCGGTACCGGTCTCTCTCCGAGGTCCATAGGTGTGGAACGATCTCATCACATGGCTGGTGTGATCACGGCGTCGGAACGCATTGGATAGCCCCGTTCAGCGGACTGCAACCGCGCGACTTCCGCAGACTGATCGCTATGTTGCGCCGAGAAGGTGCTGAGCTGACTCGGCGAGGGCGTCCCTGGTCACTGCCGCTGGAGGACCAGGTGCTGCTGGTCATCGCTTACTGGCGAGCCAATCTGACACTACGTCAGCTCGTCCCACTGTTCGGCGTCTCCAAGTCGGCTGCCGACCGCATGGTCGACCACATTGGGCCGTTGCTGGCGCTCGAGCAGCGGCAGCGTTTCCGCGCCGGCACCGTTCTCATCGTCGACGGCACGCTCGTGCCCACCCGCGACCACAGCGTCGCCGAGCAGTCCAAAAAACTACAGGTACTCC
Organism: Kitasatospora sp. NPDC094015; assembly: GCF_040304075.1. Lineage (NCBI taxonomy): Bacteria > Bacillati > Actinomycetota > Actinomycetes > Kitasatosporales > Streptomycetaceae > Kitasatospora > Kitasatospora sp. NPDC094015. The sequence continues at coordinate 6,560 of NZ_JBEOUL010000066.1, forward strand.
ACCAATCACCAGGTCGTCATCAACGCTCACACCCATCTGGTCGTCGCTGTCGGCAAGCCCCTGCCGGGCGACCAGTACGGCTGTAAGGCCTGGGAGAAGTCCGGCGTGAAGGCCGCCGTCGGCCAGACGACAACCATCGCCGACGGCGGCTATCCCGGCAACGGCCTCGTCATCCCGCACCGGAGGCCACCCGGCGGCGAGCTCACCGAGTGGCAGGCCGAACACAACTGCGAGCACAAACAGGTCCAGGCCAGCGTCGAGCACGTCTTCGCGCGCATGACAACCTGGACGATACTGCGCGACTGCCACCTCAAGGGCGATGGCGTGCACCACGCCATGCTCGGCATCACCCGCCTGCACGACCTCCTTCGGACCGCATGAGTCGGAGAACCGCCGAGCTCGGGCCCGTGTCCGAGACGTGTCGAAGATCGATTACGGGCTTAGCCCTCAGCAGGCAACGTCGAACGCAAACGCCCAATCGTCCGCAAGACCTCGGTACGGTTCTTGGCGACCTTCAACCACGTGGGCAGCCGCTCAACCAGACTCGTAGGAGCCCAAGGCAACAGCTCTCCGCGTTCACGCAGCTTGGCCGCCACATAGGCCTCCAACAGATCGAGATGGCGAGCATTGTAGGCCCACAGCACATGTCCACAGCAGCTCTCCTGCAACCACACCGGCCGCCGGAAGTAAGGATCGACAGGGCCACTCACGGCAGCGGAGGCGACAGTCTCGTCCTTGAAGAAGCCGCACTCCTTGCAGCGCAGTCGGCTATGGACGTTCATGCCCCCGGAGGCTGCGGCGTCTCCGTCGGCAGGGGCCTCCGGGTGCGGCATGACGGCAGCACACCCATCACACCGAGGGCAGCGCACCCACACCTCGTCGAGGAAGTCGTACCCGTACTTACGTTCGCGCTGATCCCGAAACCGGTCCCCAGGCGCCGATGCATTCCCGCTCACCGGAACAGCCTGCCAGAATCCGGCCCCCGTGCAGAGCAGGTACCCATCCACCCGCCGGGGGTGGCCCACCCGGCGCCTGCTCACACAGCATCACTGTTACCGGATATTCGCAGTAACGTGCCCAGTGCCGTGCAGTGTCGCACGAGCTCAGTCATGCGCCATTGCGGCGAGGCGGAGCTGTTCGTCCTCCACGATCCGCACCGCCAAGGAACGCTCCGAAATGTCGACGGCCTCGGGTGTCGACTCCGCCACCTCGCTTCGACGCGCATACTCGTCGAAGAGTCGGTTCTTCGCCCGCAGGATCTCCAACATTCGCTGGTCCACGCTGTCTGTGGCGAGCAGCCGGTGCACCTGGACTCGCCGGACCTGTCCCATGCGGTGGCACCGGCCCACGGCTTGACTCTCCGTGGTTGGCTTGACCTGCGGTTCACACAGGATGACGACTGAAGCGGCCTGGATGTTCAGCCCCACGCCTCCGGCCTGGATCTGGCTCAGTAGCACCGCGTGACCCGGCACAGCGGCGAACTGATCCACCAGGTCCTGGCGACGGACCGCCGAAAGACTGCCATCGATCGGGCCGAATGCCCCTTGTCCCAAGGCGTCTTGGACGATGGCCAACACGTCCCGGAAGAAGGAGAAGACGACGACCTTCCGCCCGTTGTCGGCGGCTTCCCGGATGATCTCCCGCAGTCGCCGCAGTTTCGCCGACCGGGCAGGATCCGCGTACGCCGCACGGCGCATGGCCATGAAGTTTCCCTCGGCAACGGCCGCCCGGTACGCGGCGGAATCAGTCGGCGTGAACTCCTCCCACTCATCGACGTGAACGACCTCGGGAAGCTCGGTGAGGACATCCTGCTGATTACGGCGAAGGTAGGCCGGCGCAACCGCCTTTCGGAATGCCTTCGACCCCGCGGCAGCTGATCCGCTGTGGATCCGGGGCAGCAGGTCCGGCTGGAGGTAGTGCACCAGGTTGCGGAACTCCTCGACCCGGTTCTCCATCGGAGTGCCGGTGAGGAAGAGGACCCTCTCGACCCGGTCGGTCCACGCGGCAACCGCCAGGGAGCGCTGTGCCTTGTGGTTCTTGACGTAGTGGGCCTCGTCTACCACGACCATGCCGACAGCGAGCTCCGAAGGGACCTGCAATCGGCGGAGTCCGTCGAATGTCACCACGGCGACACCACCGTTCCGGAGCCACTCCTCAGAGGCCGCTTCCCGCTCCTGACCGTGGAAACGGTAGGCGCGCAGAGTGCTTCGCGACTCGATCTCCCGGGTCCAGTTGATCAGGACGCTGGCCGGGCAGACGACGATGAAGTGTGCGCTGCCCTGAGTTCGGAGGTGTGCCATCGCCGCAATCGCCTGAACTGTCTTCCCCAGGCCCATCTCGTCGCCGATGATCACCCGCTTCTGCCGGAGTGCGAAGCGCGCTCCGAAGGCCTGGTAGCCCCGGAGCGAGACCGTGCACTGCGTGTCGTCCAGTGGCTCGGCGCGGACCCGGTCGGACAGTTCCTCAGGTAGGAAGCCCTCGGAGGCGCCGTCCTCGACCGGTCCGAGTCCGGCAATGTCGTCAAGCACGCCGTAGAACTCGGCCGAGCGGTACTCGAAGTCCGTCCACGCCTCGATCACGGTGGCAGGCGGGCGTAGGAGGTCTGCGGATGCCTGGGCGAAAAGCAGCGGTACGGCCTCCGCCTCCAGTTCTGTGAGCAGAGACGTGAGCCGGTCCACCGCTGCGAACGCCTCTTGCCTGCGTCGCCGCCCGGCGAGGAGGCCTCGGATGGCGCCCCGAGCCGGTTGGGCCGCGGCCACGAGGATGACCACCTCACCGACCACCCGCTGCGCGATCTCCTGGGCGCGGGCCGCATCGGGCCCGGCGACGACCAGCCGCTGGAGCGCGATGACCAGTGCGGTGCTCATCGGATCCCAACGGTCGACGTCGAACCGGACCGCCACAGTCTGTTCGGTCGCCTTGGCAATCTGCCGGGCAGCCGCTATCGCCTGGGCGGCCGTCTGTGCGCCGACTCCCGGGAGCAGTTGGAGCGAGTACGCCGAGGCGTCGACGATGTGCCGAACGGTGCCGAGGCCAGCAGCCTCCAGCGCGCTCACCCTGAGCCGCCCGTCGGTCACCTCCCTGAGCTTGGCCACAGGGATGGCGGTCAGTTCGTCGCGCACCAGCCGATCCCTCAGAGCAGCCGCGGCCTCGGTGACCTGGGTGACTGCGCTGCGATGGTCGTCGATGACCGCACGAGCGACCGCATGGAGCTGCTCGGCATCCGCGAGGACGGCCCGGGGCTTCCGACCGGTCCGCTGCCTGTCCCCCACGTCCCGCTCCTACCTCGGCTCGACCATCCGGCACCCTTCGGGCCCCCACATGATTCCATCCCTGCCCGCCCGTGCCCCCACGATTGCCGACATCCTCCGTGACCGCCGCGCGGCGGCCTCGGCGGGAGCCGAAGCCGCCCACCGACGCCGCCGGGCCCGTCATCGGCCTGGACGTCAGCGCAGCACGCGGATGGCCATCACCGACCCGTCCTGGTTCAACGAGACCGGCCCGTTCCACTTGGCGTCCCACTGCCCGGCCGGCCAATCCGAGCGCAGCGCGTGAGCCTTGTGCCGGTACTCCTCGACCCGACCGGCCGCGAGGTCCGTGAAGAGGTCCCGGGCGATCCCCGAGAAGGCCTCCACTCGGGTGCCGTTCAGCCGGAAGACGTGATCGGTGCCCACGAAGTCGACACCGTGGACGGAGTACGCGACGTCCTGGACGATACCCGTACCCGCATGCGTGTACTGCTCGTAGTGCCGCTTCCCCTGGCGCTTCGACAGGTATTGCGCGGTGGGTTCACCCCCTCCGGTGAAGGCCATCAGACCTGCCGCGTCCGCGTGCGCGACGACACGGCGGAACCAGCCGTATTCCTCAGGCCGAACGTGGTAGCCGGAGACCATCCGTGGCTTCTCACCAGTCCCCCACGCGAGGTCGATTCCCGGTAGGACGGCGCGGTCCTCGGGCGGGCTGTCCAGATCGGCCTCGCCGACTCCGGCACTGAGGTGCAACGTCCCGTCCCCAGGCGCCTCCAGCAGGTGGAGGGTGATGGGGTCCTTGCCCGGGATCTCCGTGCCGAACACCATGGCCGGGGTCTCATCCGGCGTTCCGATGTGGACCGCCTCGGCATGGACGGCCGCAGTGGACAGCTGGGTGTGCACCTGTGCGGGTTTTCCGTGCGTTCCCTTGCAGGCGACTAGAGCCTGTCTGATAATTGATCTTGTGGCAGGTCGAGGTGAGTTGACGGATGCGGCATGGGAGCGGATAGCCCCTTTGTTGCCGCAGGTGGAC
>NZ_JBEOUL010000067.1:0-10432 GCF_040304075.1 Kitasatospora sp. NPDC094015
GGCCTGATCAAGGCGATCGACCGGTTCGACCCGGCGCAGGGCGTGGAGTTCACCACCTTCGCCATCCCGACCATCGCCGGCGAGATCAAGCGCTTCTTCCGGGACACCGGCTGGATGGTCCACGTCCCCCGGCGCCTGCAGGAGCTGCGGATCACCCTGGCCAAGGCCACCGACGAACTCCAGCAGCTCCACGACCGCGCCCCCACCACCGCCGAACTCGCCGAACACCTCTCCATGGACGAGGCCGAGATCCGCGAGGGCATCGTCGCCGCCCGCGCCCAGACCGCCGGCTCCCTCGACATCGGCTCGGGCTCCGACTCCGACGACGGCCCCACCCTCGGCGACCGGATCGCCTTCGAGGAGCGCGACTACGAACTCGTCCTGAGCTGCCAGGCCCTCAAGCCCGCCATCGCCGCCCTGACCGACCGCGAACGCGAACTCCTCACCCTGCGCTTCGGCTCCGAGCTGACCCAGGCCGAGATCGGCCAGCAGCTCGGCTACTCCCAGATGCACATCTCCCGCATGCTCAAGCGGACGCTCGGCAAGCTGCGCGAAGCCCTGCTGGCCGAAGACTGAGATCGGGTGTCCCGAGGACACGTCAAGGTCGGGCGGGCCCCGGTGGGGAGAGGCACCCCGGTCGACTCATCGGGCGCCTGATGACCGAGCAGGGTCCCCTGGGGCCCGCGCAGGTTCGAATCCTGCCCTCTCCGCCTGTGGTCGGGGATTTCGTCGGGTGTCAGTGGAAGACGATGGCGTGGCCGTCGGCCATGCTGGCCCGGCAGGCGCGGTAGAGCTGGTGCCAGATGAACTTCTCCGCCACGAAGGGTTCGCCGGTTCGCAGGCCGGCCAGGATCGACGCCTCGGCGGCCGGGAGCGTGCCGGCGGCGTCGAGGTGGATGCCGAGGGACGGTGCGAGGCGGACCAGCTCGGCCAGCAGGCGCTGGCTGGAGCCGACCATGCCGTGGCCGTCGACGCCCGCCTCGGGTCCGAGGAAGAGTGGATCGTCGAAGTCGACCGGTACGTAGTAGCCGGAGTCGTCCGCGTGGCAGAGGAGATGGGAGGCGAGCACGGCCGTCTCGTCGTCGATCTTCCGGCGGTCGCGGTCGTACTGCGCGGGGTCGGTCTCCAGCGCGGAGGTGACCGGCTCACCGTACTCGGAGAGGACGAAGGCCCGGCGCAGGTGGGTCAGATGGTCGTAGGGGAAGCCGGCCAGGACGGCGGCTATGACCGGAGGATCGCTGATCTCCGGTTCCTGCCAGTCGATGCCGACGGCCGCGAGTGCCGCGCTGAGGCGCGCGAACGCGTCGCGGTGGTGGGCGAGCCCCTCGGGGTCGTGGGAGGCCAGATCCTCCAGCAGCCCCACGGTGATGAAAAGTCCCATGGCCGCGGAGCGTAGCGGGCACCACCGACAGCATCGTCAGCAGCGGTCGCCCCGGCCCGGCCCGGCTCACCGTCACTGTCGGGTCGCTGTTGGACGGGCCGGACCGGTGGGGCTGGTGGGAGGTGCGGTCACGCGTGGAGGGTGTGCCAGGGTCGGGTGGTGCGTTCGGCGGGGGTGCCGTCGAGCACGCGGGCGGTGCGGTTGGCCGGGTCGAGGAGGACGGTGGCCAGGCTCGCCCAGCGGTGCCCCGGCGGGCCGGTGAGGTCGGGGATGCAGGTCACGGGGGGTTCCCCGGGGCCGGTCACCAGCCGTTCGATCAGGTCCTGTGCCTGCGTGACGGGTTCGCGGGCGATCCGGTCGCGGAGGAAGCCGTACCGCTGGCCGGAGTCGGGCTGGTAGAGCCAGGTCTTCTCGTGCTCGGCGGGCACGGTGGTGAGGAAGTGGTTGGTGCGCAGGTAGGTTCCGGGGGCGGTTGCGGGTGCCTCGTGGATACCGGCGGGGCTGAGGTCGAGGAGCAGGGCTTCGTGCTCGTCGAAGAGCAGGAAGGACCCGGAGGAGGTGAGGGGTGCCTCATGCAGGATCTGCACTGCGTGCCGGGCGCTGTCGGCCTCTTCCAGGAGGAGCGCGGCCAGGACGTGGACGGGCAGGCCGCCGACGCGGTCGTCCCGGTGGCCGAGGATGTTGAAGTGCAGGGCGACGCCGGCGCTGTTGACGCCGATCTTGGCGAGGATGCCGTGTTCGGTGATGCCGGTGTAGCGGTGGGTGGCGCCACCGGAGGTGATGGTGTGCCAGGCGTGGCTGAGTTCGACGTGCCAGTCCCAGGTCTGCACTCCGATGTGGGTGGCGGTCCCGGTGGGGGTGGGCAGGCGTTGTACGAGGGTGGAGCATTCGCCCGGCGGGACGGCGCGGCTGCGGGCGAGGATCTCGGTGCGGGCGTTGAGGGCGGCGATCTGCCAGGGTTCGACGGCGGCTCCGGCGGCGATGCCTTCGATCTGTGCGCTCAGGGTGGGGCGGAAGGCGTGGATCGCCTGGAGCGCGCGGTCGGCGTCGCCCCGGACGGTTGCGGGGTCGATGCCGGCGAGGGTGAAGAGGCGGTCGTAGCCGTCGAGTGCGTGGTGGAGGGTGGTGGCGAGCTGTCGGCCGCGGGCGTGTCCGCGTTCGCGCGGGTCGGTGGCGTGGACGGCGATGTGCGCGCGGTGGTCGGGGCGGGGGAAGGATGCTGGGGTCACGGGGTGCGTTCCTGTGCGGTGGGGGAGGGTGCGTGGTGCAGGGGGGTGCCGTCGACGATCGTGGCGAGGACGGGGTTGGCGGCTTGCTCCTCGGGGGTCAGATCGAGGGGGTTGCGGGCGAAGACGGTGAGGTCGGCGAGGTGGCCGGGGGCGATGCGGCCGAGTCGGCCGGTGGCGCCGGCGGCGGCGGCCGGGGCGTGGGTCATGGCCGCATAGGCCTCGCGCGCGGTGATCCGCTGGCCGGGTTGGACGGGGGCGGTGTCCGGTTGCTCGACCGGGCGGCGCAGTTGGGCGTCGGCGAGGGCGGTGCGCGGGTCGGCGACGCCGATCGGCCAGTCGGAGCCGAGCGCGATGGTGGCGCCGTGGTCGAGCAGGTCCCGGGTGCGCCAACCGTGGGCGACTCGTTGCGGGCCGATCCGCAGGGACCAGTTGTCACTCTGGTCGGGGCTGGTGAGTCGGGTGGCGTGGGCGGGTTGGAGGCCGGCGACGACGCCGAGGGCGGCGAAGCGGGGGAGCAGGTCGTCGGGGATCGATTCGAGGTGTTCGATGCGGTGCGGGGCGGACGGGGCGTGGCCGGTCTCCTCGATCACGTCGAGGGCGGTGCGCACGGCCCGGTCGCCGATGGCGTGGGTGGCGGTGGGGATGTCGCGTTCGGTGAAGAAGCGGACGGCTTCGCGGTAGCGGTCGACGTTCTTCCACAGGCTGTGGTGGTTCTGGCCGTGCAGGTCGGGGAGTTCGAACCAGGCGGTGCCGTTGTCGGCGGTGCCGTCGAGCATGAACTTGGCGCCGGCGACGTGCCAGCGGCGGCCGGCGAGGTGCTGCTGGGCGGCGACGGTCTCCCAGACCTCGCGGGTGGAGTCGGCGGGTACCAGGGGTGAGCAGCGCACCCGTAGCGGCAGGTCGCCGTCCGTCTCGATCCGCCGGTAGACGTCCTCGGAGGGCGGGGCGAAGTCGAGTGCGTGCAGGCCGGTGAGGCCGGTGGCGGCGAACCGGTGCAGCCGGTCGGCGACGTGGGCGGCGGCCTCGGCCAGGGGCACCTCGGGGTAGTGGGCCAGGACGAGGTCCATGGCCTGGAGTTCGACGACGAAGCCGGTGGGCCGTCCGTCCGGTCCGGTGGCGATCCGGGAGGCGTCGTCGAAGGTCTCGGCGCCGGTCAGGCCGGTGCGGGCGACGGCGGCGGGGCTGATGACGAGGGAGTGCGCGTCGCGGGTCATGAGCGAGATCGGCACGCCGGGGAGGCGCTGTTCGAACGGGTGGCCGGTGGGCTCGGTGTCGAAGACGTTGATGTCGAGGTTGAAGCCGGTGACCCAGGGCTCGGCGTCGTTGCCCGGGGTGCCGGCCGGCTGACCGGGGGCGTGGCCGGTGGTGGGGCCGGGCCTTCGGGCGGCGAGGTGCTCGGCGATGCGCGCGCAGACGGCGTCGAGGGTGGTCAGGCCGTCGAGGTCCAGGCCGGTGCCGGTCTCGATGGCGCCCCACACCGGGTGGGCGTGGGGGTCGGTGAGCCCGGGGGTGAGGGTTGCGTCGGGGAACACGAGGACGGTGGTGGAGGGTCCCGTCCACCGGTCGAGGAGGTCCTCGCCACCGAGGGCGAGGATCCGTCCGTCGCGGACGGCGACCACGGTGTCGGTGGCCGGGCCGGGCACGGGGTCGAAGTTCTCGATCCGTGCCACGTGCAGGATGAGGTCGGCAGTCATGGTCGCTCTCTCAGTGCTGGACGGTCGCGGCGGGCCTGGGCGGCACCACGGCGACGGCGGGTGGCAGGGTGCCGAAGGCCCGGGACAGGGCCCAGTGCAGGACCGCCGAGCCGAGGATCCCGACGGGGACGGCGAGGTTGAGCCCGCCCATGGCCGCGGAGAGCGGGCCGGCCCAGGTGCCGGTGCCGGCGCAGAGGGTGGCGGCGACGGTGCCGCCGAGGGTGGCCAGCGCGCCGGCCCGGTTGACGCCCGCGCGGTACCAGAAGGGGCTGGTGCGGCTCTGGTCATGGAGCTGCTCGCCGTCGTAGCGGTTGCGCCGCAGGACCATGTCGGTGGCGTAGACGGCCATGCAGGGGCCGGTGATGACGACGACGAGTTCCATCAGGGTGTTGACGGCGGTCAGGAAGTCGAAGACCAGGAGGGCGAAGAGCGTCATGGCGGTGCCGATCAGCCCGACGACCAGCACGGCGAGCACGCGGTGCAGCCGGATGCCGACGGACTGCATCGACAGGCCAGAGCTGTAGGCGGTGATGCCGTTGTTGGCAACGGTGTTGAGCACCACGGCGATGACCAGGACGGGGGCGAACCAGGACGGCATGACGCTCTCCAGCGCGGCCTGCGGGTCGCTCATGTCGAGGGTGGTGGCGGCGAGGGAGCCGATCGCGGTGAACAGGACGCTCGGCAGGAAGGCGCCGAGCGCGGTCCACAGCGTGATGGCCTTCGCGCTGGTGTCCCGGGGCAGGTAGCGGGAGAGGTCGGGGCTGTTGGAGTAGGACAGCGGGGCGGAGGCGACGATGGTGAATCCGGAGGCCAGGACGGCCAGCCGGTGGAGGCCGGTGAGGGGTTCGGCCGGGGTGTAGGACCAGTCGGTCCGGGTGAGGACCAGGACGGTGACGGCGAGGAACACCACGGTGAGCAGGATGCTCAGCGCGCCGTAGAGGCGGACGATCGTCGCGTGCCCGTAGATCGCGACCAGGATGGTGGCGCCCGCGATCAGGCAGACGACCAGGGCGTCCACGGCGGGGGTGTCGGGGAGGCCGATCCGGCCGGTGAGGCCGAGCCCGGCGACGGAGGCCGCCGACCAGTTCAGCGCGAGGTAGAGCGAGGCGATCAGCCAGCCGGTGAGCACGACGACCTTGTTGCCGACGACGCCGTACATGGCGCGGGAGATCACGGAACCGGAGGTGCCGGCGGCGGGGCCGCTGACGGCGATGAAGCCGGTGAGGAGCCACAGGAGATTGCCGGCGACGGTGACGGCGAGGGCCTCGGCGAGCGAGAGGCCGGTCAGGATCAGGGCGCCGCCGACCACGAAGCTGAGGTAGCTCACGTTCGGCGCGGCCCAGAGCGTGAACAGTTCGCGGGCCCGGCCGTGCCGCTCGGAGTCGGGTACGCAGTCGATGCCGCGGCTCTCGAACGAACCGGCGCGGTCCTGTCCGGAGGAGGCCGCGGCCACGACGGGGCCGGTTGCAGAACGCTCCATGGGGGTTCCTTCGGTGGGGGAGACGGCGGCACCGCCCCGGGTGGGTGAGGCCCGGGAGGGTGGCGGCGAGGGGAGCCGACCCTTATTGATGCTGACACCAATAGCCTGTTGGTGCGATATCCAATAGGCTGTTCCTCATGACGTCAACCCCCCAGGCCGCCCGGACCCGCAAGTCCGCCGAGGAGCGCCGGCGCGAGATCCTGCAGGCCGCGGCCCGCCTGTCGCTGGAACGCGGACTGGAACGCACGACGATGCAGCAGGTCGCCGACGAGCTGGGGGTGCGCCCCGGCCTGATCGGCCACTACTTCCCGAGCATCGACGAGCTGCTGTGCGAGGCGTTCGCCTGCGCGGTGACCGGCGAACGCGAGTCGCTGCTCCCGCAGGCCGACGCCGTGCTCGCGCCCACCCGACGCCTCGGCCGCCTGCTGCACCGCCTCAACGGCGAGGACTTCGTCGACTTCGGCCGGCTCTGGCTCAACGCCCGCCACCTCTCCCGCTACCGCCCCACGCTGAACGCCGTGGTCGCCGAGCAGGAGGCGATCATGCGCGACGCCCTGACCGCCGTGATCGAGGACGGCGTGCGCACCGGCGAGTTCACCACCCCGGACCCGCTGGGCGCGTGCCTGGTCATCCTGGTGGCGATCGACGGACTCGGCACCTACGCGAACGACACATCGCCGTTCACCCACCCCGCGCTGGACACCCTCGTCTTCACCACGGCCGAACGCGAACTCGGCCTGCCGGCGGGCACGTTGCACGACATCGACTGAACGGGGCGCATCGGGTCGCCCGCGCCGGGCGGGACTGGGGCGAGGACGCCGGTCCGGCCGGCGACGAGTTGTCCACCGACTTCGGCTGATCCGTGGTCCGGGGTCGTCCCGTGCCGGATCATCTTGGTGGACGGGTGGGGGCGGTCCGCCGTACGGGGCCGAATCGCCCTGTCGGAGCAAGGGCATACGTTGCCGACGAAGACTGAGTCGCCGAGAAGGGGGTCGCGATGGCACTGACATTGGACGGGGCCGTGGCGCAGCTCGGCCATCGGCATTCACCCAAGCGGCGTTCCGCCGCATCGCGCCTGCGCCGGCTCGCCGGCCCGGCCGCGGGCCCGGCGCTGATGGAGGCCCTTCAGCGGGAGGTTCGTGACGCCCGCACATGGGAGACCCAGTACCAAATCGTGATGGCCCTCGGAACGTGCGGCCACCGGGCCGCTCTCGGCATGCTCCGTGATCTTGCCCAGCGCCCTTTCGAGGCCACCACGGTGTATGTCGCGCTCGGCGACGCCGTTGTCCGGCTCAGCGCCCCCGACGGCACGGTCGATTCGCTGCGCTGGTGTCTGGGCGCCGGCACTCCGATGCTCGCCGACGGCGCCCTGCGCGCCGTCGCCGTGCAGCGCCTCACACTGGATGGGGCCACGATCGACCACGTTCTCGATTTCCTCGGACCCCTGGACCCTCTCGACGGTCTCCGATTCTGGGCTGCCGTAGCCGCGGCGGGATGGACAGGCCCCCGCGTTCGAGGGTTCCTCCAGGAGTGCATGGCCGGTCCCCGGGCCGACGTGGCCGACGCGGCCACCTCATCCCTGCAGGGCAAGTACCTGACCCAGGCTGTTTCGTTCGGAGCATCTTGCTGACCGGATGAAGATGGCGGCGATGTGGAGTCCGGCGAGTGGATGGTGGCCGACCGCGACCCCTTCTGCTGGTGCCGGGCAGCGGGCAGGTCGGCGTCCGATCGGGCCGCCGGGGCATTCTGGATGCGCGAGGGTGTGCGGAGTCGGGTTTTATGGGCGGGGTTGCCGCGCGGGCCCGCTGTCCGGATGCGGTACGGGGTGGGCGCGGCCACCTCGTGGCCGACGTGGGCGTGGGTCGTTGCGGGCGCTTCGAGGGGGTTGACCGGGTCCATGGCGTCCATGCCCTCGTGGAGCTCCTCGAGTTCGGTGCGCCTCACTCACTCCAGTGTTGCCGGCACCGCTGATGTCCGCCATGCCAGTTTCCCCCCTTTTGTGCCGTGCCGGCGGGGCGCCCCGGGAGAAGGATCCGCACGGTGCCCCAGCTGTCCTGGCGCCCGCCCTGAGGGTTGCGCGCCCGCGGTGGCTCGAAAGGCGGGAAGGCCGTCCTCGGTAGGCATTCCCGGCGCGTCGATGTCCGCCACGGCGGCCACGACTACCGTTTCACGCCCACCACCGCCAGGTGCAGTGTCCTGCGGCGCGACGGGGCCCGGATCGGCGAACTGCGCCGTTCGGCCGACGGCAGTGTGGCGGCGCAGTGGAGTCCCGGCGCTGCCGTGACCGGCCTGGAAGCCGCGCTGGCGTACACCCTGGCGGCGGCCTTCGGGGCAGGTTCCCCCGGGTTCGTGAGGTCCGCCGTCGGCGAGGGGGCCGTCTCGCCGCCGTTCTGACGCAGCGGCGTGGGTGCGGGCGCGGCGGCATGCGCCTCCACCTGGGCGGCCGGCGTGGACGGGGACCCAGAATGCCAGCAGGCTCTGCGCGCCGAGCACCACCGCGGGCAGGTCGTCGATCGGGCGCGTGAGGCCGCCCACGGCTCCCGGCACGGGCTGGAGGCTGTGCCCCGCGGTCCGGTCGGCCCCGCTGTCGGTCCGCTCTGCACCGCCCTTGCCCGCATCCCGCGCGCAGGCGACCACCACCTGACCGACAACGACCACCTGGCCGTGTGCGATCCCAACCGCCACCTCGGCCCCACCATCCTGCAACAGGTCATCAGCTGGCTGGAGCGGCGCCTGCTCGGCAGCACGTGGCGGGCGGGGGCCGGCCGAGGGTGCGCCGCAGCTCGTTCTGACTGCCCGGCGGCTCGGGATGTCCTCCTTCCACTCGCGGTCCATGCCGTTCCTGGCCGCCGCTCAGCGTCGCGCCGGACGCGAGACTCGGCGCCGCCGGCGCGGTCGTCGACTGCGAGCAGACCCTGCTGTGCACCTACCTCCCCGCCGTCCTGCGACCGGGTTTGCGAGTACGGCCGGTCCGCGGTGCCGGGTTGGTGGCCGTCGCCGAGGGTGGCGGCGTTCTTGGCGGGTGCGTACGGGATGCCGCCGGGCCGGCCGGCGAGGTGAGGGTGCGTGCGGCGGCTTGTTCCGGAGGCACTTCCTCTTCCAACTCGCAGGCACAGATATTTGCTTAATGGCGCCCGGGGGTCTACAGTCCTCATCACAAGCACAGATCAGTGCTTAATGCCGAGGAGGTTGTCATGAAGAACCTGCTGTTCCCGAACAACACCCAGTTCTGGTACGAGACCCTGCGCTCGATGAGCCACATCGCCTACGGCGGCGCCGACTTCGGCGAGGTCGTCGCCACCGGCGAGCGCATCGTCGAGGGTGACTACGACAGCTGGCACACCGAGTGGCTGGCCACCGCGGACCGGGTGGCCGAGGAGGCCGAGCGCGCGCTGAAGGCAGGTCACAAGGTCAGCGCCCGGGACGGGTTCCTGCGGGCCTCCAACTACTACCGCTCCGCCGAGTTCTTCCTGCACGGCAACCCGTGCGATCCCCGCCACGACCACGCGTACGACCGCAGCGTGGCCTGCTTCCGGGCGGCGGCGGCGCTGTTCACCCCGGTCATCGAGCCGGTCGAGATCCCTTACGAGGGCACCACGCTGCCCGGCTACCTCTACCGGGTCGACACCTCCGGCACGCCGCGCCCGACCGTGATCATGCACTCCGGTTTCGACGGCACCGCCGAGGAGATGCACTTCGGCGGCGCGATGGCGGCGGTGGAGCGCGGCTACACCGTGCTGGCCTTCGACGGTCCCGGCCAGCCCGGACCGCTCCACCACCAGGGCCTGGTCTTCCGGACCGACTGGGAGAACGTCATCACCCCTGTGATCGACTTCGCCGAGACGCTCCCCGAGGTCGACAACAACCGGATCGCGCTGCTGGGTTCCAGCATGGGCGGCCTGCTCGCCCCCAGGGCCGCGGCCTTCGAGCACCGGCTGGCCGCCTGCATAGCCGTCGACGGTGTCTTCGACCTCGGCGAGGTCTCCGTGCGCTTCACCCCCTACGACCGCGAGGAGGCCGAGCGGCTGCTGCGCGCCGAGCACGCTCCCGAGCTCGACGCGGCCCTCGACGCGGTCATGGCCCACAACCCCACCGCACGCTGGGCGTTCAACCACGGCATGTACGTCATGGGCGTCGACACCCCCCGCGCCTTCGGTGCCGCCTACCTCGACCACACCCTCGCCGGCGGCATCGCCGAGAAGATCCAGTGCCCCACCCTGGTCTGCGACGCCGAGGAGGACGAGTTCTTCAAGGGCCAGCCCGCGCAGCTCTACGACCACCTCACCTGCCCCAAGACCCTGATGCACTTCACCGTGGCGGAGGGCGCCGGCGCCCACTGCCACCCCGGCGCCATGCGCCTCGCCCTGGCCCGCATCTACGACTGGCTCGACGACACCCTCGCCACCACCAACGCCTGACACCCACCCCACCAAGCACCGCACACCCCCATCCGAAACCGCTCCCAAGGACCCGCCATGACCAGCACCACCGTCCGCACCGACATCCGCACCGCCCTGACCGACCTGCTCCTCACCCCGGGCCTCAGCCTGGATGAGGCCGCCGAGCGGCACTTCGCCCCCGACTACCGCCAGCGCACCGACGGCGAGTGGGCCGACCGCACCGAGTTCCTCGCGCACATCGCGCACCT
>NZ_JBEOUL010000068.1:0-9847 GCF_040304075.1 Kitasatospora sp. NPDC094015
AACGCGTACGTGACCAAGCCCGTCAACCTCGACGAGTTCGAGAAGGCCGTGCAGACCATCGACGCCTTCTACCTGGACACCGCCACCCGCCCGCCGCGCGGCTGACGCCCGGCCGTTCCCAGGGGGTGGGGGAGGCTCGTCCGCGGCCCGCCGGGTCGATGCGGGCGAGCCTCTGGACTTACTAGGACGTCCAACTATATGGTCGGTGGCAGGTCCGCGGTGTCAGGGAAGCCGGTGCAATTCCGGCACGGTCCCGCCACTGTGACCGGGGAGTCCGTCCTTGTGGACGACGGCCACTGGCAGCCAGCCGGGAAGGCCTGGGACGGGCGTCGATCCGGGAGTCAGGATACCGGCCGCGGGTGGTCCGTGTTTTCCACGAGGATGGAGACGACACGCATGACTCCGGGCTGCTCCCGCTCCACCGCCCCGCGCCCTGCCGTGCCGATCGTCCGGGTGCGCACCCGCCCCTGACGATCTCGTGAACCGCCGCCCGCCGTCGGCGCGCACGACCGTGCGCCGGCACCGGGCGGTGCCCTCCATTCCTCCTCTCCCCACCCTGATGAGAGAAGGAACCGATGGTCCGTGAACTGACGCACTTCATCGCCGGCAAGCACACCGCCGGCACCTCCGGCCGCTACGGCGACGTCTTCGACCCCAACACCGGCCGCGTCCAGGCCCGGGTGCCGCTGGCCTCCCGTGCCGAGGTCGAGACCGCGATCGCCGACGCCGCCCAGGCCCAGCCCGAGTGGGCCGCCTGGAACCCGCAGCGCCGCGCCCGGGTGCTGCTGCGCTTCCTCCAACTGGTCGAGCCGCGGCGCGAGGAGATCGCCCGGCTGCTCGCCGCCGAGCACGGCAAGACCGTCGCCGACGCCCACGGCGACCTCCAGCGCGGGCTGGAGGTGGTGGAGTTCGCCGCCGGCATCCCGCACCTGCTCAAGGGCGAGTTCACCGACAACGCCGGGAGCGGCATCGACGTGTACTCGATGCGCCAGCCGCTCGGCGTGGTCGCCGGCATCACCCCGTTCAACTTCCCCGCGATGATCCCGCTCTGGAAGGCCGCACCGGCGCTGGCCTGCGGGAACGCCTTCATCCTCAAGCCGTCCGAGCGCGACCCCTCGGTGCCGCTGCGGCTGGCCGAACTGTTCCTGGAGGCGGGCCTGCCGCCCGGCGTGCTCAACGTGGTCAACGGCGACAAGGAAGCCGTCGACACCCTGCTGGAGGACCCGCGGGTGGAGGCGCTCGGCTTCGTCGGCTCCACCCCGATCGCCCAGTACGTCTACGCCACCGCAGCCGCCCACGGGAAGCGGGCGCAGTGCTTCGGCGGCGCCAAGAACCACATGATCATCATGCCGGACGCCGACCTCGACCAGGTCGCCGACGCCCTGGTCGGCGCCGGTTACGGCTCGGCCGGTGAGCGCTGCATGGCGATCTCGGTGGCCGTCCCGGTCGGCGAGCGGACCGCGGACGCCCTGGTCGCCAAGCTGGTCGAGCGGATCGCGGCACTCAAGGTCGGCCGTTCCGACGACCCGGACGCCGACTTCGGCCCGCTGGTCGGCCGCGACGCCGTGGACCGGGTCCGCGGCTATCTGGACCTCGGCGTCCAGGAGGGCGCCGAACTCGTCGTCGACGGACGGGACTTCCGACTCGAAGGCCACGAGGACGGGTTCTTCCTCGGCGCCTCGCTGTTCGACCGGGTCACCCCGCAGATGCGCATCCACCGCGAGGAGATCTTCGGCCCGGTGCTCTGCGTCGTGCGCGCCGCCGACTACGAGGAGGCGCTGCGCCTGCCCAGCGAGCACGAGTTCGGCAACGGCGTGGCCATCTTCACCCGGGACGGCGACACCGCCCGGGACTTCACCCGCCGGGTGAACACCGGCATGGTCGGCGTCAACGTGCCGATCCCGGTGCCGATCGCCTACCACACCTTCGGCGGCTGGAAGCGCTCCGGCTTCGGTGACCTGGGCCAGCACGGCCCGGACTCGATCCGCTTCTACACCCGCACCCGCACGGTCACCTCGCGCTGGCCCTCCGGGGTCAAGGAGGGCGCGAGCTTCACCATCCCGACGATGGGATGAGCACCGTGAGCACCATGAGCACCGGCGAACTGACGCAGGAACAGGATGCCATCGCCGAGGCGGTCGGCGCCTTCGCCGCCGAACACCTGGCGCCGCACGCCGTGGCGTGGGACCGGGCCAAGCACTTCCCGGTGGACGTGCTGCGCAAGGCCGCCGGCCTCGGCCTGGCCGGGATCTACGTCCGCGAGGACGCCGGCGGCTCCGAACTCACCCGGCTGGACGGGGTGGTGGCCTTCGAGGCGCTGGCCGCCGGCTGCCCGTCCATCGCCGCCTACCTGTCCATCCACAACATGGTCGCCTGGATGATCGACCGCTACGGCACCGAGGCCCAGCGCTCCCGCTGGCTGCCCGGACTCTGTGCGGCCGAGCACCTCGGCAGCTACTGCCTGACCGAGCCCGGCGCGGGCTCCGACGCCGCCGCGCTCGTCACCCGCGCCGTGCGCGACGGCGGCCACTGGACCCTGCACGGGGTCAAGCAGTTCATCTCCGGCGCCGGCACCTCGCAGGTCTACCTGGTGATGGCCCGCACCGGCGGACCCGGGCCCGGCGGCGTCTCCGCGTTCCTGGTGGACCGCGACGACCCGGGACTGTCCTTCGGCCCGAACGAGCACAAGATGGGCTGGAACGCCCAGCCGACCCGCCAGGTGCTGCTGGACGGCGTCCGGCTGCCCGCCGACCGCCTGCTCGGCGCGGAGGGCGAGGGCTTCCGGATCGCGATGGCCGGCCTCAACGGCGGCCGGATCGGGATCGCCGCCTGCTCCCTCGGCGGCGCCCGGGTCGCCCTGGAGCGCGCGACGGCCTACCTCGCCGACCGCGAGGCGTTCGGGACCAGACTGCTGCACGCCCAGGCCCTGCAGTTCCGGCTCGCCGACATGGCCACCGAGCTGGAGGCCGCCCGTTCCCTGGTCCGGCGGGCCGCCGCCGCCATGGATCGCGGCGACCCCAGGGCCCCCGAGCTGTGCGCGATGGCCAAGCGCTACGCCACCGACGTCGGCTTCGACGTCGCCAACCAGGCGCTCCAACTGCACGGCGGCTACGGCTACCTGGCCGAGTACGGCATCGAGAAGATCGTCCGCGACCTGCGGGTGCACCAGATCCTGGAAGGGACCAACGAGATCATGCGCGTCATCGTCGCCCGCGGCCTGACCGGAGCCGCCTGATGACCGGGACCGAACCCGACGAGGTCCTCGTCCGCACGGCCGGCCGCGCCGGCCTGATCGTCCTCAACCGCCCCGCCGCCCTGAACGCCCTCACCCACGGCATGGTGGCGCGGATCCACCAGGCCCTCGACGGGTGGGAGCAGGACGAGCGGGTCGAGACCGTCGTCGTCACCGGAGCGGGGGAGCGGGCCTTCTGCGCCGGCGGTGACATCGTGGCCATCCACCGCGCCGCCACCGGCGGCGACCCGGGCGCCGTCGAGGAGTTCTGGCGCGCGGAGTACCGGCTCAACGCCAGGATCGCCCGCTACCCCAAGCCCTACGTCGCGGTGATGAGCGGCATCGTGATGGGCGGCGGGGTCGGCGTCTCGGCACACGGCAGCGTCCGGATCGTCACCGGGACCACCCGGGTCGCCATGCCGGAGGCCGGCATCGGCTTCGTCCCCGACGTCGGCGGCACCTACCTGCTCGCCCTCGCCCCCGGCGAGCTGGGCACCCACCTCGCCCTGACCGCGGGCTCCGCCGGCGCCGCCGACGCGATGACCTGCGGGCTCGCCGACCACTTCGTCCCCGCCGAGCAGCTGCCCGCGCTGCTCGACGAGCTCACCGCCCGGCCCGTCCACGACGTCCTCGAACGGTACGTCGCACCCGCCCCGCCCGGCCGGCTGGCGGCGCAGCGCGGCTGGATCGACGTCTGCTACGCCGCCGACACCGTCGAGGAGATCCTCGACCGCCTGCTGGGCAGCGGCGAACCCGAGGCGAAGCAGGCCGCCGACCGGATCACCGCCAACTCGCCGAGCGCCGTGAAGGCGACGCTCGCCGCGCTGCGCCGGGCCCGCGAACTCGGCCCGCTGGAAGCGGTGCTGGACCAGGAGTACCGCACCTCCTGCGCGGCGCTCGCCACCGCGGACCTGGCCGAGGGGATCCGGGCCCAGGTGATCGACAAGGACCGCACACCGCACTGGCACCCGGCCACCCTGGACGCCGTCGCGCCCGCCGCCGTGGACCGCTACTTCACCCCGCTCGGCGAGCGGGAACTCGGCCTCGCCACCACCACACCCCTGGAGCGCTGGTGACCCGTCACATCGGATTCGTCGGACTCGGCAACATGGGCGGTCCGATGGCCGCCAACCTCGTCAAGGCCGGGTACCGGGTCAGCGGCTTCGACCTGGCCCCGCAGGCGCTCCGGCAGGCCGAGGCCGCCGGGGTGCAGGCGGCCGGCTCGGGCGCCGAAGCGGCCCGCGAGGCCGACCTGGTCATCACCATGCTGCCCGCCGGCCGGCACGTGCTGGCCGCCTACGCGGAGCTGCTGCCCGCCGCCCGGTCCGGCACGTACTTCGTCGACTGCTCCACCATCGACGTCGCGGACGCCCGCGCGGCCCACGACCTGGCCACGGCCGCCGGCCACCGGGCGGTGGACGCGCCGGTCTCCGGCGGGGTCGCCGGGGCGAGCGCCGCGAGCCTCACCTTCATGACGGGCGCCGCGCAGCCCGACTTCGACGCCGTCCGGCCGGTGCTGGAGGCGATGGGCCGCAAGGTCGTGCACTGCGGCCCGTCCGGCGCCGGCCAGGCCGCGAAGATCTGCAACAACATGATCCTCGGGATCTCGATGATCGCCGTCGGCGAGGCCTTCGTGCTCGGCGAGAGCCTCGGCCTCAGCCACCAGGCGCTGTTCGACGTGGCCTCGACCGCCTCCGGCCAGTGCTGGGCGCTCACCAGCAACTGCCCCGTCCCCGGGCCCGTTCCGGCCAGCCCCGCCAACCGCGGGTACGCCGCCGGGTTCGCCGCGGCCCTGATGGCCAAGGACCTCGGCCTCGCCGCCGGGGCCGCCGAGGCCGCCGGACTGCCGACCGAACTCGGGCGCAGGGCCGCGCAGTTGTACGCCTCCTTCGCGGCGGGCGAGGGCGCAGGCCTGGACTTCTCGGCGATCATCACCACGCTGAAGGCCGAGAAGGAGGACGCCGAGTGACCGGCTACGAGACCATCCTGGTCGACCGCAAGGGCCGGGTCGGGCTGATCACGCTCGACCGGCCGAAGGCGCTCAACGCGCTGAACACCCAGCTGATGAACGAAGTGGTCGTGGCGGCAACGGAGTTCGACCGCGACCCGGTGATCGGCTGCCTCGTCGTCACCGGCTCGGAGAAGGCCTTCGCGGCCGGCGCCGACATCAAGGAGATGCAGTCGCTCGACTTCGTCGACGCCTACCTCGGTGACTGGTTCGCCGCCTGGGACCGCTTCGGCGCGCTGCGCAAGCCGGTGATCGCCGCGGTCGCGGGCTACGCGCTGGGCGGGGGCTGCGAGTTGGCGATGCTGTGCGACATCCTGCTGGCCGCCGACACCGCGAGGTTCGGGCAGCCGGAGATCAAGCTCGGGGTGATCCCCGGGATCGGCGGCTCGCAGCGGCTGACCAGGGCGGTCGGCAAGGCCAAGGCCATGGAGCTGTGCCTGACCGGCCGGATGATGGGCGCCGAGGAGGCCGAGCGGGCCGGCCTGGTCTCCCGGATCGTCCCGGCCGACCGGCTGCTGGCGGAGGCGATGGCGGTGGCGGAGACGGTCGCCGCGATGTCCGCACCGGCCGCCGTGATGATGAAGGAGAGCGTCGACCGCGCCTTCGAGACCACCCTCGCCGAGGGTGTCCGGTTCGAACGCCGGCTCTTCCACGCCACGTTCGCCACCGCCGACCAGAAGGAGGGCATGGCCGCCTTCGCCGAGAAGCGGCCGCCGGAGTTCACCCACCGCTGATCGGCCGCTCCTCGGTAGGGCCCGTGCGCCCCGGGCCCTACCGCCCGGGGCGCACCCGCTGCGCCTCGTCCGCCGTCACCGGTGCACCGGCCCGCACACCGTGCAGGACGTGCGCCAGCACCTCGGCCCCGCGGACCACCCGCGGGCCGCGGCGGCCGATCAGGGCCGGGCCCGGACCGAGCACGGTGACCAGGTCGGTCGCGGCGGGCAGGAGCGAGACGATCCGCATGGTCCGAGCCTACGGATTCGCCGCGCGGGCCGGGCCGGAACGCGCCGCCCGGTCTCACTCCGTGGACGCACCGGCGGGCGATGCTGCCCGGGCCGGGGGTTTGGCCCTAGGCTGGCACCGCAGCTGGTTCGCCCCGTCCGCCAGGCGGGGTGTCGTAAGAGGGAACCCGGTGGGAATCCGGGACTGCCCCGCAGCGGTGAGTGGGAACGACCGCCGTCAAACGCACTGGGCCCGTGGGTCCGGGAAGCGACGGCCAGTAGGTGTCCGCCCTGGACGGGTGGACGTGCCCGCGAGTCCGAAGACCTGCCACTGCCCGTGCGCGACCATCGTGCGCGGACCTCCGGTGACCTCGTGGGCGGGTCGGCGTGCACACCTGGCGGAGCCGCACCCTGCGGGCGTCCGTCCGGTTGGTCGCACCTTCGCGCTCTCGTCCCGTCACCGGGTACTCGAGGAGCAAGACTCGCGAAGGAGAGTCCCTTGACAGCGAAGTCCGCAGCCGCGGCGACCCGGTCCACCACCTACGGCCACCCCCGCCAGGGGCAGGGCCGTGAACTCAAGAAGGCCGTCGAGGGGTACTGGAAGGGCGCCGTCACCGCCGACGCGCTCCTGGCCAC
This sequence comes from Kitasatospora sp. NPDC094015, assembly GCF_040304075.1. Taxonomy (NCBI): domain Bacteria; kingdom Bacillati; phylum Actinomycetota; class Actinomycetes; order Kitasatosporales; family Streptomycetaceae; genus Kitasatospora; species Kitasatospora sp. NPDC094015. Next base: position 6,818 of record NZ_JBEOUL010000068.1, read on the forward strand.
CGCCGCCGACCTGCGCCGGGACAACTGGCGGCAGCTCGCCGAAGCCGGCGTCACCGAAGTGCCCACCGGCGACTTCTCGCTCTACGACCACGTGCTGGACACCACCGTCGCCGTCGGCGCGATCCCGGCGCGGCACCGCGCCGCCGTCGACGCCGATCCGCTGGACGGCTACTTCGCCATGGCACGCGGCACCCAGGACGTCGCGCCGCTGGAGATGACCAAGTGGTTCGACACCAACTACCACTACCTGGTCCCCGAACTCGGCCCCGACACCGCGTTCACCGCCGACCCCGCCAAGGCGGTCGGCGAGCTCCGCGAGGCCCTCGCGGCGGGCCACGACGCCCGCCCGGTGCTGGTCGGACCGGTCACCTACCTGCTGCTCGCCAAGCCCGCGCCCGGCGTCGCCGAGGACTTCCAGCCGATCACCCTGCTGGACCGGCTGCTGCCGGTCTACGCCGAGCTGCTGGCCGACCTGCGCGCCGCCGGCGCCGAGTGGGTGCAGCTGGACGAGCCCGCGCTGGTGCAGGACCGCACGCCCGCCGAGCTGAACGCCGCCGCCCGCGCCTACCGCGAGCTCGGCGCCCGCACCGACCGCCCCAAGCTGCTGGTCGCGAGCTACTTCGACCGGCTCGGCGAGGCGCTCCCGGTCCTCGCCAAGGCCCCGATCGACGGCCTGGCCCTCGACTTCACCGGGCCGGCCGCCGCCAACCTGGACGCGCTCGCCGCCGTCGGCGGGCTGCCCGGCAAGCGCCTGATCGCCGGCGTGGTCGACGGCCGCAACATCTGGATCAACGACCTGGAGAAGTCGCTGGCCACCCTGGCGACCCTGCTGGGCCTGGCCGACCGGGTCGACGTCGCACCGTCCTGCTCCCTGCTGCACGTCCCGCTCGACGCCGACGCCGAACGCGACCTCGACCCGCAGATCGCCCGCTGGCTGGCCTTCGCCAAGCAGAAGGCGCAGGAGGTCGCCCTGCTGGCCCGCGGGCTGCGCGAGGGCACCGGCGCGATCACCGCCGAACTCGCCGCCAACCGGGCCGACCTGGCCTCCCGCGCCACCTCGCCGATCACCCGCGACCCGGCCGTCCGTGCCCGGACCGCCGCCGTCACCGAGGCCGACGCCCGCCGCGCCCAGGCCTACCCCGAACGGTCCGAGGCCCAGCGCGCCCGGCTCGGCCTGCCGCTGCTGCCGACCACCACCATCGGCTCCTTCCCGCAGACCACCGAACTGCGCACCGCCCGCGCCGACCTCACCGCCGGCCGGATCGACGCCGCCGCCTACCGCGAACGCATCGAGGCCGAGGTGCGCGAGGTCGTCGCGTTCCAGGAGAAGGCCGGCCTGGACGTCCTGGTTCACGGCGAGCCCGAACGGAACGACATGGTCCAGTACTTCGCCGAGCAGCTCACCGGCTACCTCGCCACCCGGCACGGCTGGGTGCAGTCCTACGGCACCCGGTACGTCCGCCCGCCGGTGCTGGCCGGCGACATCTCCCGCCCGCACCCGATGACGGTCGACTGGTACCGCTACGCCCAGGACCTGACCGACCGTCCGGTCAAGGGCATGCTCACCGGCCCGGTCACCATGCTCGCCTGGTCCTTCGTCCGCGACGACCAGCCGCTCGCCGAGACCGCCCGGCAGGTCGCCCTCGCCCTGCGCGACGAGGTCACCGACCTGGAGGCGGCCGGCGCCGCCGTCGTCCAGGTCGACGAACCGGCGCTGCGCGAGACCCTGCCGCTGCGCGCCGCCGACCGCCCGGTCTACCTGGACTGGGCCACCGAGTCCTTCCGCCTGGCCACGTCGGCGGTCCGGGCGGACACTCAGATCCACACCCACATGTGCTACGCCGAGTTCGGCGCGATCATGACCGCGATCGACGAGCTGGACGCGGACGTGATCTCGCTGGAGGCCACCCGCTCGCACATGCAGGTCGCCGGCGAGCTCGCCGAGGCCGGCTACCCGCGCGAGGTCGGGCCCGGCGTGTGGGACATCCACTCGCCGCGGGTGCCGAGCACCGACGAGGCGGTGGAACTGCTGCGGGCCGGCCTCGCCGCGATCCCGGCCGAGCGGCTGTGGGTCAACCCCGACTGCGGCCTGAAGACCCGCGGCTGGGCCGAGACCCGGGCCTCGCTCGACAGCCTGGTCGGCGCCGCCCGCCGGCTCCGCGAGGAACTCGCCGGCTGACCTCCGCCGCACGGGGGCGGGCGCAGCCGATCGGCTGCGCCCGCCCGAACCGCGGCCGGCCCACGGCTCCACGGCGGCGCCCGCGATCACGCGGGCGCCGCCAGCGCGTCCCGCTGCAGCTGCACCGCGGCCAGCAGGCTCAGCGCCGGCTCCGCCTGCCGCAGCGCCTTCACCGCGGCGACCGAGTCGAGGTCACCCGCGAAGCCGACGGCGGCCAGCCGCGAGCGGGCCCAGTCGGCGCGCACCTGAACCTCGGTGGCGGCCGCGGTGGCCTCGACCACCGCGAGCGCCCGCTCCAGCCCCGGCCGCTCCGCGGCCGGCGCACCCTCCAGCGCCCGCGCCAGGGCCGCCGCGACCACGTCCGCGTCACGGATGGACAGGACGGCGCTGTGCTTGCTGCTCAATCCCAGGAAACCGGTCATACCGGCCATCGTGCTGGCCACCTCGTTCGTACGACAAGGGATTTGAGCAACCGCAGAGGAAGCCCGGTCGGTCGCGGCCGGCCCCCGCCACGCAGACGCCGACAGAAAAGTTCGCCGCCGACCCGTCCGGGCCGTCCCCGGCTTCGAATCAAGGGTGGCCGGGCCGTTCCGCCGGCCCCCGCACCGAGCTGTGAGAGGCCGCAGCGATGGCACCTCCCCACCCGACCCCCGCCCTACGCGCCGTGCCCGGGTCGCCGGCCCGGGTGGAACGGACCGCCGCGACACCGTGAACGCGATCCGGCCGTCCTTCGGGCCACCGCCCCAGGGCTACGAACTCCAGGAGCTCGTGGCCAAGGTCGCCGTGGGCGACCACGACGCCTACCGCACGCTGTACCGGGCGGTGGTCGGCCCGGTCTTCGGGATCGTCCG
>NZ_JBEOUL010000069.1:0-9683 GCF_040304075.1 Kitasatospora sp. NPDC094015
AATCTGGCGGGGCATCCGGCGCCGTTCCCGGTGCCGCGGATGGGTCCGTCGGGTCGGGAGGTGGCGGGGGGTGAGGTGTTGGGGTTCTCGCGGGGGTTGGCGGGGCCGCCGGATCATGAGTATGCGAATCTGTTCGCGCAGGCGTTCGGGCATGCGGATCTGGAGGCCCTGTTCGACCTCCCGCCGTCCGGCCGGCCGGCGCCGGTGCGGACCGACTCCCAGGCCACCCTGGTCGACGACGCCCCCGTCACGGCGCCCAAGCCCGGCCGGACGGTCGCCGGAGGCGACGGCGTGGACGCCCCGAAGCCCGCCCGGACGGTCGCGGACTCCGGCGGTACGGCCGTCCCGAAGCCGGTGGACGCGCCCCGGCCGGTGACCGCCACCGCCTCGACCGACGGCCACGGGCAGGTCGAATCCCCGGCCCCGCGACCCGAACCGGCCGCCCCGCACCGCGAGACGCCGGCCACCGACCCGGTGCACCCCGCGGACCGTGCCCACCCCGCGGACCGTACCCAGGCTGCCGACCCCGCGGACCGGCCGAAGGACGACGACCCGGCGCCCACCCGCCCCGACCCCGACGAGGTCGAGCGGCTGATGGCACCCTGGTGGTTCAAGGACGGCTTCCCGAGCGAAGTGCTGGCGCACTGGTCGGACGAGGACCTGGCGGCGGCCGCCTACCGGGTCGTCCAGCACCCCCTCCGCAGCTACCCCGACCCCGGGCGCCCGGGCGGCGGCCTGATGCTGCACGAGGGCGAGGTGGACGGCCTGAAGCTGGTGGTGGGCGTCGAGGACGGCCGGATCTGGCAGATCCACCACGGCGGCCCGTCCGACCCCCCGCAGCACCAGGAGCCCCGGCAGCAGCCGCACCACCCCGACGACGCCGACACCGTCACCCTGGTCGGGGACGGCCCGTCGCAGCCCACCACCGGCCGCCGGACCCGGGACGAGTACGAGGCCGACCACCGCGACGACGCCGACCACCACGCTGTCGACCACGACGGCACCCACGACCGCGACGACCTCGGACCCGCCGCGCCGTCCGACCCCGAGCCGCAGGCCAAGCGACCGCGCCCGGACCCCTCGCCGTCCGGCCCGTACCCGTTCGATGCCGGGGACGGCACCCCGCAGCCGCTGCTGCCGCTCGACTCCTTCCTGCACACCTTCTCCGGCGACGGCTACGACGCCGCCCACCCGGACGCCCGGTGGGCGCTGGAGCAGGCGATGGGCGGCGCCGGCCGGCCCGAGCGGTTCGCCCACCCGTCCGAGTGGGTCGGCATGGTCAACCCGCGCGACGAGGGCGGCAGCCTGCTCAGCCAGGTCAACTGCGGTGTCGCGGCGATGGCCTTCCACGCGGGCTTCCACGGTGACCCGCAGGTCGCGCCGCTGCCCCGGGAGCGCCCGCGCGGTGCTCTCGCCGACGCGCAGGAGTGGACCGGCCACCCGGCCGAGTACGTGGGCCTCGGCTCGGCCGGCCTGGACGAGGTCGCCCGCCGGATCACCGAGGGCGGCCCGGGCTCCGGCGCCATGGTGTTCGCCTGGCGGGAGAACGGCAAGGGGCACGCCTGGAACCTGGTGAACGTACCGGGCGACGGCCTGGTCTGGGTGGACGCCCAGCAGGGCCTGCACTCCCCGGGTGACCAGCCGCTGCCGACGGAGGTCACCCGGGTCTGGGCGATCATGCTGGACGGCGACAACCGTCCGATCCCCGGCGGCGCGGGCTTCAACGCCGCCGCGGGCGACGCGGCGGAGCAGCACGTCCGGCCCACCGTCGCCGCCGACTTCACCGGCACCGACCAGCAGGGGCAGGCCGGTTCGAGCAGCACCGCGCCCGACCCGGGCGGCACGGCCACCGGTTCGAGCAGCAGCGGCGCGGCCACCCACGGCACCCTGCCACCGCCGGAGGCGCCGTTCCCGGCCCCCGGGCCGCGAGTGCCGGTGACCGGCGACGGCCTGTGCCTGCTCAACTCGGTGGCGACCAGCGACCCGAGCGGGATCGCCCGGCTGCTCGCCGACCGCGGCATGACCGGCCGCGGGATCTCGGTGTCGTTCGCCCTGAAGGAAGCGGTCTCCCAGCACCTCACCACGACCGGCGCGGCCAACCTCCCGCCGGAGGTCACCCGCGGCTACCGCAAGATCGCCACCGCGGAGCTGCAGACCCGGTACGCCGCCCGGAGCCGGTCCGAACTGCTCGCCGGTCTGGCAGGGTTGGGCGTCGGCGGTGTCACCACCCACGAGGTGGTGCCGACCCGGCTGCTGCGCGAGCGCTACCTCGCGGCCCGCACCGACGAGCTCGCCGGCCCCGGCGGCGACCGGGCGGCCGCCCGCCACCAGGCCGAGCTGACCGTGCCGTGGAAGTTCAAGAGCCCGGCCGAGCAGAGTGCCGCCGAGGACTACCTGCGCGGCCACGGTGTGGAGCCCGCCACCGACGCGCACGACCTGCGGCGGCAGTACATCGACGAGCGGGTCGCCCGGGGGGAGAACCTGCGCCTGGTCGAGGAGGAGATCGGCTGGAACCTGGGCGACGGCGCGGTCGGCCCGGAGCAGCAGTTCCACCACCTGCTCGGCACCCCGCACGAGGTCGGCCTGCACGACCTGCCGGACGCCTCGTTGGTCGACCTCAACGTTCGGCACCTGACGCTCAGCGACCGCCCGCTGTCGCCGACCGAGTTCACCGGCCTGCAGCAGGCGGTGCGCAACTGGGAGCGGTCCTGGCACCAGGGGTTCGGCGAGACCTTCCCGCCGCTGCTGGCCGACACCTTGGGCCTGCGACTGAGGATCCTCGGCCCGGACGGCCAGGGCGGCTCGACCGAGTACCTGCGCTACGGCCCGACCGACGGCCACCAGGTGACGGTCTACTACAACGGGTCCAACCACTACGACGCCAGCGCCGCCCCGCTCCCCGCGCCCGGCGCGTCCGCCACCCCGCACCCGCCCGCCGCCCCGCCCACGGTGGTGCCCGGCGCCTCGTCGCCCACGCCCACCGGCACCTCCACCGGTGCGCCGGTGCCCCCGCCGGCCCCGCACAGCGTCTCGACCGTCGGTGGCGGCCCCACCACGCACCCGACCGGCACCACCCACCCCGCCCCGCCCCCGCCGTCCGCGCCGTCCGCCCCGCCGTCCGCCGCGCCGCACCCCGGCGGCACGGCCCCGCACGCGCACCCGGCCCCGCCCTCGATCGTCGTCACGCCGCCGGACCACATCAGCGCGACCCCCGCCGGCCACCCGCCCTCCCCGCAGGCCTCGGTGTTCGCGATGTCGGTGTTCTCCCACGACTCGCAGACCCACGACCACGACCCGGCGTTCACGCCGCGGAAGCCGGTCGACCCCGCCGACGTCCGGCTCCCCCCGGCCCGGGTGACCAACCACAAGCGGCTCTCGGCCTCGGACCTGGTGGTGGGTCTCCACCAGGAGGACACGGTGGTGTTCCGCCGGATCACCGACCTGTTCAAGGCCGGGTTCAAGGGCGACCTCCCCGCCGCCCGGACCATCGCCCAGGACTTCTTCGACCCGATGACCCTGCGCCCGAAGCTCACCGCGCTCTCCCGCGGCGACGTCTGGGAGGCGCCGTTCGAGGCGAACGGGTGGAAGGGCACGGTGTCGATCCGGGTCGACGCGGAGAACCTGGTCTACCAGGAGACCGCGCCCAGCGTGGAGTTCGAGAACGGCGCCGACCGGTACGCCTCGCTCGGTGTCCAGGAGGACAGCCTCAACCGCTTCAACGCGGGCTTCCAGGCCAAGTTCAAGACCGGCAAGACCGACTTCACCGAGACCTTCGGCTACCACCACGACGAGATGCACGGCGCGGCCTCGCTGGACGTGGGCCGGACCATCGCCCGCGGCAAGACCGTGGAGCCCGGCGCGCTGTTCGCCGGAAAGCTGCACCTCGCCCTCGACTTCACCGAACTCACCCACCACGGACAGCCGGTGGAACTGGCGCCCGGCATCCGCGTGCAGCGGCTGGACATCGGCGCCACCATCGGCATCCCGGAGCGCGACACCCTCGACGCGCACGGCCACGCGCAGCCGCTGGCGAAGGACAAGCTGTTCGCGCCGCCCCAGCGGGTGGTGGAGGGGCACCGGCTCGGCGGCTCCGACATCGTGCTCGACGTCTCCACCCACCGGCACGGGCGGCCGGACGCCGACCGGCCGATGGAGGAGGTCCTCGACGGCGTGGAGGACAAGGCCAAGGAGGTGGTCGGCGACCTCTGGCCCAAGCTGCGCGAGAAGATGATCGCCGAGCTGGACCTGACCCGGCTGCACCAGGACCTCAAGAGCATGATGTCCGGGGAGCGGACCAGGATCGAGGTCACCGGCGACCGGGGCATCGGCAGCGCCTCGGTGGAGATCACCGCCTCGGTCAAGGCGATGTGGCAGACCGGCACCACCCCGCAGACCGAGTTCAACGTCGGCACCGGCGTCCAGCGCGTGCGCACCCAGCAGGACACCAGCAGCGACGGTCTCCAACTCCCGCTGCCCACCCAGGTGTCCGGCAGCGGCGCGGGCGCCTCGATCGGCTCCGGCGGCGCCGGGCTCCAGCTGATCCGGGACCAGGTGCAGATCTCCGGCACCAGCCAGGAGTCCCAGATCACCACGAAGACCAAGGGCGCCGGCGTGGTCTTCGACGGCCGGGCCGAACTCCGGCTGAACTTCGAGCACAAGGGCCTGACCGGCGGATCGCACGACACGGCGACCACCACCGTCGACTTCCGGGCGCTGATCGAGCAGGCCGAGGCCCGTCCGGTGGTCGACACGCCCGGGTCGGACCCCACCCTGTTCATCGCCACCGACGTCCCGCAGGCCGCCACGGCGAAGACCTTCGAGCCCGGCAGCACCATCCCCAGCCCGCCGGACGCCGTCTGGCAGCACAAGAACGGCGCGGGCGGCCTCTCCGACACCGTCACCGTCCGCGACCTGCCGACGGTCGCCCCGCTGCACGAGCAGGTGGAGAAGCTCGGCCGGGAACTGCTCAAGGACTCCTGGAACGACGTCAAGGACGACATCCACCAGCTGTTCAGCCACCCCATGGTCGCCTCCCGGCTCACCTCGATGACCCGGGACATCCCGCTGGAGGCCCCCGAGCGCACCGCCGCCACCCTGCTCAAGCACGGGGTCAAGGTCTCGGCCACCGCCACGGTGACCGAGATGGCGTACAAGCGCCCGGAAGCCAAGGCCGAGCTCAACCCGGTCGACGAGACCACCTCGTTCAGCTCCGGCCGCCGCCTGATCTCCGACACCAAGTCCGTGCAGGGCACCGGGGGCGGCACGGTCCCGCTCTCCGGCAAGGACACGCTGGACATCAGCGGCGGCTACGCCCGGCAGGTCCGCGACCGGGCCGGCTGGCGGGACGGCAACTCCAACAAGGTGTACGCCAACGGCAAGTACGCCCGCCCGCAGGAGATCTACGACGCCGCGCTCGCCGTGCAGGTCAAGGTGACCGTGGACGGCACCGAGCACACCCTCACCGTGCCGATCCGGGCCGAACTCAGCCTGGACCGCAAGGAGACCGGCAACTACGTGGTCGGGGCCGACGGGCTGGGCGTGTTCACCGGGCCCGGCGCCGGCACGCCCAACCCGCACAAGGCACCGGCCGAACTGCACGACCCGCCGCGCCGGATCGCCGAACGCGGCGCGATGAGCGCCTCCGACGTGGTGCACAGCCTCGGCGGCGGCGACGCCACCGTGCTCAGGTCCATCGAGGACCGCCTGAAGCAGAAGTTCGGCAACCTGCCCGACGACGCGGTGATGAAGCTCAAGAACCGCTTCGACCCGTTCGCGCTCAAGCCGCAGCTGTCCAAGCTCAGCCGCGGCGGCAAGCTGACCGAGACGGTCTCCGTCAACGGCTGGGACGCGACCGTCACCGTCAAGGCCGCGCTGGGCAAGGACTTCGTCCACACCGACACGGTCGAGAAGTTCGAGTTCGAGCTCGGCACCCAGACCCGGGTCTCCACCGGTGTCGGCAAGGACCGCCGGATCCGCGACATCTTCTCGCTGCCGACCAGGCTCAAGCTGCCGCACCTGGACCTCGGCTTCAACGCCGCCCGCCGGACCGACCTGGTCAGCGGCTCCACGGTGGACAGCACCGGCGCCACCGTCAGCAAGGGCAAGTCGGTCGAGCCGGCCGGTCTGTTCACCGGCACCGCCGACTTCACCGTCGAGTTCGAGTTCCGGACCACGGGGGAGAAGCACGGCGCCCCCGACCTGAAGGTGCCGGTGCGGGCCACCGTCGCCACCCCGCTGCGGGACGCGCCGCTGCACGGGGCCCCGGACCCGGCGCCGGTGAAGAAGCCGCTCGACCCGCCCGCCCGGATCGAACGCACCCACCGGCTCGGCTCCTCCGACGTGGTCACCGACGTCTACCCGCTGCGGCCGCGCGGTGGCCCCGGGGGGCCCGGCGGACCCGGCGCCGGTCCGGACCCGGCCGGGCCGCACCGGTCGGTGGCGGAGTCGGCCGTGCACCACCTCGGCGGCACCGCCTCGCGTGCCCTCGGCGGCGACTGGGCCGGGATCAAGGAGAAGATCACCAAGGAGCTGGAACTCGACAAGCTCCAGCCGCAGTTGAAGTCGATGATGTCCGGCCACGAGATCGTGGTGAAGCACGGCCGGAGCACCGTGCGGATCACCGCGGCGGTCTCCCGGATGGAACACACCGGCGAGACCGCGCAGACCGAGTTCAACACCGGTACCCAGGTGCAGAAGTCCTTCGCCAGCTCCGACGGCGTGACCAGCTTCGGTTCCGGCAAGGGCAACAGCATCACGGTCTCCGCCCAGGGCACCAGCAACCCGCTCCCGGTCGGACCGGCCGTCACCGGCGGCGTCCAGGTGACCCACTCCTGGGGCCACGACCAGCTCGACGTGCAGGCCCAGCGGACCTCCACCGGCGCCGCCACCAAGGCCAAGGTCCCCGGCAGCGGCTACACCGGCGAGGCCACCCTGATCTTCCGGATGGAGCGCCGCCCGCTGGTCGACCTCGGCCGGGACCGGATCGTGCCCGACCCGCACCGGCCCACCCCGCCCGCCACCCGGGTCGACCAGGCCAAGGCCGCCGCGGGAGGCGCCTGGCGGGCCCTGCGCCGGCTGGGCACCTCGACGCACGCACTCGCCACCGCGAAGGTCGGCTTCCAGGCCACCGTCGAGGCCGTCGAGGGCCGGCCGTCCAAGGGCGGCGCGCCGACCCCGTTCGAGGCGCCGGACCACCGCACCGCCCCCGCCCACCCGGCGCCGTCCGAGCCGCCGGTGGAGGTCACCGTCAAGGCGCCGCCCGCCCGGGTCTGGAACGAGGGCCTGCGCGACATCGACGTGATGCGCTGGCTCGGCGACTCCTCCGGCGTGCAGGACATCCTGCGGCTGCACGGCCCCGGGTTCTTCGGCAGCCGCACCTGGGACCGGATGGAGAGCGTCGCCCGCAACACCACCGACCACGCCCAACTGGCCAGCCACTTCGGCTCCGCCACCCGCGGCGAGGAGATCGCCACCCCGTCGCCCGGCCGCCGCCTGCTGGTGTCGGACGGCGGGGTGGAGGTCAACCTGAAGGTCCTCCAACTGGAGTACGACCGGACCGACGGCAAGGTCGAGCTGAGCCCCTCCAACGCGACCTCCACCACCTCGACCCGGACCCGGCTCGACTGGAGCATGTGGAGCGGCCAGGGCCAGGGCGGCGTCAAGATGGAGCTCGGCTCCGTCGAGGGCACCTTCCAGGCGATCGTCGGCGGGGCGCACCGCGGCCGTGAAGGGCTCTCGCTCGGCAACGCGGGCCAGGTGGTCTCGCACGCCAAGTTCGGCACCCCGATGGCCCGGTACGACGGCTTCGCCGAGGTCGAGGTGGTGATGTTCAAGGGCGACAAGCGGGTGGTCGAGAAGGGCGTCATCCCGATCTCGGTGGACATCCCCGAACGCGAGACGCACGACGCCAAGGTGATGAGCGACCACTACCTCGCCTTCAGCCAGGACGCGCCGGACGGCACGGCGATCCCGAAGAACCCGCGCACCGACGCGCTCGGCGAGGCCTTCGGCGACACCGACTTCGACGCCCTGATCGGCGAGTTCGGCGCCCCCACCCCCGTCCCGCCCCGTCCCGCGCCCGTCCCGCCGGTTCAGCCGCAGCCGCAGCAGCCGGTGCAGCCCCAGCCCCAGCCGCAGGCGCCGGTGGTGCAGAACCCGGCTCCGCCGGTTCAGCCGCAGCCGCACGCCCAGCCGCAGGCCCAGCCTCCGGCGCCGGTGCAGCAGCCGCCGGTGGCGACGCCGCCCGTACAGCCTCCGGCGGGTGGTCCGGTGCACGATCCTGTGGTGCAGCAGCCGGCTCCGCCGGTTCAGCCCCAGGCCCAGCCCCAGCCGGCCGGCGGAGCCGTGCACGATCCGGTGGGCCGGCCGCAGGCCCAGCCGGCGGCGGCCGATCAGGTGCGTCCGCCGAGTCCGGCGCGGCCGTTGCCGGAGCCGCCGTCGCAGGCGCCGTCCTCGCAGGGGCCGGCCAGGCCCGGACCGGTCCGTCGGGTGAGTGATCCTGGGCCGCGCCGGGGACCGGAGGAGGAGCCGGTGACGTTGCCGAGTCCGCACCGGCGGGTGGGGAGCGCCGATGAGCAGGCGTTCTTCGCGTTGGCGGACAAGTCGCGTGAGGGGGCGTTCGACGATGCGGCGTTGGGTTCGGTGTCGTCCGGCAGCCCGAAGCTGACGGCGGTGCCGGAGCCGCACGAGGCCCCGGTGGAGACGATGCCGGAAGGGTCGGCCGATCCGACGCCGGTTCGCCGGGCTAGTGATCCGGGGCCGCGCCGGGGGCCGGAGGAGGAGCCGGTGACGTTGCCGAGTCCGCACCGGCGGGTGGGCAGCGCCGATGAGCAGGCGTTCTTCGCGTTGGCGGACCGGAGCCGGGAGGGGGCGTTCGACGGAGCTTCGTTGGGGTCGGTGCCGTCGGGTAGTCCCAAGCTGACGGCGACGCCGGAGCCGCACGAGGCCCCGATGGAGATGATGCCGCTCGGGGACGAGAGCCCGCACGACGTGTCGGTCCGCCGGCGGCAGGCGTTCGGGGGGACGGACTCCCCGGTCCGGACGGTGACCCCGCCGAGCCGTCCGCGGGTGGAGACGACGGGCCTGCACGAGCCGTGGGTGGCCGAGATCGTGTCGCCCGTCGGACCCGGTCCCGCCGATCCCGTGCCGGGCCCCTCCGGGCTGATCGATTCGCCGAAGCCGGTCGAACCGGGCGACCGCCGGGGGCTCGACGACATCGAGGAGGAGCTCGACGGCAGCCTCGACCTCGCGGACTTCATCACCAAGGCGCTGTCCGGTTTGGGTGGTGATTGACCGTACTGCGACAGGGAGTTCCGCCCGGTCGGCCCCGGAGCTGAACGGATTGACTACCTCCGCCCGTAGACCTGTCCAAAGGGTTACCGACAGCCGTCCTCCGAGGAACGGCTGGGTGGTGATCCGCCGGGACGGTCTGCGGGCGGAGTGCGTCCGCACCCGCGTGCCGCAGTCCGTCCGTTCAGCCTTGCCCCGTCGGAGGTTGCCTTGTCGTACTCGTCGATCGTCGTTCCGTCGGGTGTGGACACCTTTTTCTCGGCGGTGTCGGGGATGCCGTGGCCGCAGGTGAAGGAGGGGGATCTGCGGGAGGTGCGGGATCAGTACGAGGTGTTGGCGCGGGATCTGCCGCATTTGCGTGATCTGATCGCGGTGGTGGCGGTGAAGGCGCGTCA
>NZ_JBEOUL010000070.1:0-7587 GCF_040304075.1 Kitasatospora sp. NPDC094015
CTCTCGGACATTGAGGGACGGATTTCAGCCCCGGCTCGTCATTGTCCCCTCACGTTCTCAATTCCTCGACGAACATCTCTCCGGTCCAGGCACTGGATGCATGAGTAATTCCGATACGGAGCGAGGCTGATGGTGGTATGAAAGACCATATTCGTCGGTTGGTCACGTCTGTCCTATTGATGGTTCTCTTGGTCGCTGGGGGTGCCCCTGCCGCCTCGGCGCGTCCCGGTCCCACAGCCGCCGGGCCGTCACCGAATGCCGGCAAGCCACCAAGGGCCACCCCGGAACCTGCCGCCCTGACGATGAAGCAGAAGCAGGCGCAGGTGGCGAAGCTGGGAAGCGGCTCTGTTCCTGACCGGCCTGCGCCTGCGGTGGCAGCACACGTCGCCGGGCCCCGGACCCCGGGGTACCGGCAGCTTACGGAGGCCGAGGTCAAGGCCGGCGGAAAGGGTGCGCCGCCGAAGGCGGCAGTGCCGTCGGTGGCTCCACCTGCAGCGGAGGGCGCGGCCGCCTGGCCTTCGGGACACCCCTACATCGCCGGTCTCCGCTCCTATGCGGACAACCTGCAGAGCGGAAGAACCGGTCTTTCGTGGTGCGCGACCTGGGATTTCAACCCTGACACACCTACCGGAATTCTCGGTGCCGGTCGGGGTGCGGTGTCGGTGGTTTTCTACCGGGCATCGGACAACGTGCAGGTCGATGCTGCGCAGTGGTCGGAGTACCAGGCGACCGGTTGGTGCTCGCTGATGGCGCAGATCCAGCGGGACGTCAACTACTACGCGGTGGTGACGTACGCCTACAGCGACGGGACCTCCGATCAGCTCGTCTCGCCCTCGGCTCCGCCGGTGCCGATCTACGGGGTCCCGGCGAACGTGTCGCTGGCATGCCCCGGATCGCCGTCGAGTACCGGGATCGTCCTGGAGTTGGTGAAGTACTGCGGTGACCCGGTGAACACCTCCACCGGGGCGTTCGGAGAAGTCTTCACCGACGCGCAGATACCCGGGCCCGGCCGGCCGATCGAGCTGACCAGGAGCTACTCGTCCGTGCTGACCACGGCCGGAGCGTTCGGCAAGGGGTGGGCGTTCCCGTACTCGGCATCGCTGATCGTCGGCCAGTCGGTGGTCACGTTCCGATCCGAGGACGGCTCGCAGACCGACTACGCCGTTCAGCCGGACGGCTCGCTGACCGCGACCCGCCCGTACGTCCACTCGAAGCTGCAGAAGACAGCGGGCGGATACCAGCTGACGACGCCCGATCAGCACCGGGTGTTCTTCGACGCCACCGGGCGACTGACGGCCATGCGTGATCCCGCCGGTGTCGGCCTCACCCTCGGCTACACCGGCAACCAGCCGACCTCCGTCACCGACGCCGGCGGGCACACCGTGACCTTCGGCTACACGGACGCCCTGCTCACCACGGCAACCCTTCCCGGCGCACGCAGCATCAGCTACGGCTATACCAACGGCCGGTTGACGAGCGTGAAGGACCTGCGCGGGCGGACCACGACGTTCGGCTATGACGGCGCCGGGCTGCTCACCACGGTCACCGACCCGCTCGGCAAGGCGCGGATCACCAATGTCTACGACGGCAGCGGCAGGGTGACGAGCCAGACCGACGCCGTGGGTGCGAAGACCACGTTCACCTATGACGCAGCGAACCCCGGTACCACCTACGTGACTCACCCCGACGGCGGTATCTGGACGCAGAAGTACACCGACGGGGTCATCAGCTGGCAGTCCGACCCGTACGGGAAGACCACCTCGTACGGCTACGACGGCTCGTTCAACCGGACCACGCTGACGGATGCCAACGGCAAGAAGGCAACGTTCACCTACGACGTGGTCGGCAACGTCCTGACCAGCACCTCCCCGGCCCCGGTGTCCGCCACGAACACCTGGACCTATGACACGGCCAACCACGTCACCTCGCACAAGGACGCCCGCGGCAACACCACCACCTACACGTACAACACCGGCAACCAGCTCACCGCGACCACCGACCCCGCAGGCGGCAGGACCACCTACACCTACGGCTCACTCGGCATGCTCGCCACGCTCACCAGCCCGCGTGGCGGCACCACGGCCTACGGCTACGACACCGCAGGCAACCGCACTTCGGTGACCACGCCGCTCGGTGCGAAGACGACCTTCGCCTACGACACCGCGGGCAGGGTCACCGCGAAGACCGACCCGCGGGGAAACGCCGGCGGTGCGAGCCCTGCGGCGTACACCACCACCTACACCTACGAGCCCGGCGGGCAACTGGCGGCCGTTGCCGAGCCCCTGGCCGGCCCGACGACGTACAGCTACGACGCCGACGGGCAGTTGGCCACGGTGAAGGATCCGCTGGGCAACGCCACCACGTACACCTACGACGCGGCCGGTAACCGCACCAGCACGAAGGACGCGGCAGGCAACACCACCACCAGCACCTTCGACTGGACCGGCCGCCCGACGTCCGTCACCGACGCGCTCGGCCACAAAACCACGTCCACGTACGACAAGAACGGCCGTCCGGCCACGGTCGTCACCGCACGCGGGAACGCGGCCGGAGCCTCCCCTGCTGCCTATACGACCACGTTCGGCTACGACGCCAACGGCAACCGCACCTCGGTCACCGACCCCACCGGTGCGGTCACCGCCACCACCTACGACGAGGTCAACCGCCCCGTCACCGTGACCGACCCGCTCGGCAACACCACCACCAGGACCTACAGCCCCACCGGCCAGGTTGTCACGGTCACCGATCCGACCTCGGCCAGGACGACCTACGGGTACGACCCGCTGGACCGACTCACGAGCGTCACCGACCCGCTGGGCAAGACCACGTCCTTCGGTTACGACGCCGGCAGCAACCGGACCTCGGCCACCACGTCGTTGGGCAACAGGACGACCTGGACCTTCGACACAGACGAACGCCTCACGAGCGTCGTCGACCCACGCGGCAACGCCGCCGGATCCACACCCGCTGCCTACACCACCACCTTCGGCTACGACGCCGCAGGCAACCGCACCACCGTCAAGGACCCGCTCGGCAACACCACCGCGACGGCCTACGACGCACTCGACCGTCCGACCGCCGTCACCGACCCGCTGGGCCGCAGGACCAGCACCGGATACGACGCCGCCGGACACGTGACCACGGCCACCGACCCAACCGGCGCGGTCACCACCAACGCCTGGAACGGCGTCAACGACCGCACGTCGCGCACCGACGCCAACAACCACGTCACCACCTACACCTACGACGCGCTCCACCGGCCGACCGCCGTGACCGACCCGCTGGGCAACAAGACGACCTACGGCTACGACCCTGAGGGGCACGCCAACACCCTCACCAACGCCCGCGGCCTGACCACCACCACCAGCTACGACCCGCGCGGCCTTCCGACCGGCACCACCTACTCCGACACCACACCCGCCGTCACCCGTACCTACGACAAGGCCGGACGGCCCGTTTCGGTAACCGACGCGACCGGCACCCGGACCCTGGCGTACGACAAGACCGACCGGCTGCTGTCCATCACCGCCCCAGGTGGCGGCACCGGGTTCACCTACACCTACGACACCCGCGGCGCCCTGACCGGCCGCCAGTACCCGGACGGCGAGAAGCTCACCTACGCCTACGACGACGACGGCCGCCGAACCAAGCTCACCACCGACGGCGCCAGCACCACCTACACCTACGACCTGGCCAACAACCTCACCAACACCACCCTGCCCGGCACCAACGGCTACACCGAGACCCGTACCTACGACCCCGCGAGCCGCCTCGCCTCCATCGGCAGCACCAAGGGCACCACCACACTCGCCTCCTGGCAGCTCACCCGCGACGCGGCCGGCCAGCCCACCAAGGTCGATGCCAACCGCCTCGGCCTTGGCACCGGAACCCAGAACTACACCTACGACCAAGCCGGCCGCCTGGCCTCCGGCTGCCCCCTCACCCCGACCACCGTCGGCTGCACCGCCGGCGCCCTCACCTACACCTACGACAAGGTCGGCAACCGCCTCACCCAGACCGACGCCTACGGCACCACCACCTCCACCTACGACGCCGCCGACCAGCTCACCAAGACCACCACCGGCTCGGCCAGCACCACCTACTCCTACGACGCCGACGGCAACACCACCAGCGTCAAGACGCCGTACCAGGACCAGATCATCGCCAGCGGGACCACCCTCACCGCCGGTACCGTCGTGGCCTCCAACAACGCCCGCCTGATCATGCAGGCCGACGGCAACCTCGTGCTGTTCGCGATCGACACCGGACTGTCCGTGTGGTCCTCCGGAACCGCCGGCCACCCGGGTGCCCACGCCACCATGCAGACCGACGGCAACCTGGTCGTCGCCGACACCACCGGCACCACGCTCTGGAGCAGCGGAACCCCCGCAAACACCGGAGCCCTCGCCAAGGTCCAGGACGACGGCAACTTCGTCCTCTACGACACCGCCAACAAGGCGATCTGGAGCTCCAAGACCTATCGCGACGCCCTCGCGATCCACGCCACCACCTACACCTACGACGCGGCAGGACACCCCACGACCATCGTGGGCAAGCAGACCTTCACCATCACCTACGACGCGGACGGCAACCGGGTCGCCACCAAGACCAACGGCGCACTGTCCCGCACCCTCACCTGGGACATCAACAACCCACTACCACAGATCGCCACCGAGACCAACGGCTCCGGCGCACTGATCAGTGACTACAGCTACGACCCGCTCGGCCTGCCGCAGAGCCAGCACAACCCGTCCGGCCCCTACTACTACCACCACGACTGGCTCGGCTCGATCACAGACGTCACCAACTCGGCCGGGGCGCAGCAGACCCGCACCGCCTACGACCCGTACGGTCGATCCGGCACCACTACCGTCGCCGGCGGAGCCCCGAACGCACCATTCGGATTCGCCGGCCAGTACAACGACCCCGTGCTCCCGGGCAAGCAGTACCTGCGGGCCCGCGAGTACGACACCGCCACCGGCCGCTTCACCAGCCGCGACCCGCTCCCGGCACCTACTGCGGCCGCCTACGGCTCCGCCTACTCCTACGCGGCCGACGCACCCACCGTCTACACCGATCCCAGCGGGATGACCCCTGAGGGCGGCGAATCCTCCGGCATGAGCTCGCTGGAGGCGATCGGAAGCGGTCTCGCCACCGGCGCCAAGATGCCGTTCGACTTCGTCGGAGACCTCTACAACGCCTTCTCCGGCGACAACGGTGGAGCCGGCGCCTTCGCCGACAAGTACTTCCCCGTCCGACCCGCCTACGCGATGTACGTCGCCGCCGCCAGACTCCGCGAGTTCGGCTGCAACAACGTCGCCGACCAGGTCGAAAAGCACGCCGACGAACTCGCCCAGCAGGTCGCCGTCGCAACCCTGGGCGGACTCGACGCCTGGGCCCAGCGACGCTTCGGCCCGCGCGGCCCCGACGTGACGACCGCACTGGGCATGAGCGGACTCGGGACCGAGCTCACCCAGGACATCGCCCAGCACGACGCGGTCACCGGCGTCCCCGAACACAACCTCTGGGGACTGAAGGCGCGGGACCGGGGACTCGCCTTCGAAGAAAAGATGGGCATGAGCAACCTGCCCGACGGCTTCGCCGCGTTCGATCACTTCGACCCTGAGACCCACACCGCCATCAGCCTCAAGTCGATGGACACCGCGGCTCCGAGCTACCAGACCGCTGCCGCCGTGTTCAACCGGTTGAAGACTGGAATCGACAACGCTGCCAACTACACCGGGGACTACCGCCACCCGGGTGTGCTTCCTCCCGGTGACATTAAGAACCGGGTGGTCTACGTGGTCGTCAACGGGAAGGATCCGCTGACTTCAGCCCAGCTCGGTGGCATGAAGCGTGCGGAAGACTACGCACACAACAACGGTGTCGTGCTGCTGTTCGGCAGCTCGACAGGCTGACCGGGAGCACGATATGAGCTACGACTTCCACATCACCCGAGCGCAGGACTGGACACAGAGCTTCGAAAATCCGATCAGTGTCCCAGAATGGGAGGACGCAGCAGCCCAGTGCCCTCTGATCGAGGAAGGCGCCCCCTGGGAGTGGAAGGACATCGGGCTCCAGAAGACCTATTCGGTCCCTGGCGAGACGGCGGTCTTCTCGTGGCGGCACGGAAAGATCGACATCAAGGGGTACTACAGCGACAAGACGGAGGAGGCTGCCAAGGTACTTGCCAAGACCCTCGGCGCGAATGTGCTCGGCGATGACGACTAGGTCGAGTATTGGGTTGTGATCAATCTGCGGGTTTCCCCCTCGTGGTCATGCCTGATCCGGTAGATCGTATTGTGTGACGCGAGTGCAACTGACTGATGCAGAGCGAGAGTTCATCGGGCCGTACCTGCCGATCGGTGGGTACGGCCCGTACCCCGAGCGGCTGCGCCGACAGTTTGAGGGTGTCATCTGGCGGTTCCGGACCGGCGGCCAGTGGAGGGAGATGCCTCAGGAGTTCGGGGCCTGGTCGACGGTCCACAACCGCTTCCCGCAGTGGAGGGACGCCGGGGTCTTCGAGGCTCTGCTGGAGGGCGCGATCGCAGAGGCCGCGAAGCGGGGTGAGGTGGACCTGTCGCTGGTCAGCGTGGATTCCACCACCGTCCGTGCCCACCACGACGCCGCCGGGATGCGCCTCGATCCCGACACGCTCGCCGACCTGGAGAAGGCCGCCGAGGAGGCGGAGAAGGCCCGGCAAAAGGGTGCCCCTATGGTTTCGTCAAGCTGCCAGGACTGTCGGCGGCTCGTAGAAGGTGCCGTCCCGGAGCATCGCGAAGAGCACGTCGATGCGTCGTCTGGCGAGGCAGACGAGGGCGCCGATGTGGTGCTTGCCCTGGCGCCGCTTCTTCTCGTAGTAGGCGCGTGATTCCGGCTGGGACAGCGACGCGAACGCGGCGAGGTAGAAGGCCCGCTTGAGCTGCTTGTTCCCCCGGTGGGAAGGATGCTCGCCGCGTATGGAGGAGCCCGAGCTCCTGGTCACCGGTGCCAGTCCGGCGTAGGCGGCCAGGTGTCCGGCGGTGGGGAAGCTGCTGGCGTCGCCGACGTCGATCAGGATGCGGGCTCCGGTCCTGACCCCGATCCCGGGCATGGAGGTCAGGACCTGGGAAAGAGGGTGGGCCTCCAGCAGTTCCTCGATGCGTGCGGCGAGGAGCTTGCGCTGGTCGAGGACGGAGCCGAGTGAGCCGGCGAGGCTGGGGACGATCAGCGAGGCGGCCTCGGTGCCGGGCACGACGACGCTCTGCTTCTCGAGGGCGTCGAAGATCTCCTCGACCAGGCGCTCGGCCAGCCGCGGGGCCTTCGGCCTCAACAGGGCCACCAGTCTGCGTCGGCCGGCCTTCCTCAACTGGGCCGGTGAGCCGTGACGTTCGAGCAGACCCAGGACGGCGGGGTGGTCCAGCCTTGGGCCGAGGACCCGCTCCAGCGAGGGGTGGATCTGCGTGAGCAGGCCACGCAGTCGGTTCCAATAGGGTTCCTGTACCCGATCGCCGCGACTCTGCGCCGGCCCCGAGCAGCTGCCGGTGCCGAGGCATCGCCCGACCCGACCCGGGAGGGCCCGTCCGGGTGCCCACTTCCGGTCCAGCA
>NZ_JBEOUL010000071.1:0-6007 GCF_040304075.1 Kitasatospora sp. NPDC094015
GCGGACGCGCAGCCGGTGCTGGCGCTGGCGGTCGGTTCGACGGTGGGGGTGCTGGAGGGTTCGTCGGTGCCGGTTCTGGTGCTGGACGAGCCGGGTACCGCGGCCTCGATCGCCGGCCGGGAGGCGGGTGATCTCGGTCTGGTGGTGTCGCCGCGGCATCCGGCGTACGTGATCTACACCTCGGGTTCGACCGGGCGGCCCAAGGGCGTCGTGGTCGAACACCACAGCCTGGCAGCGCTGTTGCAGACGCACCTGCGGTCACTGATCGGACCGCACTTCGGCGACCGGACCGGCGTACCGGCGGCCCTCGTGGCCGGCACCACTTTCGACACCTCGCTGGACGCCCTCTGCATGCTGGTGGCCGGCCACCAACTGCACCTGGTCCCGGACGAGATCAGGCTCGACGCGGGCGCGCTGATCGCCTACCTGGCCGAGCACCGCATCGACTTCCTCGACCTCACCCCCTCCTACCTCTCGGTACTGATGGGCGAAGGCCTGCTCGCCGAGGACGGCCCCGCCCCCGCCCTGCTGATGGTGGGTGGTGAGGCGTTGGGTGCGGAGTTGTGGTCGCGGTTGCGTGGCGTGGAGCGGACGGTGGTGCACAACTACTACGGTCCGACGGAGTGCACGGTGGACGCGGTGGCGTGGCCGCTGGCGGCGTCCGAGGTGCCGGTGATCGGCCGGCCGATCGACAACACCCTTGCGTACGTGCTGGACGAGGGTCTGGGCCTGGTGCCGCCGGGTGTGCCGGGGGAGTTGTTCCTCGCGGGTGCGGGGCTGGCGCGTGGGTATCTGAACCGCCCGGATCTGACGGCCGAGCGGTTCCTGCCGGATCCGTTCGGTGCGGCGGGTACGCGGATGTATCGGACCGGGGATCTGGTGCGGTGGACCGCGGCTGGGGTGCTGGAGTACCTCGGCCGGGCGGACGACCAGGTGAAGATCCGCGGTTTCCGGATCGAACTGGGTGAGATCGAGGCGGTGTTGGCCGCGCACCCGGCGGTTGCGCAGGCGGCGGTGCTGGTGCGTGAGCAGGATCGGCTGGTCGGCTATCTGGTCCCGCACGCCGGGGTCGTCCTCGACGTCGACGGGGTGCGGGCGCACGTGGCGGCGGCGCTGCCGGGGTACATGGTGCCGTCGGCGTTGGTGGTGCTGGCGGAGTTCCCGCTGACGGTGCACGGCAAGCTCGACCGCCGGGCGCTGCCCGCCCCGGAGGTGGGGACGGATCCGCAGGGCCGGGCCCCGCGCACCGACCGCGAGCGGGTGCTCTGCGGCCTGTTCGCCGAACTCCTGGGCGTGGAGCGGGTCTCCATCGACGACAACTTCTTCACCCTGGGCGGTCACTCCCTCCTGGTCACCCGCCTGGTCAGCCGCATCCGCACCGAACTCGCCGTCGAACTCCCGCTCCGCGCCCTGTTCGAGACCGGCACCGTCGCCGGCCTGGCCGAACGCCTCGGCGACGCGGGCACGGCCCGTACGGGGCTGCGCCAGGTCGTCCGCCCCGAGGTGCTGCCGCTGTCGTTCGCGCAGCAGCGGTTGTGGTTCCTGAACCGGTTCGAGGATGCGGGCTCCACGTACAACATTCCGATCGGGCTGCGGCTGTCCGGTGCGGTGGACGTGCCGGCGCTCGGTGCGGCACTGCGGGACGTGGTGGGGCGGCACGAGAGCCTGCGGACGGTGTTCCCGGAGCTGGAGGGTGTGCCGTTCCAGCGAGTGCTGCCGCTGTCCGAGATCGGTGAGCTGCTGACGCTGGTGGACGGCTCCGCCGGCCTGGCGGAGGCGGCGGCCTGCTCGTTCGACGTGACGGTCGATCTGCCGCTGCGCGCCTGGCTGTTCCAGGAGTCCGCCCAGGAGTCCGTCCTGCTGGTGGTGCTGCACCACATCGCCGCCGACGGCTGGTCGATGCTCCCGCTCGCCCGTGACCTGGGCACCGCCTACGCCGCCCGCTGCGCCGGCACCGCGCCGGAGTGGGACGAGCTCGGCGTCCAGTACGCCGACTACGCGCTCTGGCAGCGGGAGTTGCTTGGAGAGGAGTCCGACCCGGGCAGCCTGGTCTCGGCGCAGCTGGCGTACTGGCGCTCGGCCCTTGCGGGCGCGCCCGAGCTGCTGGAGCTGCCGACCGACCGCCCGCGGCCGGTCGAGGCGACCCACCGCGGTGAGGTGGTGGCCTTCCACTGGGACGCTGCGACCTCGCAGGCGCTGGGTGCGCTGGCGCGGGAGTGCGGGGCGACGGTGTTCATGGTGGTGCAGGCGGCGGTGGCGGCGTTGCTGTCGCGGCTCGGGGCGGGGACGGACATTCCGCTCGGGACGCCGGTGGCGGGTCGGACCGACGAGGCCTTGGACGAGCTGGTCGGGTTCTTCGTGAACACGCTGGTGCTGCGGACGGACGTGTCGGGTGACCCGAGCTTCCGTGAGCTGGTCGGTCGGGTGCGGGATGCGGATCTGGCGGCGTTCGCGCACCAGGACGTGCCGTTCGAGCGGCTGGTGGAGGTGGTCAACCCGGCGCGTTCGATGTCCCGGCACCCGCTCTTCCAGGTGATGCTGAACTTCACCGACGACGGCGCCGGCACCGAGGACGTCGCCCTGCCCGGACTGAAGGCCGAGCCGCTCGCCGGGGTGGGCCGGGTCGCCAAGTTCGACCTCTCGTTCAGCTTCGTCGACGAAGGCGCCACCGGTCTGGCCGGCAGCGTCGAGTTCGCCACCGACCTGTTCGACCGGGCCACCGTGGAGACCGTGCTCGCGCGGCTCGCCAGGCTGCTGGAGGCGGTGCTGGCCGACCCCGAACGGGCGGTCGGTGAAGCGGAGTTGCTCTCCGCCCAGGAGCGGCACGAGCTGCTGGTGGTCCGGAACGACACCGCCCTCGCGGTGCCTCCGGGCACCGTCCCGGAGCTGTTCGAGGCGCAGGTCCGGCGGACCCCGGACGCGGTGGCGGTGGTCTGCGACGGCGTCGAACTGACCTATGCGGAGCTGGACGTCCGCGCCAACCGGCTGGCCCGGCTGCTGATCGACCGCGGCGTGCGGCCGGAGGACTTCGTCGCGCTGTCGCTGCCGCGCTCGACGGCGATGATGGTGGCGGTACTCGCCGTGCTGAAGTCGGGTGCGGCGTACCTGCCGGTCGACCCGAACTACCCGGCCGACCGGATCGCCTACATGCTCGCGGACGCCGCCCCCACCCTTGCGGTGACGGTGGCCGCCACCGCCGCCGTGGCCGGTGGCGTGCCGCTGGTGGTGCTGGACGACCCGGAGACCGAGGCGCTGATCGCGTCCCGGCCGGGGACGGCACCGGCCGCGCCCGACCGGGCCGCCGAGCTGCTGCCGGACCACGCCGCGTACGTGATCTACACCTCCGGTTCGACCGGGCGCCCCAAGGGCGTCGTGGTGGCGCACCGGAACGTGGCCGGCCTCGCGGCCTGGGCCGCCGCCGAGCTCGGGCCGGAGCGGCTCTCGCACGTGCTGGCCGCCACCTCGCTCAACTTCGACGTGTCGGTGTTCGAGATGTTCGGGCCGCTGCTGAGCGGCGGGCGGATCGAGATCGTCCGGGACGTGCTGGCCCTCCTGGAGGGCGAGGGCACGCGCTGGAGCGGGAGCCTGCTGAGCGGCGTGCCCTCCGCCCTGGCCCACCTGGTCGGCCAGGGCCGGCTGGAGCTGGACACCCGGATGGTGGCGCTCGCCGGCGAAGGCCTCTCGGCGCACACCCTGGAGGCGGTCCGGGCGGCGGCGCCCGGCGCCACCGTCGCCAACGTCTACGGGCCGACCGAGACCACCGTCTACGCGACCGCCTGGTACACCGACACGGCGGTCGGCTCGGCGCCCCCGATCGGCCGGCCGATCGCCAACACCCGGGTCCACGTGCTCGACCAGGCGCTGCGGCCGGTGCCCGCCGGGGTGCCGGGCGAGCTCTTCGTGGCCGGCGCCGGTCTGGCGCGTGGCTACCTGAACCGCCCCGACCTGACGGCGGACCGCTTCCTGCCGGACCCGTTCGGCCCGCCCGGCACCCGGATGTACCGGACCGGCGACGTGGTCCGCTGGACGCCGGACGGCGAGCTGGACTACCTCGGCCGCTCCGACAGCCAGGTGAAGGTCCGCGGCTTCCGGATCGAACTCGGCGAGATCGAGACCGTGTTGACCGGGTACCAGGGCGTGGCCCAGGCCGCCGTGCTGGTCCGCGAGGATCAGCCGGGTGACCAGCGGCTGGTGGCCTACCTGGTGGCCGGGCCCGGGGTCGAGGCCGGTGGGCTGCGCGAGCACGCGGCCGCCGCGCTGCCGGAGTACATGGTGCCCGCGGCGTTCGTCCTGCTGGACGCGCTGCCGCTGAACCCCAACGGCAAGCTGGACCGGCGGGCCCTGCCCGCACCGGACTTCGCCGCGGCGGCGGCCGGCCGGGAGCCGCGCACCGCCACCGAGCGGGTGCTCTGCGCCCTGTTCGCCGAGGTGCTCGGGCTGGAGCGGGTCGGCATCGACGACGGCTTCTTCGCGCTGGGCGGCCACTCGCTGCTGGTGACGAGGCTGGTCAGCCGGATCCGCACCGAGCTGGGCATCGAGGCGCCGATCCGCGCCCTGTTCGACGCCCCGACGGTGGCGGCCCTGGCCGAGCGGCTGGGCGGGGCCGGCGAGGCCCGCGGCGGTCTGCGCTCCGTGGACCGGCCGGAGAGCGTCCCGCTGTCGTTCGCGCAGCAGCGGTTGTGGTTCCTGAACCGGTTCGAGGACGCGGGTTCGACGTACAACATTCCGATCGGGCTGCGGTTGTCGGGTGCGGTGGATGTTGCGGCGCTGGGTGGGGCGTTGCGGGATGTGGTGGGTCGGCACGAGAGCCTGCGGACGGTGTTCCCGGAGCTGGAGGGTGTGCCGTTCCAGCGGGTGCTGCCGGTGTCCGAGGTCGGTGAGCTGCTGACGCTGGTGGACGGCTCCGCGGGGCTGGCGGAGGCGGCGGCGTGCTCGTTCGACGTGACGGTGGATCTGCCGCTGCGCGCCTGGCTGTTCCGCGAGTCGGAGCAGGAGTCGGTGCTGCTGGTGGTCGTGCACCACATCGCCGCCGACGGCTGGTCGATGGCCCCGTTCGCCCGCGACCTCGCCGAGGCCTATGCGGCGCGGACCACCGACCGGGCTCCCGGCTGGGCGGCCCTCCCGGTGCAGTACGCGGACTACACGCTGTGGCAGCGGGAGTTGCTGGGGGAGGAGTCCGACCCGGGCAGCCTGATCTCGGCGCAACTGGCTTACTGGCGCTCGACGCTGGCCGAGCTGCCGGCCGAACTCGCCCTCCCCGCCGACCGGCCCCGGCCGGCCGAGTCGGGCGCGCGCGCCGAGCTGGTCGACTTTGCCCTCGACGCTGCGACCTCGCAGGCGCTGGGTGCGCTGGCGCGGGAGTGCGGGGCGACGGTGTTCATGGTGGTGCAGGCGGCGGTGGCGGCGTTGCTGTCGCGGCTCGGGGCGGGGACGGACATTCCGCTCGGGACGCCGGTGGCGGGTCGGACCGACGAGGCCCTGGACGAGCTGGTCGGGTTCTTCGTGAACACGCTGGTGCTGCGGACGGACGTGTCGGGCGACCCGACCTTCCGCGAGCTGGTGGGCCGGGTGCGGGATGCGGATCTGGCGGCGTTCGCGCACCAGGACGTGCCGTTCGAGCGGCTGGTCGAGGTGCTCAACCCCGACCGCTCGATGTCCCGGCACCCGCTCTTCCAGGTGATGGTCAGCTTCGACGAGGCCGCAGCGGGCGGCGATGACCTGGCGCTGCCCGGCCTTGCGGTCCGGCCGCTGGAACCCGTGGGCGAGGAGGCCAAGTTCGACCTCTCGTTCAGCATCGTCGAGCGGGCCGGCCTCGGCCTCGGCGGCAGTGTGGAGTTCTCGGCGGATCTGTTCGACCGGGGGTCGGCGGAGTTGTTGGTCGGGCGGTTCCAGCGGTTGCTGGGGGCGGTGGCGGTGGATCCGGACGGTCGGGTCGGTGGGGTGGAGTTGCTGGCCGGGGGTGAGCGCGAGGCGTTGCTGTCGGGTTGGCAGGGGGTGTCGGTCGAGG
>NZ_JBEOUL010000072.1:0-5902 GCF_040304075.1 Kitasatospora sp. NPDC094015
GCGGCGGCGTGCTGTGCCCGGCGCTCGACGCCGTCCCATGCCGACCGGGGCGCGCTCGTCCGGCGCGCGGTGTCGTCCCACTCTGCCGCGCTCGCAGTGCTGTGCGACTCCAACTCGTTCACGGCCATCTCCTTCGTCTCGTATGCCGTGCGGGACTGACGGACCCGGAGAGGGCGGGCAAAGGGCTGCCCGGTGGTGCTCCTGATGGTTCGTCGGGCCGCACGGTAGACGCCTGAGAGCGCGAGTCAACCCCCTCGATCCCGGCTCCGGCGGGGACCAGGTCGACGTGCCCACGCGCGTGCCTACACCATCGAGGGCGCCAGTCAACCCCTGTCGACCAGCGGTAATTGATCTGCCCCGCGCATTCCTTACACCATCCAGGGCACCGGTCAACCCTGGCAACCAGCGAAGCTGCGGCACCGACCGCCGGATGTCACCGGCAGGCTCCGACCGAGGGCTCGGCCCAGTCTCAGAAAGCTGCCGCCCCGTCCACTGGGGTGCGCAGCGTTCTGAACGGCAGCCGGCCCCGGTAGTTGGCGTCCGGGGCGAGGAGGGCGGCTCGGAGCGCAGTGGAGGACCGGCCGGGGTGCCCCACAGCGGATACCCCCGAAGTGATCACTTCAGGCGTCGCCGCGAGGGCATCCGGCGACAGGAGGCGGTGGGCAAGGAAGCCATACCACCCTGTAGGCGGATTGACACAATCCGCTACTTTCTTCGGCCCCGGGCTAAACGTTCGGCGCTCTCTGCCGAGATGCTGTCACCAGACGTCACGACGCCCCCACGGAATGACACGTTCGAACTGAGAGGTACATCCGTGAACACCCTCCCCCGCCCCGTCGTCGCCGAGCCCGTGCCCACGGCCCCCCGGCCCCGGCCGCGGGCTCTGCCGGCCGGAGCCCGCCCGGGTGCGAAGTCGCGTCACCGCCCGGCGGCCGCCGCATGAACCACGACAATACGACCGGTACCGTCTTCGACGGCGCCCAGCCGCTCGTCAGCATCGAGTTCGATGCGTTCTACGAGCTCTACCACCAGCGCTACCTGGACTACGCCCGCGCCCAACTCACCCTCAACGAGCCCGAGGACATCCAGGAGCTGGTGGAGACCGTCTTCGTCAACCTTGGCGAGGACTGGGACCGCATACTCCAGCGCCCCAACCCCGCCGCCCACGCCTGGGGCGCGCTGCGCTACGTGGTCGACCACGAGCACCGCCACCGCGGCGAGGTCCTCAAGCTCGTAGAGAGGGCCGTCTTCGTCGAAGCCGAGCGCAACACCGTCCGCTCCATGTTCGGGGCCCTTGAGGACAATCTCGGCATCCTCCAGGCCCTCAAGCAGCTCCCCGCCCGCCAGTACGACGCGCTGCTGCTCACCAAGTTCCTGAATTACACCGCCGAGCAGGCCGGCGACGTCATGGGCGTCAACGCGAAGACCATCCGCGCCCTCGTCCACCAGGCCCGCGCCAGGCTCACCCCGAATCTGCTGCACGTCGCCGCCCCCGTCACAGAGAAGGACTGAGCACGGTGAACTCCGAACTCGACCACCTCGCCGCTGCCGCGGCCCCCTTCGCGCGATTCACCGGATATGACCCCGTTGAAGGCCGTCGCCGGATCGCCGCCAGGATCGAAGCCCGACGCGCCGCCGCGAGCCGACAGACCGCTCCCGCCTGCCGGCAGATCCAGCACCAGGCCGAGTGCGAGCTGCGCAACCTCGCCACCCGCGTCATCAACCACATCGCCGCACCCGCCCAGCTCGACGGACTCGTCAACTCCCGCGACGTCGACCCCATCGGCGGCCTCGTCTTCGCCGCCCTGCTCTACCTCAGCGGCCACCCCCGCAACGCCCAGTTCTGGTTCGAGTTCGCGGCCGGCTCCGGCGACAGCACTGCCTCCTTCAGCCTCTATCTCCACCACGCCTCGGTCGGCGAGCTGCGGGAAGCCGAGCACTGGCTCGAGCAGACCACCCAGCTGGCGAACCAGTCCGACGGCGGCGTCCCTCCACGACCGTCCATCCCGCCTGTCCACGCCTACATGTTCGACACCCAGTGGCACGGCCAGAACATTGCGGACGACACCAGCGACCTGCCCCGTCCCGACCTGCAACTGCGCAAGACGGTCGACCACCTGCGCATCGTCCTCGAGGACGAGCAGCTCGGCTCCTTCGTCCTGCCCACCTCCGAGGTTGCCGAACAGCTCCACGACCTGGTCTGCCCGTAGACCCGACACCTTCCCGCCGAACGGAGAAGAGCACCATGTCCACCGCCCTGGAGAACACCGCGCTCATCGCGACGGCCGGCGCCGCCTGGTACTCGGTGGCAGTCACCATCGCCGCCGTTACCGCCGTCGCGGCGCGCACCACGGAACGGCGCCGCGACGCCCGCGAAGTCCTCAAAGTCCTCGTCCGTCGCAACCGCTGAGACGGAGCGACCTGCCCTACCGGCCTTGTTCAGCCGGCCGACGACGAGCTCGCCAACCCGATGTCAACCTTGCTGTGCCGGGGAGCCGTCGCCCGGCTGCAGCGTCAGGTCCTTGTCGTCCCGCCCTCTTGGCAGGTCCCTCGCCTAGCCCGAGGGGGGCCCGGTGCTGTCGCCGCGGCGGTGCCGTCCCAGCCCGTACCCCGAGCCGAGACGGGCTGGCCGCCGAGTCACACTCCACCGGGCGGGCGTTCGGCTGGTAGGCGCAGCCCGGGTCAACCTGTTGCTGAGCAGGGCGGAGGCGCTGTTGTCGGGATCCGCGCGCCCGGAAAGTGCGGTTGGGCAGCGGGCAGCCGAGGCCTGCCCGCACCTACCAAGCCACGCCCAGCGCCTCCAACTGCGCGAGCTGTTCCGGGGTGAGCTTCGCCCGGCGGGCCTTCTGGTTGTTGAGCCAGGTGCCCAGCGCGAAGTGCGACACCACCACCTTCTCCTCCGCACCGGGGCCGGCCTCCGCGGTCTCCACGGGCTCCTTGTGCGGGCGGGGGACCCGGGGATGCCGCTCCCGCTCAACGAACTGGGCGAGTGCCGCCAGGCCCTGCGCGAACCGGTCCGTACGCGACACCGCCGGCTTCGCCTCCGCCGCAGCCTTCGCGGCCACCAGCTCCTGGTCCTCCTCGATCCCGATCGCCGCCAGCAGGTCCTGCTGGTCCTCCTCCAGGCCGGGCCAGCCGGCGCGCTGTGCCTGGACCCAGCGGCCGAGCTGCTCACCCTCGAACACGGTATCCGCGGGCAGCCGCGGCCAGTCGACCTGGCCGTCGGACTCCAGCCACCACTGCCGGGCGGTGGCGTAGGCGCGCTGCCAGGTGACCGGCCACACCGGGCACCAGAACGGGTCGATCTCCTCCAGCGCGCGGCGCCGCTCCGGCGAGAGTGCCCCCGGCTCGCCGGCCGGCACCTGGGCGGCGGCCCGCAGCTCCGACAGCCACGTGCCGATCGCGTACCCGCCGACCGACGCCCGCGCCGGCGCCGCCAGCGACCCGCCGTGGCCCTTCGCCCAGACCCGCGCCCAGTCCAAGCCGGCCTCGAAACGGGCGTCGGAGACGGACCAGATCATCCCGAACCCGTCCAGCTGCGCCACCCGCCATGACGCCAGTTCACCGGCTGCATTCTCCGATCGGCGATCCGACAACCACTTTCCCAAAGGGTAATTCCCGTTTTCTCCAACGAGCGCGGAATAGGGAACGTTGAGGGCCCCGGTCTCCTCATACCACCGCTGCGCGTGGCCGATCGCCTCGCGCCACAACTGCGTCTCACTCGTCAGCACCCGCGAGGCGATGAACAACGCCAGAACGTCATCACCCGGGTCGCTCTCGAACCGCACCGGCAACGTGAACGCACCCGTCCCGCCAGCACCCCCACCGCCGCCCTCACCAGGTGCGAAGGCCGCCTCAGCGCTGCGCCCGGTGGTCCGCTTCCCGGACTTCTGGGGCACTGCGAGGGCCTCGACCATGCGGGTGTCATGTGACCTCAAAGCGGTCAGGATTTTGACGAGCCCACCATAGCTGTCCGACTCAAGAATGTCCCCGGGCTTCTCCCCGGGCTTGAGGAAGACGGGCACGATAAGGCTTGCCACCTTGCCCTCACCAGGCTTCATCCGCAGAGCGCGGCCGACGGCCTGAACGATATCGACCATGCTGCCACGGCCCATGAGAAGGATCGAATCAGCATTCGGGATGTCGACGCCCTCGCCCATGATCTTGCACTGCGAGATCACCCGATAGCTCAGACCGTCGTCTTCCTCGCCCTGCCCGAACCCGCCGATGACCTCCTCACGGAAATCCACGGAGTGCTCACCGGAGAGCCACTGAGCCCAGATTTCCTCAGGATATTTCTCCGGGTCCGACAGGTGCAGCCGCTCTACCGTCTGATTCAGCGTCTCACTGAAGTACCGTGCCTCGAGGGTGCGGTTGTGGAAGGTGATGGTGCGCTTCAGACCGCGTTCCGCGGCCACCTTGAGGAGGCCGGCCTGCATCGCGGCCAGGTGCTCGGCCGGCACCTCGTCAGCGCTCCCGTCCGCCGCCTCTCCCACCCCGGCCCCCCAGGGCACCGGCTGCTTCCCGGCGGCATCGCGATCGGCGAGCGGGTCGCGCAGCTCCAGCACCACCACCTCGAACGGCGCCAACAGGGATTTCTCGATCGACTCGGCCAGCCCTAGAGAGAACACGTGGGGCCCGTAGACACGCATGTCGTCCATGGACACCGCAAGCTCCTCCGGCAGCGGCTGGTGGGCCCCTTCGCGGGCCTTGAGCATCCGCGTCGGCGGCGCCCAGATACGCGGGGTGGCGGTCATGTAGCACCTGCGGGCCGCCGGGATGGACGCCTGGTCGTGCACCACCGTCCACGACTTCTCGACACTGCCGGAGGACCGGTGCGCCTCGTCGCAGACCATCAGGTCCAACTCGGGCAGCAGCTCCTGCTTCTCCCGGGCCCAGTAGGCGTAGGCGTCGCGTACCGCGCCCACCGAGGCGTAGGTGGCGAACAGCGTCAGTGGCCGCCGACCCCTGGACGCCCGCGCGATCCAGTCCCCGACGATCAGCCCGCTGGTGGAGGCCAGCACCCCGGCCGGAAGTTCCTTCTGCATCAGGGAGCACACCGCGTGCATCTCCCCGGCCCGGCCGGCCTTCCGCCAGGAACCCATCATCTGAAGCAGCAGGTTCAAGGTGGGCACCACCACCAGGACCACGCCACGGGGCGCCAGGCGCTGCCCGGCCACCGCCCCCACATACGACTTCCCGGTGCCGGTGGCCATCTGCACCGTCACCCGCAGACCGTTCGGAGCCACCTGCCCAGGACGCAGCGTCAGGCCCCGCACGATGGCCTCCAGGGCCTCCTCCTGGTGCCCCCGGAGCGAGATGCCGGCGGCAGGCTGAGCGGCCACCAGGCCGGGCTTTACGACGTTCACGAAGACGTGTCTCCCCTCACCCATTCCCGAGCCCACACACGGGACCACGCGGGAAATTCTGACAGTTCCCTACTGATACATTCAACGGGCTGACAAGAAAACCAGCCGACCGGAATGCGAGCACCCGTTTTAATCGGCCATTCGACAGGATATCAGTTTCCGGTCAAGGAATCCGGCGAATACCCGAATCAGCCGGGTCCGGACCTCACTTCCGGCGGGATCACCTGACGTCCAAAGACTGATACACTGAGGGTCATTGCTCACCCCGTCAGGGTAGCGCACCCTGCCCTCCGATGGGGTCGAAACAGTGGTCTAGACCGTAGACTAGGCCACTCTGAGAGGAGTGAAGTCGGCCCGCACGCGCCCCCGACGCCCGCCCCTGCCTCTAGTCGGCCTGTCGTGAGTTCAGCCAAAAATGCAGTTCAGCTACTTGAACGAGCATCAGCCCGAGCGGGGCCGGCGGAGCGGAGCGACCCGGCCGCGCAGGCCCGGCGGAGCCGGGCCGACCTGACCGAAGGTCAGGTCACGGACAC
>NZ_JBEOUL010000073.1:0-5742 GCF_040304075.1 Kitasatospora sp. NPDC094015
GTACTGCAGGGGGGACCCTGTGGGAGAGTAGGACGCCGCCGAACAATCTTTCAGAGAAGCCCCTCCGGGTCACCCGGAGGGGCTTTTCGCATTTCTGAGCGCGCTCAGAGGCCCTGGATGAACTGGATCAGGGCCTCGTTGACCTCCTTGGGCCGCTCCTGCTGGGTCCAGTGGCCGGTCTCCGGGAGCCACAGGACGTCCTGGAAGCGGGGGACGTGGCGGTGCACCTCGGCCAGGGCCTCCATGGCGGCCGGGTTGGCGACGACCAGGTCGCGTTCGCCGGCGATGAGCAGCGCCGGCGGTTCGATCCGGGCGTCGTGCCAGGCGGCGGTGAGCTCCCAGTTGCGGTCCAGGTTGCGGTACCAGTTCAGCGGTCGGGCGAAGCCGTGGGCGCCGAACTCGGTGCTGTAGAAGGCGATGTCCTGCTCGGTCAGCCACTCCGGGAGATCGGTGGGGGCGTCGAAGAGGTCGAGGAACCCGCCGTCCTCCGGCACCAGCGGCAGCCCGGGGCCGCCGAGCCGTGCGCGGCCCGCCAGCAGTTTGCGGAAGGTGGTCGGCAGGTCCCGGGCGAGCTCGGTCTCGGCCGGCCCGGACTGCTGGAAGTACAGCATGTAGTAGGCGTCGCCGAGGAGTTGGCGCATGCTGTCGGTCGGCCGGCGCTTGCCCCGGGGGAGCGGGGGAACCGAGAGGCCCACCACCCCGCGGACCAGGTCGGGCCGCAGCAGGGCGGTGTGCCAGGCGACCGGTGCCCCCCAGTCGTGGCCGACGACCACCGCCCGGTCGGCGCCGAGGGCGGGGATCAGGCCGAGGGCGTCGCCCGCCAGGTGCAGGATGCTGTAGCTGTCGATCTCGTCGGGGCCGCCGGTGGCTCCGTACCCGCGCTGGTCGGGGGCGACCGCGTGGTACCCGGCGTCCGCGAGCGCGGTGAGCTGGTGCCGCCAGGAGTACCAGCTCTCCGGGAAGCCGTGCAGCAGCAGGACGAGGGGTCCGCTGCCGGCCTCCGCGATGCGCATCTCGAGGCCGCCGGCCGATCGGACGATCCGGTGCGAGATCTCGGACATGCTGCTCTCCCTGGTCGGTAGGGGCCGCAGAACGGTTGACGTCCTGTCAGGTCTACCTCAGATCCCCGCCCGCCGGTAGCGCGCGCCCGGCGGCCCGCGCGGCCGCCGATCCGGCTCAGACGCTGATGCCGGCAGCCTTCAGCCGCGTCTCGACCGTCGACCAGGAGGGGTCGAGCGCGGTGACCGGCTCCTCGCCGACGCCGCGGTCCTTGAACCCGCTGGAGGTGGAGATGCACACGGCCGTCCCCTCGAACCCTTCGGACTCCCGCAGCGCGGTCAGACCGGCGAGGCCCGCGGCGCTGGAGAGTTCCACCCAGATCCCCTGCCCGGCCAGCTCGGCCTGGGCCGCCCGGAGTTGGCGGTCGTCCAGCAGCAGTGCCCGGCCGCCGCTCTCCCGGAGCGCGACCACCCCGCGGTACCCGCCCACCTCGCAGGAGATCGCGTACGCGTCGGTCGGCCCGGCCTCGACCCGGGTGGCGGGCAGACCGGCGCGGACGGCGGTGGCCAGCGGCCCGCCGGTGGCGGGTTCGCAGGAGTGGATCCGCGGGACGCGGTCGGTGAGGCCGAGCCGGCGCAGCTCGGCGAAGCCCTTCCAGACCCCGAAGAGCAGCTCGCCGTAGCCGGTCGGCACGAAGACCGCGTCGGGCACGCCCGCGTCGAGGAACACCTCGTACGCGATGGTCTTGTAGCCCTCGGGGCCGAAGCCGTGGCCGGTGTGGGTGACGGTGGTGTTGCTGGCGGGGTGGAAGCCGGTGCGTTCGACGATCCGTCGCATCAGGGGCCAGCGGTCGGCCTCCGGCACGGGCAGGACGACCGCGCCGTACGAGCGCAGGAAGGCGGCGACCGCGCCGGGCATGGTGGCCGAGGCCAGGACGACGCAGGGCAGGCCGGCCCGGGCGGCGTAGGCGGCGGCCGAGGCGCCGTGGTTGCCCGAGGAGGAGACCACCACGCCCGGCGCGCCGACGCCCACGGCGGCGCCGGTCGTGCAGCGGTTCAACCGGTCCTTGTGGCTCCAGGTGGGGTTCCTGGACTCGTCCTTGAGCAGCACGTCCGGGCCGATCGGGACCAGCGGGGTGCGGCCCTCGCCGAGTCCGGGGGAGGACAGCGGCGGCAGCAGCGGGGCCCAGCGGTCCAGCCCGGGGCGGGAAGGGGTGGCGGCGTCGAACAGGCGGGGGTCCACCCGGTCGTACGCGTAGTCGACCTCGACCGGGTAGGCGGTCCCCGGGGTGCTGGTCCTGGGGCAGCCGGTGGTGAGCGGCGGCCACAGCGGGTAGCCGATCGCCGGGTCGCCGAGGGAGCGCTGTGCGGTCGCGAGGGAGTCGCCGGTCGTCATGGTCGACAAGCCTATGGCCGTGCCGTGGACCGCGGGGCGTGCCCGGTGGATCGCGTGCGGACGCGGACTTCTCCGACCGTCCCTAGAGTTGAAGGATGACCACCGGATACCGGCCCGGGCCCGCGCGGGTGGCCGGGCCCGAGGACATCGACGCCGTCGTGGCGACCATGACGACGGCGTTCTTCGAGGACCCGTTGTGGGGGCCGGCCTTCCCCGACCCGGACCGCCGGGCGGAGCAGGCCGCCGTCCTGTGGCGGCTGTACGTGACCTCCGCGCTGCGGTACCCGTGGCTGCTGGTGACGCCCGGGGTGGAGTCGGCGGCCTCCTGGATCCCGCCGGGCGGCACGGAGCTGACCGCGGCCGAGGACGACGGGTTGGAGGCGCTGCTGACCGAGGCCGCCGGTGCGGCGGTGGCGGGGCCGATCATGCGGATCTGCGAGCAGCTGGAGGCGGCGCACCCGACGGAACCGCACTTCTACCTGTCGCTGCTGGCGACCCACGACATGCACCGGGGCAAGGGCCTCGGGATGGGCCTGCTCGCGGAGAGCCTCGCCCGGATCGACGCCCTCGGCGCCCCCGCGTACCTGGAGTCCTCCAACCCGGCCAACCTGCCGCGCTACCAGCGGGCGGGCTTCGAGCCGCGCGAGCGCCTCACCACTGCGGGCGGCCCGGTGGTGACGACCATGTGGCGCCCGGCCCGCTGAGGCCTGGGGGCCGGGCGCCACATGGTCATGCGGCTGCCCCGATCGCAGGCGGCCGGGGCAGCCGCAGGGGTCAGCGGGCCTCGCGGCGGGCGGCCTTCTCGGCGGCCTCCGCCTCGTCCTCGGCCTCGGCGACCTCCAGGGTCGGCGCGGTGCCGCCCAGGTGGGCGGGCAGCCACCAGGTGTCGTCCGACCCCGCGGGCTGGGCGGGGTACTCGCGCTGGGCGCGGTCGAGCATCTCGGTCATCGCGGCCCGCAGCCGGCGGGTGACCATCACCGGCTTGTCGCCCTCGGCCAGCACGATCGGCTCGCCGATCATGATGGTGACCGGGACGTGCCGCTTGGTGAGGGTCTTCGGGCGGCCCTTGGTCCACAGCTGCTGGGTGCCCCAGAGGATCACCGGCAGCAGCGGGGCGCCGGAGTCGGCGGCCATCCGGGCGGCGCCGGTCTTGA
Organism: Kitasatospora sp. NPDC094015; assembly: GCF_040304075.1. Classification (NCBI taxonomy): domain Bacteria; kingdom Bacillati; phylum Actinomycetota; class Actinomycetes; order Kitasatosporales; family Streptomycetaceae; genus Kitasatospora; species Kitasatospora sp. NPDC094015. The sequence continues at coordinate 3,549 of NZ_JBEOUL010000073.1, forward strand.
ACTTCTTGAGGGTGAAGGAGCGGCTGATGGTCGCCTCCGGGAAGACACCGACCACCTCGCCGTCCCGCAGGGCCTTGACCGCGGCGTCGTACGCGGGCTGGCCGTCGGTGCGGTCGACCGGGATGTGCTTCATGCCGCGCATCAGCGGGCCGGAGACGGGGTGCTTGAAGACGTCGTCCTTGGCCATGAACCGGGTCTTGCGCTTGCCGCCCCGGACGGCGCCGAGACCCGCGAACAGGAAGTCCAGGTAGCTGATGTGGTTGCTCACCAGGACGGCGCCGCCGGTGGCGGGGATGTTCTCGGCGCCCACGATGGAGATCCGCACGTCCAGCGCGCGGAAGCAGGTGAGCGCGGCGCGAATCACCGGCGGGTACACGAACTCTGCCACGTCAGCCCTACTTCCCACGGGCTGGTGCCCGGTCAGGTGGTACCCGGGGCGCAGGTCGGAGCCGTCCGAGTCGCGGCACGCGGCAGCGGCCACGGGTGTTACCCGGAGATGATCCCTCGAAGGGGTGCCTGCTGTCACGCGAGGGCGTCCGGGCAGCGGGGAACCCGCCGCCCGGACCCCGCCCGCGGGGCGGTTCAGCCGGTGGTGACGCGGCGGGCGCCGGTCCGGGCCGTGCCGCGGCGCAGCAGCAGGTACAGCTCGCAGCCCAGGCAGTAGCCGAAGGCCGCGTTCAGGAAGGCCGCGGCCAGGGCCAGCGCGGTCGCGGTGAGCGCCAGCCAGCCGGCGCCGGCGAGGTACCCGGCGGTGCCGATCAGGCCGAAGGCGAGGCCGACGGCCTGGGCGAAGCGGGGCGCCCGGGCGTCCTCCAGCTCGCGCGGCGGGCCGAGCCGGGGTCGCACCAGGGTGCGGTAGAGCAGCGCGTACGGCGAGAACCGCAGGCCGGCCAGGGCGGCGACGGCGAACACGGCGGTCTGGACGGCGAGCAGCGGGCCGCTGCCGGTGATCAGGGCGGCGGCGAGCAGGAGGCTGGTGAGCGCGGCGGCGAAGCGCTGCCCGCGCGGGTCGATCTGCATGCGGGACTCCGGGGTGGCACGGCTGGACGGGCTGACCTGGGGCGACGGGGTCAGCGACAGCGCGAGGCGGTGGCCCGGCACAGGTCGACCACCCGGCGGCTGGTCAGCCGGGGCGTCGGTACGGGGAGGGAGTCCACGCGCCGATGGTACGCGCCGCTCTCCCTGCCCGGACCGGGCCCCCGCCGGACGGGCGCCACCGGACCGGGCCGAGGCGGACCGGACCCCGGCGGGCCGGGGCCGAGCGCCGGTGGCGCACACTGGGGCGGTGACCGGATGGGTGGTGTGCGGCGTGGTGCTCGCGGTGGCGAGCGGTTTCGGGCTGTGGCGCGCCGCACGGGACGGGAGGCTGCGGGTGCGTCCGAAGGACGGGGCGGTACGGCTGTCGGCGGTGGAGCTCGGCGCGGAGCTGGGGGAGCGGGCCACGCTGGTGCAGTTCTCCACGGCGTTCTGCCAGCCCTGCCGGGCGACCCGCCGGGTGCTGGCCGAGGTGGCCGCGATGGTGGACGGGGTCGCGCACGTCGAGGTGGACGCCGAGCAGCAGCTGGAGCTGGTGCGCCGGCTGGAGATCCTGCGGACGCCGACCGTGCTGGTGCTGGACTCGACCGGCCGGGTGGTGCGCCGGGCAGCGGGCCAGCCGCGCCGCCCGGACGTGATCGCAGCGCTCGGCGAAGCGGTCTGACGCGCGCCCGGGACGGGGCGGAGCCGCGGCGGCCGGCACGGCGTTGGGCCGGGGAGCTGTCAAGGCCGTCAATCTCACAGCCGATCTGCCGCCCAGCCAGGTGGTGCGCCGCCCGACCTGGGGCAGGATGGGGCGAGGACGGCCGTGCGGGCCGTTCCGTCCCCTCGTGCCGGCCCGGTTCGCACCGGGTCCGACGGGGGCCGCGGAGCGGCCGGGCGGGTGAGGCGACGCTAAGCTACTGGCCAGTAGTGACGGTTGCGCTACCGGCGAGTATGCTGCCAGGGAGTTCCGGCCGGGCGCGGGAAGACGCGGCCCGAGTGGGCCTGGAGAGCGTGTGAGTCGCCCGCCGCACAGCCGCAGCCGCCGGACCAGAACCAGTACAGGAGACAGGCCGTGAGCTTGAGGATCGTTGTCTGTGTGAAGTACGTGCCCGACGCGACCGGTGACCGTCGCTTCGCGGACGACACCACCACCGACCGGGAGGGCGTGGACGGC
>NZ_JBEOUL010000074.1:0-4498 GCF_040304075.1 Kitasatospora sp. NPDC094015
CTCGGCATCCTGCCCGGGCTGCGCAGCTGGCCCGAGACGGTCGTCCCGCTGCCGCCCGGCGGCGCGCTCACGCTCTACACCGACGGCCTCACCGAAGGGCACCACGGCGCCACGGGCGAGCGCCTGGGCGTCGAGGGGCTCCTCACACTGATCGACGGGCTCCCACCGGCGGACCCGGCGGCCCACGTGGACCTGCTCATCAAGGAGACCCAGGCGCTGAACGCCGGCCGGCACACCGACGACCTGGCCGTCCTGCGCCTCGACTGGGGCACCCGCCCGGCCACCGCCTGACGGGCCCGGCCCGCCGGGGGCGGCCTGCGAATGCAGGACGTCGGCAAGCCGTTCGGCTCGCCGGCGCAGTGCCCCTGGCACGGCGCGCGGATCGGTCCAGTAGCATCGCCCGCGCGGCGCGGGGATCAGGCCGTTGGCTTGCGCATAACCCGAAGCAGAAGCCACAGTGCCGCCAGGCCGAGCACCACCACCGCCAGCCACGCAGGACCGCCGTTGATGACCATGCGCACGGTCGCACCGAGGCGCCGTGTCGGTCAGCTCGGCGCGGGGCCGTAGAGATGGCTGCCGTGGTCCTCCCGCCAGGCCGCCGCGCGCATCAGCTGCTCCTCGTCGAGGCCGGTCAGGGCGATCACCCGCTCGTACAGCTCTTCCTCGTCCATGGGGCCCAGCAGGCGTACCGCCCGGACGATCTGCTCCGACCAGAGTTCCTCGGCGACGAACGGGCGGTGCTGGTAGCCGGCGGCGAGTTGAACCAGGTGCGGCTCGCAGCACGCGCGCAGCAGCCGCTCGCCGTCGAACCGGGCGTCCATGGTCACCGCGGAAGAGTCCGGTACCCGCAGGACCTCCAACCGCCGCCTGGGCACCAGCGCCCCGCAGACGTCGCAAAGGTCCGGAACGTCACCGGGTGCGGCGGCCGCCTTGCCATCCGAGTCACCCATGGTCCCGGTCTACGCCCCGCCCCCGGCCGGCGCGACCGCAGAACGCACTGAAGCCACCGACCCGCACCGGCGCGGTGCCGGATGGTCCGGGATGGCGCGGTCCGCCCGGCCCGGCAGGCTCAGGTGTCGACGGCGGACGACGGGTGCCAGCTCCGGTGCGGGTCGGCGATAGTGCCCCGGGAACCTCCGAGACCGGCTCCCGCCCGAGCCCCGGCGCATGCCGTGGGCGAGTCCGGCAGCACGGCCGCACCCTGCGGGCCGAGGCCGTGATCAGCGCAGCACCCGGCGGGGCCAAGTCGTTCCTGGGACTGCGGGCGGAGCGGGCGCCGACGCCGGCCGCGGCGACCGGCCCACTCCCGCAGGACCGCGGCCTGCCTGCCTGACTTCTACTGCTGCTGCACCCGGGCCCCGGCGCCGCGGAGCGGCGCTGCGTGCCGGATCGGGACGGTCGGCGTTACCTCTGCATGACGGAATTCCCGCCCCCGCGTTCGCAGCCGGCAGCTCGGCGTCGCCCAGGTGCCAGGGCCCGAGCGCTCGACCTGCGGGTACGGGCGGGCTCCGCGGTGCGGAGCTGGCTCGCCGGCCGGGCCGAGGACGCGGTGCTGCGGGCGCTCGGCGACCGTGCCGAGCGGCGCGCCTCCGCGGTGCCGTGAAAATCAGCTGCCAGCCCGGGGCGGGGGTGTCGGCTCCGGTGAGCGGGTAGGCGCGGTGAGAACATCCCGTCGGTCGGGAGGCCGCCATGCTCCTCCTCGGTCTGGTCCTTCTTGCGGTCAGCGGCACCTTCGTCGGCCTGCTGATCGCCGACAATCTCGCCGGCGGCTCGACGACCCAGGTGAGCGTCCTCGGCTCCGACATCGGCTTCTACACGGTGCCGAAGGCCTTCCTCGCCGGCGCTGCCCTCATGCTGATCTTCCTCCTGGGTGCCGCGATGGCCTGGGTCGGCGCCCGCCGCGCCCGCCGCCGCTCGGTCGAACTCGAGGCAGCCCGGCAGGCCGCCACCACCGCGCCCACCCCGGCCCCCACCGCCGTGCCGCGTCTGGAAAGCGCCGATGGCAACGCCGGGCCCGGCCGCCCCGAGCCCAGACACGACGGCGGCCCGGCCGGAGCCACCGCCGTGACGCCCGGCCGCCCGCCGACGGGGATGCGCCGGGGCAGGAGCACCCGAGCCCGGGCCCGGCACTGGTGGCAGGGCGCGCACTGACCTCCTGCCGACGGGCCGGACCGGCGGGCACACCCCCGGGCCCTCGGACCACACCTCCGGCCGGCCGGCCGGAGGGAGCTGGGCTGGCAACCGGGGGAAGTGGTACAAGACCTGTGGATCGACCAAGGCTGTGCACCTGGCACCCGGAGGTCGCCGCGTGGGACGTCCGTCGATCTCCACATCCGTCCCCACAGCAAGTGGTGCAGGGGCGAATCTCTCCGTCGACCCGTCCGGCCCGGCCTTGGCTTCGAACTAGGGGTGGCCAGCCGGTTCCGTCCGGCCCCGCATCGAGTCGTGAGAGGCCACAGCGATGGCACCCACCCCGCCGTCCCGGATCCCTGCTTCACGCGCTGTGCCCGGGTCGACGGGCAGGGTGGAACGGGGCGTCGCGGCACCGTGAACGTGATCCGGCCGTCCTTCGGGCCACCGCCGCAGGGTTTTGAGCTCCAGGAGCTCGTGGCCAAGGTCGCCGTGGGCGACCACGACGCCTTCCGCACGCTGTACCGGGCGGTGGTCGGCCCGGTCTTCGGGATCGTCCGCCGGGTGCTGCGCGATCCGGCCCAGGCGGAGGAGGTGGCGCAGGAGGTGATGCTGGAGGTGTGGCGCACCGCCGCCCGCTACCGACCCGACCGGGGCGCCGTCCTGCCCTGGGTCCTGACCGTGGCGCACCACCGTGCCGTGGATCGGGTCCGCTACACCGAGGCGACGGCGGCACGCGACCGGCGCGCGGCGGCCCGTTCCCAGGTCACGGCGTTCGACGAGGTCGTCGAGGAGGTCGAGAACCGCCTGGAGCGCGAGCGGGTACGGCACTGCCTGCGCGGCCTCACCGATCTCCAGCGGCAGTCGCTCACCCTCGCCTACTACCAGGGCAAGACCTGCCGGGAGGTCGCCGACCTGCTCGGCTCCCCGCTCAGCACGGTCAAGACCCGGATGCGGGACGGGCTCGTCCGCCTCCGCGACTGCCTGGGGGTGGGCGGATGAGCTCCCCCGACCTGCACGCGCTCGGCGGCGCCTATGCCGCGCACGCCCTGGACGAGCCCGAGCGGGAGGCCTTCGAGGCCCACCTGGTGCACTGCGAGGCCTGCGCCGAGGAGGTCGCCGACTTCGCCGCGACGCTCGCCCGGCTGGCCGCGGCCGAGGCGACACCGGCACCGCCCGCGATGGAGGAGCGGACCATGGCGGCGATCCACTCCCTCCTACAGCTGCCACCCGCCGCCGATCCCGCCGACGCCTCCGGACCTGGGGCGCCGGACCGGCTGGCCCGGCGCCTGCGGGGGACCGTGACCCGGCGCTGGGCCGCCGTCGGCCTCGCCGCCTCGTTGGCCCTCACCGCCGGGGTGGGTGCCATCGCGATCGACCAGCACGACCAGGCCGACCGGGCCCAGGCCCAGACCCAACAAGTACGTAGCGAGCAGGCCCGGTTCGCCGCGCTGCTCACCGCTCCCGACGCGCGGACCCGGACCGCGACCGCGGCCGGCGGGACGGGCAACGGCACCGTCGTCTGGTCGCAGAGCCGCAACGAGGCCGGATTCCTCGCCAACGGCCTCCCTCCGCTGGGCGTCGACCGCGCCTACGAGCTCTGGTTCGACGACGGCGGCACCGCCCGCCCCGCCGGGCTGCTGCACGGTTCGAACGGCGCCCTGCTGCTGGACGGACCGCTCGACGGGGCCGGCGGCGTCGGCGTCACCGTGGAGCCCGCGACCGGATCCGCCCGCCCGACCAGCACCCCGGTCCTGCTGTTCCCGCTCACCACGCACGGCGCCGCGGCCCGGCAGCCATCGACCGCCCGCACCGCCGGGCACGAGGTGGCCCCTACGGGGGTGCTCCCGGCTTCCGCGCGGGTCGGCACGGCGCTCCCGCGGCCGACCGGCACCGCCCTGTGAGGATGCGACCGCCTCCTGGTCGACCGTTCGAGGCCCGCTCGCCCCGGCCTGCGACGAACTGCGGCCATCCGACCCTTTGCTGACGTCCGGCCCGGGGGTCGAGCACGGACCCGCCGGGCTCCAGCAGCACAGCCGTTGTTCAGGTTCTCGACGCGGACACCTGGTTGCAGGGCGTCCGAGTGTCCATGATTCAACTGCATGCGAACCCAGTCCGCTGCGGGGGCCGCGTCGAACCAGCAGTAGGAGCCCGGCTCCGGGCGATTTCGTCCCGGCGCATGTCCGAGCGTCGGCCACCCGGGTGACGGTTCCTCAGGAAGGAGGTGCAGGGCCATGCGCACGACGCGCACCAAGCGGTCGCTGGCGGTTGCGGCGACCTGCGTGATGCTGGGCGGCGGCGCCGCCGTGGCGACCTCGGCCACCTCGGCCTCGGCGACCACCACCGCGTCCGTCGCGTCCTCGGTCTC
>NZ_JBEOUL010000075.1:0-4023 GCF_040304075.1 Kitasatospora sp. NPDC094015
CGCCCTCGACGCCCGACGCCGGGACAGCGCCAAGAGCGCCCTCATCACCCTCGTCGAGCACGCCCTCCTCGCCCGCCTCCGCTGAGGACCGGCACCATCGAAGGACCCCGCCGGACCTGCCACGTGAGGTTCGGCACGTGCCCGCCCCCCGCCCGTCCCGGCGGGGGCGGGCACGGTGCAGTTGTGCATAACAGTTCGGTAGGCATTTGGAGATCACTAGTGACCTACGGTGACGAGTCCGATCCGTTATGCGCGGATGACCTTGTATTTTGCGGTCTCCTGCACCCAAATGTCCCATTTGCTCGTGCCTGACCGGGTACGGAGAGCTGTTTGTCCCGAATCCCTGCACGTGCTGAAATTCCAGCTACCCCGTAGTCATCGTTGGCAGTTCCACCCACAGCGGGCTGCGGCCACCGGGGGAAGCCGCTGGATAGATCCATGGCCGCCAGTCGGTCGAGAGGTTGTTGTCGAGTGAGGCGTAAGCAGCCAGTCACCCCGCAGCGCTCCGAGCCCCGTCAGAACGAGCCGGGCGGAAGCGGCCAGGCACCCAACGGGTTCTCCGCGTTCACCCCCACCGAGGAACGGACCGGCCCCGGCCCGTCCGCGGCCCTCGGCGGCGGCACGTCACGGCCGGTCGGTTCGACGGCGCCGGGCCCGCGCCCCGAGGAGCGCGCCGCCCGCGGCGGACGCTACGAATTCCTGTCCCCGCTGAACTGGCGGGTACCCACCCGACTCGTCGCGATCCTGCTGATCCCGGTCATCATCGGCCTGGTGTTCGGCGGCCTTCGCGTCAACACCTCGTTCGACGACTGGGTCAAGGCCGACAAGGCCCTGAAGACCGCAGACCTGGCGCGCACCGCGACCCAGCTCGCGGACGCCCTGGAGAACGAGCGCGACCTCACGGTGCTGCCGATCGTCACCGGCAACGACCCGAACGGTGACAAGAAGAAGTTCCGCGACCGCACCGACCAGGCGCTGGCCGCGTACAACGCCGCCTTCGCGAAGGTGAAGGACGACTCGACGCTGGCCCGCCGCAACGAGGCCTTCCAGCAGCTGGTGGTGTCGCTGCCGCACCTGCGCGACAACGCCTACAAGCCGGAGCTGTTCGCCACGGCCACCCAGAGCGCGTACTCGATCATGTTCGCGCCGCTGCTCGCCATCGACAACTCCGTCGGCTTCGGCAGCTCCGCCGAGACCAGCCGCGGCCGCGCGATCTACGCCATGTCGCTGGCCAAGGCCTCCGCCTCGACCCAGCGCGTGCTGATGACCAACCTGCTGGTCGGCATCGGCACCGGCAGCGTCACCAAGTACGAGAACGTCGAGCTGATCCAGACCCTGCTGGTCTCCGCCAAGCTCGAGGCGACCGCCATCGGCGAGTTCACCACCGGCAGCACCACCGAGGACGCCAAGGTCTACTCGGAGGAGCTGGTCAACCAGGCCTCCGCCGACCTGCGCACCCCGCACCGGATGCCCGGTGGCCAGGCCATCCCGACCGTGCAGGGCCTGCTGAACATCGGCATGGCCTACTCGACGGCGGCCGCCGCCGGCGAGTCCAAGGGCAAGGACCAGGCCCGGCAGACCTTCGAGGCCGCCCAGGCCGAGGGCCTGAACCTGGAGAACTGGTCGCAGGCCACCAGCGGCCACCTCAACTCGCTGCGCGCCACCGAGAACCGGCTGCTCGACCAGGTCGTCGCCGGCGCCGAGAACATCAAGTCGCGCGCCCAGACCGACGCGATCCTCAACTCCGCGATCGTGATCGCCGCGCTCGCGCTGGCCGGTCTGCTCACCGGCTTCATCGCCCGCTCGATGATCCTCGGCATGCGCGTGCTGAACAGCGCCGCGCTGGAGATCGCCAACCACCGCCTGCCGGACCTGGTCGAGAAGCTCTCCAAGACCGACCCGGACCGGGTGGACACCTCGGTGGCCGCGATCCCGCTGTGGGGCAAGGACGAGATCGGCGAGGTCGCCCGCGCCTTCGACCAGGTGCACGCCCAGGCCGTCTCGCTCGCCGCCGAGCAGGCGCTGCTCCGAGGCAACCTGAACGCGATCTTCTCCAACCTGTCGCGCCGCAGCCAGAGCCTGATCCAGCGCCAGCTGGCGCTGATCACCGACCTGGAGAACAACGAGGCCGACCCGGACCAGCTGGAGAACCTCTTCAAGCTGGACCACCTCGCCACCCGTATGCGCCGCAACGGTGAGAACCTGCTGGTTCTCGCCGGTGAGGAGCCCGGCCGCCGCTGGAACACCCCGGTGCCGCTGGTCGACGTGCTCCGCGCCGCCGCCTCCGAGGTGGAGCAGTACGAGCGCATCGAGCTCGCCGGCATACCCGAGGCCGAGGTCGTCGGCCCCGCCGTGACCGACCTCGTCCACCTGCTCGCCGAGCTGCTGGAGAACGCCACCTCGTTCTCCAGCCCGCAGACCCGGGTGCTGGTCAACGCCACCCGCCTGCCGGACGGCCGGGTGCTGGTCGAGATCCACGACAAGGGCATCGGCCTCACCGCCGAGGACTTCGCCGAGATCAACGAGAAGCTGGCCGAGCCGCCCACGGTCGACGCCACCATCTCCCGCCGCATGGGCCTGTTCGTGGTCGGCCGCCTCTCGCAGCGCCACGACATCCGGGTCCAGCTCCGCCCGTCCGGCGAGTCCGCGGGCACCACCTCGCTGGTGATGCTCCCGCAGTCGCTGACCCAGCTGAGCGTGCAGCCGGAGCCCGAGGAGGAGTTCACGGTCTCCCGGATCTTCGCCGAGCAGGAGCCGTCCGCCCAGGGCTGGGACCAGGTCGGGCAGGCGCGCAGCGCCGCCGAGCTGGGCTTCGACGACCACCTGACCGGCCACGGCGCCGACGGCGGCTTCAGCCCCGCGCTGGAGTCCATGCAGCGCTCGCAGCGGCTGGAGCAGCAGCGCCGGGCGGCCCTGGAGGCCCCCGCGGGCGAGGGCGACGGCGAGCCGCTGGAGGCCGAGCTGGTCGAGCCGCCGTACGGCGACGGCTACGCCCAGCAGGGCTACCAGCAGGACCCGTACGGCCGCGACCAGTTCGGCACCGAGCAGTACGCCCAGGACGGCTACGGCGAGTACCCCGAGTACGCGGACGACCGCTACCAGGGCCAGGACGCCGGCTACCAGGGCTACGGCCAGGACCAGCAGTACGCCGACGGCGGCTACCAGCAGCCGTTCGGCCAGGACCAGTACGGCCAGGGCCAGTACGCCCAGGACGGCTACGGCCAGGGCTACGACCAGGGTTACCAGCAGCCGTACGACGACCGGACCGGCGAGGCGCCGGCCGGGCACCCGTACGGCCAGGAGGAGCCGCCTGCGGCGCTCCCGCCGGCCGCCGCGGGCGGCGGGGCCGGGACGCTGAGCTCGGGCCTGCCCCAGCGCCGTCCGGGCCAGCAGCTGGCCGGTGGCGCGGCCGCGGCCGGATCGGCCTTCGGCGGTCCGGGTGCGGGCGGTGCGCAGGGCGGCGAGCAGCCGAACTGGTTCGCCGGCGCCAAGGACACCGGTTCGGAGTCCGAGCAGCGCGGCCACCAGGTGTCCGGCCTCGGCGGCTACGGCCCGACCGGCCCGACCAGCTCGCCCACGACCTCGTGGGAGTCGGCCAACGACGGTGACTGGCAGCGCGCGGAGCAGCTCCGCGAGCCGGCCGCCGGCGGCACCACCACCTCCGGTCTGCCGCGCCGGGTCCCGAAGCAGAACCTGGTCCCCGGCAACGCCAAGCCCACTCCGCAGGACGGCCCGCAGGTCTCCCGCAACCCGGAGGAGGTGCGCGGCCGGCTCACCAACCTGCGCCGCGGCGTCGAGCAGGGCCGCAGTGCCGGCGGTGACCCGGGTGCCACCGGCAGCTTCCGGATCGATCCCCAGGAAATGTCCCAGCAGGGCCGGTCCGGAAACGGACAGCAGAACAACAGCACCGATCTCTTCGGCGGCTCGAACCACCAGGAGCGTTGAGTTGAGTCAGATGAGCCAGGCCGCACAGAACCTGAACTGGCTGATCACCAATTTCGTGGACAACACCCCCGGGGTGTC
>NZ_JBEOUL010000076.1:0-3160 GCF_040304075.1 Kitasatospora sp. NPDC094015
ACCACCACTGGCACCAGGGGTACTGGCACAAGACCTGGCACAAGGCCGGCTGGGAGAACAAGTGGATCCCGGCGCACTGGCAGAAGGTCTGGGTGCCCGCGGGCTGGTACTGCCGCTGATCGTCGTCACCCCCTCGGGCCCGGCGCCGACCGCGCGCCGGGCCCGTCCCGTCCGAGCAGCCGCCCGGAACCCCGCCGCCGACCTGGCGGCGGGCCCGAACAGGAGGCATCGTCATGCCCGCTCCCGCCGGCGCCGCACCGGCAACCCCGCTCCGGCCGGCCGTCCCGCCGGGACCGTCCCCGGCGTGGGCCGAACCGTTCGGCGACAGCGCGCGCTGCGTCGCGCTGGTCCGCTCCCACGCCAGGGCCTTCCTGCTCCGCGCCCACCTCCAGCGGCAGCTGCGCGAGGACGCGCTGCTGGTGATCAGCGAGCTCGTCACCAACGCGATCCGGCACACCCACGGCCCGGGCCGCGTCCGCCTCGCGCCCGGACCCGACGGGCTCGACGTCGAGGTCAGCGACACCAGCCGGGTCCTGCCGCAGCCGCGGCTGGTCGAGCCCGGCACCGCGCTGACCGGGCGCGGACTGGCCATCGTCGCCGTGCTGTGCGACACCCTCTCCGTCACCCTCGACGTGGGCAGCGGCAAGACCGTCCACGCCCACCTGGCACCGGTCCCGCCGGCTCCGGCACCCGGCCCGGCGCGCCCCGCCCGGAGCTGGTGACGGGTGCTCGTACGGCGGCGCCCGGCTCGAGGACTCAGCCGATCGGGGGTACCTGCTCGGGTCTCGCCACGTGGCTGCGGTCGCCGCCGAGGTCGGCGTAGAGGTCCATCCAGCGGCGGTCGGTGCCGGAGGGCGGCTTCCCGTCGCAGAAGGCCTTGGTGCCGTTGGCGGTGTAGTAGCGCAGGAGTTCCAGGACTGATCCGGTGTTGGCGCCGGCACCCGCCGCGTAGCGGTCGGCGGGCAGCTTCGTCTGGTGCACCAGGCAGGTGGGGGAGGCGGTGGCGCTCTGGGCGTCGAGGCTGCCGGCGTCCGGTGCCGAACAGCCGCCCAGCAGGGCGACGGCGAGCAGGGCGCCGAGGGACAGGGTGCGGTGCGCTGTCATGGGTGGCTCCGGGGTCACAGGACGGGCGGGAGACTGCGGACGATCAGGCTCAGGCCGACGGCCAGGACCAGCAGCGCCGTCGCGGTCGCCGTGTGCGGGGCGATCCGGCGGAGCAGGGCGTACGCCGGTCGGTCGGTCAGCCGGGCCAGCCGGTCGCCGATCCGGACCAGCAGCAGGCCCACCGCGGTCAGGGTCGCGGCCATGCCGATCCCGTACGCCACGACCAGGGCGGCGCCGAAGACCGTGCGGCCGAGGGCGACGGCACCGAGCAGCACGACCAGCGCGGACGGGCTGGGCACCAGGCCGCCGGCGATGCCGAGGCCGACCAGGCCGCGGGTGGTGAACGGTTCGGCGCCCGGTGCCTCCGCCGGCGCGTGCGAGTGGTGGTGGCCGAACAGCCCGTGACGGTGCGGTCGTTGCCGCTCGTGGTCGTGGTCGTGGTCGTGGTCGTGGTCGTGGTCGTGGTCGTGGTCGTGGTCGTGGTCGTGGTCGTGGTCGTGGTCGTGGTCGTGGTCGTGCGGATGATGGTGGTCGTGGTGGTCGTGCTGGTCGTGCTCGTGCGGGTGGTGGTGGGCGGGTGCGGTGGTGGCCCCGACCAGCGCGGGTTGCCGGGCGGGGGCCGCTGCGGACGGCTCGACGCGCACCTGGGGACGGCGTCGGGCGTCCCGGAGCAGGCCGGCGCCCACGGCCGCGACGAGGACGCCGCTGACCACGCCGAGCCAGCCGAGCACCAGGTCCCCGGCCAGGGACGAGAACGCGGTGAGGAGGAGCCCGATCACCAGGACGCCGGCGGTGTGGGTGGCGGTCACGGTCGCGCCGACGGTGACGGCGTCGCGGGTGCGGCCGCGCCGCCCGGCCAGGTAGGCCGCCATCACGGTCTTCCCGTGGCCGGGCAGCAGGGCATGCCCGGCACCCAGGACCAGGGACAGCAGGACCGCGAGCAGACCGACCGGCACCGTCAGCCGTTCGGCCCCCACCAGGGCCGCCAACCGCCCGGCCAGCGCCTCGATGCGCGCGCCCGCGCCGCCCGCCGCGGCCGACACCCCGGCCGCCGCCGCACCTGCCGAGCTTCCGTCCCCGGCCCGGGCGGTCAGTTCGGCCCGGGTGTCGCCCCGCGGGGTGTCGAGCAGGTCGCGCGGGTAGCTGCGCAGCTCGTCCGAGGGGGAGGAAGCGGGCACGGTGGAGCGTTCCAGGTGGGCGCCGTCGCCCTTGGCGGTGATCTCGTTCCAGCCGACCCGGGTGGCGTCGGCGCCGGTGTCCACCCGCAGGGTCACCGGACCGTTCCCGAGGTCGAGTCGCGCGCCGAACCGGCAGGTCAGGCGGCTGGTTTGGAGACCGGCCTGGCCTTCCCGGTACTCGAACGCGGTGGAATCCGCGCTCCAGGCGAGCCGCCCGGGCGCGGTGACGACGAGCCGGTCGGCCGACTCGGCGCAGCGGGCGGCCGCCCAGGCGGCACGTTCGGGCGCGCTCGCGGTGCCGTCGCCGTCGGTGTCGACGGCGGAGGCGGCTTGCAGGGTCGGGATCTCGGCGGTGTCGGTGACCGCCAGGACGTCGAGGCGGTCGGCGTGAACGGTGAGGCCGGTGTAGTGGTTGACGGAGAAGTTGCCGAGCGGGTGGGCCTGGGCGGCGGGCGCGGCCAGGGCGCTGATCAGCCACAGCGCGCCGCCGGCCGCGGCGGCCGTGCGCCGGAGGGGTCGACGGTGGGTCACGGTGTGCCTCCGAGGGCGGCGAGGGCGGCGCGGGCCTGCGGGGCCAGCAGCGGGGAGAAGGACGGGTCGGTGCGCAGGGCTTCGGCCAGGTGCGCGCGGGCCGCGTCGGCCAGGCCCAGCGAGCGTTCGATCTCACCGCGGTGGTAGGCGAACAGGGCGTTGTGCCAGCCGTGCTGCTGCGCCTGCTCGGCGAGCGGCAGGGCATCGGCGTCGTGGCCCTGGCGGTGCAGGGCCCAGGCGAGGGCGTCGGCCACCAGGACGTGGTGGCGGCGCTGCCATTCGGCGCGCAGGAGGGTCACGGCCTGTTCGGGGTCGCCGTGGTCGGCCTGGTACTGGCCGAGGGTGAG
>NZ_JBEOUL010000077.1:0-2603 GCF_040304075.1 Kitasatospora sp. NPDC094015
GTCTCGTTCTCCTTCGACATGTCGTGGGAGGAGCTGCTCTGGCTGGTCGAGGGCCACGAGGTCCATGTGATGGACGAGTCGCTGCGCCGCGACGCGCAGGGCCTGGCGGACTACTGCGCCGAGCACGCGATCGACGTCGTCAACGTGACCCCGTCCTACGGTCAGGCCCTGGTGGAGTGCGGCCTGCTGGAGGAGGGGCGGCACCGTCCGGTGCTGGTGCTGCTGGGTGGTGAGGCTGTGGCGGAGACGTTGTGGTCGCGGCTGCGGGAGACGCCCGGGGTGTTGGGTTACAACCTGTACGGGCCGACCGAGTACACGATCAACACGTTGGGTGGTGGAACGGAGGATTCGGCGACGGCGACGGTGGGTCGGCCGATCTGGAACACCCGGGCGCATGTGTTGGACGGGTATCTGCGGCCGGTGCCGGTGGGTGTGCCGGGTGAGTTGTACGTGGCCGGGGTGGGTCTGGCGCGGGGTTATCTGAACCGTGCGGGGCTGACGGCGGAGCGTTTCGTGGCGGATCCGTTCGGTGAGCCGGGTGGCCGGATGTACCGGACGGGTGATGTGGTGCGCTGGCGGGCCGATGGTCTGCTGGACTTCCTGGGGCGGGCGGACGACCAGGTGAAGATCCGGGGTTACCGGGTCGAGCCGGGGGAGATCGAGGACGCGCTGGCGGAGCACCCGGGCATCGCGCAGGCCGCCGTGGTGGTCCGCGAGGACACCCCCGGCGTCAAGCGCCTCGCCGCCTACCTGGTCCCCGACCAGCAGGGCGTGGACGTCGCCGCGGTCCGCAGCGACCTCGCCCAGCGCCTGCCGGAGTACATGGTCCCGTCCGCGTTCGTCGTCCTCGACGCGCTGCCACTGACCGTCAACGGCAAGCTCGACCGCAAGGCCCTGCCCGCCCCCGACACCAGCGGCTCCGGCACCGGCCGGGCTCCCCGGGACGCCCGCGAGGAGATCCTCTGCGGCCTGTTCGCCGAGGTGCTCGGCCTGGCCGAGGTCGGCCCCGAGGAGCACTTCTTCGACCTCGGCGGCCACTCGCTGCTCGCCACCCGCCTGGTCAGCCGGATCCGTACGGTGCTCGGCAGCCAGCTGACGGTCCGGGACCTCTTCGAGGCCCCCACCCCGGCGGGCCTGGCCCACCGGGCGGCCGCCGGCGGCGAGGCGCGCCCCGCGCTCGGCCGCCGCGAGCGCCCCGCCGACCTGCCGCTGTCGCACGCCCAGCGCCGGATGTGGTTCCTGCAGAACCTGGACGGCTCCGGCGCCACCTACAACGTGCCGCTGGTCGTGCGGGTCACCGGCGAGCTGGACACCGACGCCCTGCGGGAGGCCGTCCGCGCCGTCACCGAGCGGCACGAGAGCCTGCGCACCGTCTTCACCGAGCACGACGGCGCCGTGCACCAGCGGGTGCTGGCCGCCCCGACCGCGGCCGAGGCGCTCACCGTGGTCCGCTCCGGCGAGCCGACGCTGGCCGCCGACGTCGAGGCGGCCGTCCGGTACGGCTTCGACCTCGCCGCCGAACGGCCGCTGCGGGTCACCCTGCTGGAGGTCGGGCCGCAGGACCACGCCGTGGTGCTGCTGTTCCACCACATCGCCGGCGACGAGTGGTCGATGCTCCCGTTCATCGACGACCTCACCGCCGCCTACACCGCGCACGCCGCGGGCGGCGCCCCCGCCTGGGCGCCGCTGCCGGTCCAGTACGCCGACTACACGCTCTGGCAGCAGGAGCTGCTCGGCGACCCGCAGGACGAGCAGAGCCTGCACGCCCGTCAGGTCGCGTACTGGAAGCGCACCCTGGCCGGCCTGCCCGAGGAACTGCCGCTCCCCACCGACCACCCGCGCCTGCCGGTCGCCGCCCACCGCGGCGACACGGTGTACGCGCAGGTGCCGCCGGTCGTCTACCGGGGCCTGCGGGAGGCCGCCCGCGCCACCGGGACCACCACCTTCATGGTGCTCCAGGCCGCGGTCGCCACCCTGCTGCACCGGCTCGGCGCCGGCACCGACATCCCCCTCGGCGCCCCGGTGGCCGGCCGCTCGGACGCCGCGCTGGACGGGCTGGTGGGCTTCTTCGTCAACACCCTGGTGCTGCGCAACGACCTGTCCGGCGACCCGACCTTCGCGGAGCTGCTGACCCGCACCCGGGACGCCGACCTGGCCGCCTTCGCCCACCAGGACCTGCCGTTCGACCGGCTGGTGGAGGCCGTCAACCCGGCCCGGGTGCCGGGCCGCCACCCGCTGTTCCAGGTGATGCTGGGCTACCAGCACAACGACGGCCAGGCCGGCCGGCTGCTCGGCCTGGAGAGCCGGATCCTGCCGTTCGAGCTGGGCGCCGCCAAGTTCGAGCTGGACTTCAACTTCGAGGAGACCTCCGGCGCGGAGGAGATCGACATCGCGTTCGAGTACGCGGCCGACCTCTACGACCGCGGCACCGCCGAGGCGCTGGTCGAGCGGCTGCTCGCGGTGCTGGAGCAGGTCGCCGCCGCCCCCGACCGCCGGATCGGCGCCCTGGACGTGCTGACGGTGCGGGAGCGGTCGTCGGTGTTGGGGGAGTGGGCGGCGACGGGTCGGGTGCTGCCGGATGCGACGGTGGCGGATCTGTTGGC
>NZ_JBEOUL010000078.1:0-2513 GCF_040304075.1 Kitasatospora sp. NPDC094015
GCCGCGGACGCCGTTGAGGGTGCCGAAGTAGTGGTCGAAGGAGCGGTTCTCCTGCATGAGGATCACCACGTGCTTCACATCCGCCACCGAGCCCGTGGCAGCGGTGGCAGCGGACGCGTTGGTGGACGGCAGGCCGACGACGGCGGCGGCGCCGGCGGCCGCGGTGGCGCCGACGAAGGTGCGGCGGGAGAGATCGGACATCGGGGGGAGGCCTCTCGGAGGGGGGCTTCGGTGGGGGAGGTTCAGAGGGTGAAGGTGGCGACGGCGGCGGCGGTGTCCGAGGGCCAGCCGTTGCCGGCGGTGTTCGGATCGGCCTGCGGCCAGCCGGTGGCCAGGGTGTGCGCCTCGACCAGGGTGAGCGGGCCGCCGAACTGCACCTGGTCGATCCGGTCCTGCGGCTCGGCCTTGCTGCCGCGCACCTTGCGGGTCGGCGACCAGGTGTTGCCGGGGGCCGCGGCCGGATCGGGGTGGGCGCTGCGGAAGCTGTCGGTCAGCCCGGCGCCCTGGAGGGCCACCGTGACCGGCCAGTTCACCGGGCCGACCCCGCTGTGGGTGGCCGCGGTGGCGGCCGTCCAGTCCAGGTGCGAGGGCGAGGCCAGGCCCGCGGCCAGCACCACGCCGGTGCCCGCGGCGAGGTCGGCCGTGACGGCGGTGGCCAGCGCCTTGGCCTGCTGGAGCCGGACGGAGGCGTTCTCGGCGGCCTCGACCTGGGCCGCGGTCGAGCCGTCCTGGACGGCCCACGGCCCGTACCCGGTCTCGCTCAGGTGCGCGGCCCAGAGCCGGACCCGGCGCCCGCCGGGCAGCTGGAGGGTGGCCGCGGCGGCGGGCAGCGAGGCGGTCACCGGCGTGACGGCGGTGAGCGGGTAGCGGCTGAGGATGCCGACGCTGCCGGCGCTCTGGTAGGCGAACCAGCCGAGCGCGTCGGCCAGCGCCTGGGCGTTGGTGCCGGCGGTCTCCTGGAGGGCGAGCGCGTCCAGGCCCTGGGTGAGCACCACCCGCAGCTGCTTCTCCAGCGCGTCGGTGACGTGGGTGCCGGCGTCCCAGAGGTTCCAGGCGGCGACCTTCAGGCGCAGCGGGGTGGTCGGGGCGATCACCGGCACCTGCACCACGACGGTGTCGGTGGCGCCCGCGCTGTCCTTGACGCCGACCGTGACCAGGGCCGGGTGGGCGAGCGGTGCGGCCGGGGCGGTGCCGGTCACCGTGCCGTCGGCGGAGACCGAGAGCCAGGAGTCCCCGCTGATCTTGCGGAACGCCGGGGTGCCGGCCGGGTTCCCCGCCGGGCGCATCCAGAGCCGGCCGAGCTTGACGGTGACCGCCGACCCGGGCGTCACCGGGGCGGCGGCGACCACGTCGACCACGGCGTGCGGGCGGGCGACCGAGGGCTTCGGCCGGAAGGTGAACGGCGCGCTCTGCGCCAGGATGCCGTAGCCGTCCTTGGCGAGCAGGTACGCGGTGTACGGGCCGCCGGTCAGCGCCGAGGTGTCCAGCTGGACGTCGCCGGAGGCGCCGGGGGTGTACTTCCACAGCAGCGAGGAGCCGGTGCCGGGGAGCCTGGTGCCGTCGTAGATGCCGACCCAGTTCTTGGTGTCGGAGGCGTTGGTGGTCCAGTGGAAGGTGAGTTTGTCCCCTTCGGTGGGACTTCCGGTGGAGCTGAGGGCGAGCGTGCTGCCTGTGGCCACGGGGTTCCTTCAGGGTCAAGTTGGTCGTACAACTGGACGACCATTGACCCTAAGGGCCGCGTACTGCGCGTGAACAGGGCATGACCGGACGTCGTGAAGCTCGGTAACTCCCTTGCAGGACAAGACAAGTGGCGCTGTCCGGGCATCCGGCGGCGGGACGGCGCGGGGCCCCGCCGGCGGGCGGCCGGCGGGGCCCCGGTGGAACGGGCCGGGTCAGTGCACGGTGCCGGCGTAGCGCCGGGCGAACCGGGTGCCGCTGGCGGCGGTCACGGTCACGTCGTAGCGGCCGTTGTCGAGCGGCCAGTTGACGGTGGCCTGCTTGTTCGCGGCGACCCAGACGGTCTGGGTCTGGCCGGCGAAGTCGTTCGGGGTGAGGGTGAACGACACCTCGGTACCGCCGTCGTTGTGCAGGTGCAGCGCGACCTTGTTGCGGTTGACGATCGCCTCGACCGAGGGGACGGGGGTGTCGTCCTGGCCGGTCCTGGTGACGGTGCCGGCGAAGCGGCGGACGAAGCCGTCGGGGCCGTGGACGGTGAAGTCGTAGCGGCCGTCGGTGGTGGTGGCGTCCCAGGTGTAGGTCTTGCTGGCGGCCGGGGCGACTGTGAACGGCGTGCCCGCGAACGGGAAGGCGATGTTCGGGTAGACCGTGTACGGGAAGCCCGCGGTGCCCGTGTTGGTCATGGTGCAGGTGACCACGCCGGTGGTGCGGTCGACGGTGGCCTCGGCGCCCGGCCCGTACGGCAGCCTGCGGTGGGGGCGCTCCCCCTGCTCCTGGGGTGGGAGGGCTTGGGTGCCGGTGGTGGGGAGTTTGACGGCGGGGAGGTTGGTGTTGGC
>NZ_JBEOUL010000079.1:0-2119 GCF_040304075.1 Kitasatospora sp. NPDC094015
GCGAGCGCGGCAGAGTGGGACGACACCGCGCGCCGGACGAGCGCGCCCCGGTCGGCATGGGACGGCGTCGAGCGCCGGGCACAGCACGCCGCCGCACCCGTTGCCCTCCCGGGCCGGGTGCCGTGGTGGCGCGACCCCCAGCGCCTGGGCGGCAACGTGCTGGCCGGGGTGCTCACCAGCACCGTGCTCTGGGTGGTGGGCTGGATCGCCACCCACGTCGAGATCCACTGGCGGTAGCGCAGCCGCACGGCCCGGTCCGTCCACTTCGGGAAGCAGCGCCTCCTGCCGGCGGCCGCCACCGAGGCCGGTACGGCAGATGGCGTGGTGGCCGGGGCCGGTTCGCAGCATGGTCGTGCCCCGGCCACGTCATCGATCCTGCCGCCGGGGTTGCTCGTTCGCATCCCAGGTGCGTCCTTGAGTGAAGTAGCCGGCGGCAGCGCCGCGACACAGATCCCGGGGCCTGGTTTCCCACTGACCGCCCACTGCGTGGCGCCAACACCTCGGCGGCGACGGCGTGCTCGCGTGCCCGGGGCGACGAGCTGCGCCTGGGCACCATGCGGTGCGACCCGGACCGCATGGTGCCGGCCGAGCCGAGTGGAGCCGGTCGGCCGCGCCGGCCGGGTTGGCTCAGGCGTCGACGGTGCGCGGCGGACGTCCGGGTCCGGTGCGGGTGGGCAGTGGAGCGTCGGGAACCTCCGCGACCGGCTCCTGCCCGAGGCCGGCGTTGGCACGGATGCCGCGGGCCGACTCCAGCAGCGCGGCCGCACCCTGCGGGCCGAGGCCGGCGATCAGCCGCAGCGCCTGGCGGGCGTCCTCGTGGTCCCGGTAGACCTGGAGCGAGGTCAGGTCATCCCACCCGGGGAGCAGGTAGGCCGCGGGGACGTCGAACGCGCGGGCCAGGCCGTGGAGGGTGCGCAGCGGGGGGTTGGCCTTGTTGCCGGCCAGGACGTCGCTGATGACGGCGTGGGAGATGGTCGGGGTGCCGTCGGTGTCCGCGGAGCGGGCGGCGAGGTGGCGGGAGGAGGGGAGGCGGCCGTCGGTGCGCAGCAGCCGGCGGCGCTGGTGCTGCAGCTTCTCGGCCAGGCGCAGTGCGGCGTTCACGGGCCTTCTCGGTCTCGGTGGTTGGGGTGCGGAGCAGTAGGCAGTCTAGGAGACCGGTGACTTCGGGTCGGCGAATCTCCGGCGCGGCGGCGGACGCGGCGGATGTGCCGCCGCGAAGGTGTTGCTCACGAGAGCAGTCGGCACCGGGCCGGGCACCAAGGCCTCGGAACGGGCTGCGGCAGGGCGTGGTCCTCGGGGTGCTGCGGGATGAGCATGGCCCGGCTGCCGGGGGATGGCAGGCCGGGCCGGGAGGAAACAGCGCGCCGACGCCGGTCTCCTGCCCTGACGCTACGACAGCTTCAGCCGGCCAGGGCGCAGGCACACCGCCGGCCCCGGTACCGTCCCGTGCCCTCCTCGCCCTCGCCGCCGTTGCGGAACCGGAAGGGGAGGAGGTCCGGGTGGATGCACCAGGCGCCCGGCGGCGCACGCAGCATCCCGCCGGACCCGGCCAGTTCGGGGGGCCGCTCGCCCTGCCCAGGTCGCCGGCCGGCAGGCCATGTGGCCGTACGGGCGGGCAGCGGGTGGTCCGCGGCCTTAGCGTCGGCGAGGCAGGGCGGAACTCGCCGCCCGCTCAACGGAAGTGATTCCCATGAACAAGCGCATAGCCCGTACCCTGGCCTGCTCCCTGCTCGCCGCCGGCATCGTCGCCGTCCCGGCGGCCGGCTCCGCCTTCGCCACCCCGGCCCACGGGACCCGCGGATCCGAGCAGTTCTACAACCACGAGGTGCAGGCCAGCACCGAGCACGTCAGCTACAGCGAGAGCACCACCTACTACGCCGAGAGCGACTGCTACGGCGAGGGCGGGTACGGCAACGAGGGCTACCGGTACCACGGGAACGGCCTCTTCGGCCGTGGCATCCTCGGTCTGGGTCTGCTCGGCCTGTAGCACCGCATCACCCTCCCGCGGCGCGGTCGCCGTGAGAGGGCGGGGCCCGTCCTGTTGAGTGCCAGGGCCCCGCCCCTTGCACGTACCGCCTTCCCGAGTAGTCGGCGCTACGCACACACCGCATTCGCCGCC
>NZ_JBEOUL010000080.1:0-1979 GCF_040304075.1 Kitasatospora sp. NPDC094015
TGAGCAACGAGAGTCTGGCGAACCTGCTCAAGGAGGACCGCCGGTTCGCGCCGCCGGCGGAGCTCGCCGCGGCCGCGAACGTGACCGCCGCCGCGTACGCGCAGGCCTCCGAGGACCGGCTGGGGTTCTGGGCCGAGCAGGCCCGCCGGCTGGACTGGGCCGTCGAGCCGACCGAGACCCTGGACTGGTCGAACCCCCCGTTCGCGAAGTGGTTCGCCGACGGCCGCCTCAACGTCGCCCACAACTGCGTGGACCGGCACGTCGCCGCCGGCCACGGCGACCGCGTCGCCATCCACTTCGAGGGCGAACCCGGCGACACCCGCACCCTGACCTACGCCCAACTCAAGGACGAGGTCTCCCGCGCCGCCAACGCCCTGCTCGAACTCGGCGTCACCCTCGGCGACCGCGTCGCGATCTACCTCCCCATGATCCCCGAGGCCGTCGTCGCGATGCTCGCCTGCGCCCGCATCGGCGCAGCCCACTCCGTGGTCTTCGGCGGCTTCTCCGCCGACGCCGTCGCCTCCCGCATCAAGGACGCCGACGCCAAACTCGTCATCACCGCCGACGGCGGCTACCGCCGCGGCAAGCCCTCCGCCCTCAAACCCGCCATCGACGAGGCCCTCACCAAGGTCGACGGCGTCGAGAACGTCCTGGTGGTCCGCCGCACCGGCCAGGACACCCCCTTCACCGAGGGCCGCGACCTGTGGTGGCACGACGTCGTCGACCGCCAGAGCACCCACCACACCGCCCAGGCGCACGACGCCGAACAGCCCCTGTTCATCCTCTACACCTCCGGCACCACCGGAAAGCCCAAGGGCATCCTGCACACCTCCGGCGGCTACCTCACCCAGGCCGCCTACACCCACCACGCCGTCTTCGACCTCAAGCCCGACACCGACGTCTACTGGTGCACCGCCGACATCGGCTGGGTCACCGGCCACTCCTACATCGTCTACGGCCCCCTCGCCAACGGCGCCACCCAGGTCATCTACGAAGGCACCCCCGACACCCCCCACCAGGGCCGGTTCTGGGAGATCGTCCAGAAGTACGGCGTCACCATCCTCTACACCGCCCCCACCGCGATCCGCACCTTCATGAAGTGGGGCGACGACATCCCCACCAAGTTCGACCTCACCTCCCTGCGCGTGCTCGGCTCGGTCGGCGAACCCATCAACCCCGAAGCCTGGATCTGGTACCGCGACCACATCGGCGCCGGCACCACCCCGATCGTCGACACCTGGTGGCAGACCGAGACCGGCGCCATGATGATCAGCCCCCTGCCCGGCGTCACCCACACCAAGCCCGGCTCCGCCCAACGCGCCCTGCCCGGCATCGCCGCCACCGTCGTCGACGACAACGCCAACGAGGTCCCGAACGGCTCCGGCGGCTACCTCGTCCTCACCGAACCCTGGCCCGCCATGCTCCGCACCATCTGGGGCGACGACCAGCGCTACCTCGACACCTACTGGTCCCGCTTCGAAGGCAAGTACTTCGCCGGCGACGGCGCCAAGAAGGACCAGGACGGCGACATCTGGCTCCTGGGCCGCGTCGACGACGTCATGCTCGTCTCCGGCCACAACATCTCCACCACCGAGGTCGAATCCGCCCTCGTCGGCCACCCCGCCGTCGCCGAGGCCGCCGTCGTCGGCGCCACCGACACCACCACCGGCCAGGCCATCGTCGCCTTCGTCATCCTCCGCTCCACCGCCACCACCACCACCGACGGCAACGGTGACGACGGCGACCTGATCGCCGACCTGCGCAACCACGTCGGCCGCACCCTGGGCCCGATCGCCAAACCCAAGCAGATCAAGATCGTCGCCGAACTCCCCAAGACCCGCTCCGGCAAGATCATGCGCCGCCTCCTGCGCGACATCGCCGAAGGCCGCGAGATCGGCGACACCACCACCCTCGCCGACACCACCGTCATGAACCTCATCCAGGCCCAACTCCCCACCACCGACAGCAAGAGCTGACCC
>NZ_JBEOUL010000081.1:0-1862 GCF_040304075.1 Kitasatospora sp. NPDC094015
GCCCCCGCACGGGCGGCGGCCACGGCCGCCTCCCGCTGGAGCCGCTCGGTCGCCTGCTGGAGGTGGTCCAGCACGTGCAGCAGCGACAGCTCCCGCGCCGGGCCGGCCCCGCCGGGCAGCGACGACTCCTCCAGCAGCTGAAGGACCAGGCGCCGCGCGAGGTGGCCGACGGCGGCGTCCGCGACCGCGGCCGTCTCACGCTGGTCGGTCCGCAACACGAAGTTCTTGCCAGGCATACCCGGCACCCTAGGCCTACGGACGACCCCGCGACAACATTCATTGTCGGGCGACCTCTACAGTGTTGGGCTGCGCCGTTTTGAGGGCGCCCTGTCACAGCGGAGGGGTTCGGACATGACCGGCGACGAGGCACTGCCACGCACGCGGTGGTTCGCCACCTGGACGACCAGACGGTGGCTGCGCGTCGGCGCGGCGGTCTCGCTCACCATCCTCACCCTGCTTGCGCTGACCGGGGCGTGGGTGCTTCAGCGGACACAGGACATCAGCACCGACCTGGTCGACGCGCGCTCCCCGGCGCTGACCGCCTCCATCCGGCTGGAATCGGCGCTGCTCGACCAGGAGACCGGGATCCGCGGCTACAGCCTCACCGGCGCAACCGAATTCCTGGAGCCCTACCAGCAAGGCCTCACCGACCAGCAGACCCAGACGGCCCGCCTTCGGGACCTGCTGCGCACCGACACCCCCGCCCTGGAGGACCTCGACCAGGTCCTCGCGGCGGTCACCAAGTGGCAGGAGAACATCGCCCGGCCGATCGCCGCGACTCCGCCCGGCTCGCCCGCGCCGGCAGCCACCGCGCTGGCCGCCGAGGGAAAGGCGGCCTTCGACGACATCCGCGACGCCCTGAACAGCCAGCAGGACCGGCTGCGCGCCGAACGCCAGGACGCGCGCGACGACCTGATCTCCACCCTCGCCCTGCGGAACTGGGTCTTCGGCGCGATCGCGGCCCTGATCGTGCTGCTCACCGCAGCCGCCTTCGAGGGGCTGCGCCGGGGCATCACCAGGCCGCTGGACCGCCTCGGCGCGGACGCCCGCACCATCGCCACCGGCACCTTCGAGCACCCCATCACCCCGACCGGCCCCGCCGACCTGCGCCGCCTGGGCGCCGAGGTCGAGTTCATGCGCCGCCGCCTGGTGCGGGAGCTGGCCTTCACCGAGCAGGCCCGGCTGCGGCTGGACGCCCAGGCCGCCGACCTCCAGCGCTCCAACACCGAGCTGGAGCAGTTCGCCTACGTCGCCTCCCACGACCTCCAGGAGCCGCTGCGCAAGGTCTCCAGCTTCACCCAGCTGCTCAAGCGGCGCTACGGCGGGCAGTTGGACGAGAAGGCCGACCAGTACATCGAGTTCGCGGTCGACGGCGCCAACCGCATGCAGGTCCTGATCAACGACCTGCTCGACTTCTCCCGGGTCGGGCGGCTGCACCACGCCCACCAGGACATCGACCTGGACGGGGTGCTGGAACGGACCCTGGGGACGCTGAGCGTCGGCATCGAGGAGGCCGGAGCCGTGATCAGCCACGACCCGCTGCCGACGCTGGTCGCCGACCCCACCCAGATGGGGATGCTCTGGCAGAACCTGATCGGCAACGCGGTCAAGTTCCGCCGCCCGGGCCAGGAACCGCGGATCCACGTCACGGCCGAGCGCGACGGTGCGCTGTGGCGGTTCTCGGTCACCGACAACGGCATCGGCATCGCGCCGGAGTTCGCCGACAAGGTGTTCCTGATCTTCCAGCGGCTGCACACCAAGGACGCCTACTCCGGGAGCGGCATCGGCCTGGCGATGTGCAAGAAGATCGTCGAGTTCCACGGCGGCACGATCGCCGTCGACCCCGAGTACCGGGACGGCGC
>NZ_JBEOUL010000082.1:0-1841 GCF_040304075.1 Kitasatospora sp. NPDC094015
GCGAACTCGTCACCAACGCGATCCGGCACACCCACGGCCCCGGCCGGGTACGGCTGGTCCACGGCCCGCACGGCCTCGACGTGGAGGTCAGCGACGCCAGCCGGATCCTCCCGCAGCCCCGGCTCGTGGAGGCCGGGGCCTCGCAGAGCGGACGGGGACTGGCCATCGTGGCGGTCCTGTGCGACACCCTCTCCGTCACCCTCGACCTCGGCAGCGGCAAGACCGTCCACGCCCACCTGCCGCCGGCGCCCCGCGCGCCGGAGTCGGTACGGCCCGCCGCGAACACCGGGCGCCGGCCCCGCACCTGGTGACCGGCCGGCCGTGCCCGACATCTTCTTCGAGGAGCAGTCGATGTACCGCCAGAACCAGCCGAAGAACCGGAGCGAGGACACAGGGAAGACCTCCCCCGCGCCCCGGGCCCGCCGGGCGAAGTCGTTCGCCGTCCTGCTGGCCGCCGGCTCGCTCGCCCTCGCGGTGAGCGCCTGCGGCAGCGGCGCGGGCAACGCCTCCTCCGGCGCCGCGACGGCCGCGAGCGCCGCCTCGCAGGCCGCGGCCACCGTTCGGAGCACCACCGGGACCCCGGCCGCCGGTGAGGACGGCCCGTTCGGCCCGGCCTGCGGCTCGGTCCCCTCCGACGGGCCCGGCTCGTTCGGCAGCATGGCCGAGGACCCGGTCGCCACCGCCGCCTCCAACAACCCGCTGCTGTCCACCCTGGTCAGCGCCGTCACCACGGCCGGCCTCGTGGACACGCTCAACTCCGCCCAGGACATCACCGTGTTCGCGCCGACCAACGACGCCTTCAACAAGATCCCCAAGGCCACCCTGGACGCCGTCCTCGCCGACAAGGACAAGCTCACCAAGATCCTCACCTACCACGTCGTGCCGGGGAAGCTCACCCCCGCCACCCTGCCCGGGGAGCACAAGACCCTGGAGGGCGCCACCGTCACGGTCACCGGCACCGGCGAGGACCTCACCGTCGACGGCACCGCCAAGGTCGTCTGCGGCAACGTTCCCACCGCCAACGCCACCGTCTACCTCATCGACACCGTCCTGATGCCGACCTCCTGACCCGGACCACAGCGCCGCCACGGCCGCCCGCCGGGCGCGCCGACCCGGCGGGCAGCAGCATCCGCCCGCCGGGCCGGCGCGCCCGGCGTCATGGGCCGATCGGGTGGACGTGGTGGCCTTCGGCAGTCCGCGCGGGCGGTGGCCGCGAACCAGGGCCGTGCACGTCACGCCCGGAGGTCGCCGCGCGGGGCCGTGCGCGCGGGCGGGGTCTGCCGCAGGCCCCGCCCGCTCCCGGGAGCGGTCCGAGAGGTTGAGGAAACTGCCGCAGGACGATCAGGCCGTCCCTGAACGGCCCGCCCCCGCGGCCCCGCGGCGGGCCGACGACCCTACTCCTGCGGCCGCAGCCGGCCCGGGGCGCGGACCCGGCGCCCGGCGCCGCGTCCCGATCGGCACGATCGCCGCGCCGCGCACCGCCCGCGGGTCGCGCCGCGCCTTGGCACCCCGCCGCGGATTGGGCCGTCGGGAGGAGCGCATGGCGCGGCCGGCCGGGCGCGGCGCGTGCGGGCCAGCACAATCGGCCCTCGAAGCCGGTAGCCGCTCGTCTGTCCGGCCGTGCCGGCCCCTTGCGGGTACGACGGGATGGATCGCCAGTGGCTGACCGACACCGCAACGAAGAGCCGGTCCGTCCCACCCGGGACGCGCAGGGGGCGGGACCTGCGGGCAGGTTGGCCGGTCTGGTCAAGGACCCGCCCCGCCCGCCCGGCCCGTTCCGTCCGACGTTCTGGCGCAGCCCGATCCGGGGGCCGTGGCTGACCGCGGTGTTCGGGCTCGTG
>NZ_JBEOUL010000083.1:0-1725 GCF_040304075.1 Kitasatospora sp. NPDC094015
CTCGGGGCCGACCGGTGCGGCGGGTGGTTCGCTCTGTTCCTGGAGCACGTAGCCGGTGACGTGGCTCAGCACCGTGTCGGCGGCGGTGCCGCACTGCTGCGGCGGCAGGCCGGCCTCGGCGAGGGTCGCGAGCAGCCGCTCCATGACCGACAGCGCTCCGGTACTCAGCGTCTTCGGGCTGCCGGCGAACATGATCGCCCCGCCGGGGTGGCGGCTGATGCTCCGCCGCAGGGCTGCGGCCTGGGCCACCACCCGGGCCGACCAGCCGGCGGCCGGGTCGAGCGCGGACAGCGCCGCGGTGCCGGCGTCGTACGCCTCCCGGGCCACCCGGTCGGCCAGCAGCTGGAGCAGCGCGGCCTTGTTGGGCACGTGGTAGTAGAGGCTGCCGGCGTGCACGTCGAGCCGGTCGGCGACCTGGCGCATGGTCAGGCCGTGGTAGCCGCTCTCGGCGAACGCGGCCATTCCGGCGTCGACGATCCGGTCGGTGGTCAGCTTCACCCGGCCCAGCCTAACCGTCATTTTCAAACATCGTTTGAAAATGGCCCGCCGCGCGCTATCGTCATGATCGAAAAGCCGGGTC
Organism: Kitasatospora sp. NPDC094015; assembly: GCF_040304075.1. NCBI lineage: Bacteria > Bacillati > Actinomycetota > Actinomycetes > Kitasatosporales > Streptomycetaceae > Kitasatospora > Kitasatospora sp. NPDC094015. Next base: position 581 of record NZ_JBEOUL010000083.1, read on the forward strand.
CGGCGCGAGGCCGGCCCCGGGAACGGGGACGAAGAGGGGGCGGTGACGATGGGCGGCCTGCTGTTCAGCGTGACCACGGCGGCACTGATGGTGCTGATGTTCAACGGCGGGCTGACCTTGGTCGGCCGGGAGACGGTACGGCTGCGCCGGATCCCCTGGGCCGCGGTCGGGCTGACCCTGGTCGCGCTCGGCGGCGTGGCACTGCAGCTGTGCTGGTCGGGGGCGATGGGGGCGCTGGACGCCGACCCGGCGAAGCACGGCTGGTGGCGGGTGGTCACCTCGGTGTTCCTGCAGAACGGCGGCATCGGCGGCGCCACCTGGAACATCGCGACCCTGGCCGCCGTCGCGGCGCTCGCCGAGTGGTTCTGGGGCGGGGCGCTGACGCTCGGCCTGTTCACCGCGGGCATCCTGCTGCCGGAGCGGATCGACGCCCTGTTCGGCGAGGTCTCGCGCAGCACCGACCCCCGCAACTTCGCGGGCAGCTCGGGTGCGACGTACTTCCTCGGCGCCACGCTCGCCGCCGCGCTGCTGCTGCACGGCGGCGCCGCCGCGGACGGCAACCGGGCCACCGACCCCGCCACCGTCCGCAAGCACCGGCTGCTGGCCCTCGCCGTACCGGCACTCGGCCTGGCGATGTGGTTCGCGCAGGACAACGGGCACGGGCTGGTCGCCGACTATGGGTTCGCACTCGGCGCCCTGTGCTGGTCGGCCTTGCGCTCCCTCCTGCACCCCGAGCGCGACCTGCGGCAGCCTCCACGACTGACCATGGCGGCGCTCCCCGCACTCCCCCGGCGCCGGGCCCGCAGCACGAGCTGACCACCGCAACTCGGCTCCGGCCGCCCTCGGTGTGACGGCCGCCCCGAACGGCAGCCGGACCCGGAGCCGGCCGGACCGCGCCCACACCGTGCGTCGCACCGGTGCCCTCAACCGTCACCGCAGGACCTTGGGAGGGATGCACGCCGTTCGTGCCGGTGCTCGAGAGGCTCCGTTTCCCTCCTTAGGGCGGGAGGTCAGTCGAGGACGCCCACGGCGTGGGCGATGACGAGCAGTGAGGTGATGAGCGCGGCGATACTCTCCACCGCCATCAGCGCCTTCGCGCGGGTGGAGAGCGGCATGGTGTCGGTCGGGCTGAACGCCGTGGAGTT
>NZ_JBEOUL010000084.1:0-1700 GCF_040304075.1 Kitasatospora sp. NPDC094015
GCGAACTCGTCACCAACGCGATCCGGCACACCCACGGCCCCGGCCGGGTACGGCTGGTCCACGGCCCGCACGGCCTCGACGTGGAGGTCAGCGACACCAGCCGGATCCTCCCGCAGCCCCGGCACGTGGAGGCCGGGGCCTCGCAGAGCGGACGGGGGCTGGCCATCGTGGCGGTCCTGTGCGACACCCTCTCCGTCACCCTCGACCTCGGCAGCGGCAAGACCGTCCACGCCCACCTGGCGCCGGTGCCCCCGCCGCCGTCCGTGGAACCGCAGATCCCGCGGCCCACCGGGAGGGTTGGGCGGTCCCGCACGTGGTGACCGGTCCGCACGGACCCGAGACCACCTTCGAGGAGCACACGATGCACCGACACAACCACCCGAAGAGCCGCGACGGCCGGCCGGGACGGACCTCCTCACCTCCCCTGACCAGCCGGGCGAAGCCGCTCGCCATGCTGCTGGCCGCCGGCTCGCTCGCCCTCGCGGTGAGCGCCTGCGGCAGCGGCGCCGGCAGCGCCGCTTCCGGCTCCGCGACAGCCGCGAGCGCCGCCTCGCAGGCCGCGGCCACCGTTCAGAGCACCACCGGGACCCCGGCCGCCGGTGAGGACGGCCCGTTCGGCCCGGCCTGCGGCTCGGTCCCCTCCGACGGGCCCGGCTCGTTCGGCAGCATGGCCGAGGACCCGGTCGCCACCGCCGCCTCCAACAACCCGCTGCTGTCCACCCTGGTCAGCGCCGTCACCACGGCCGGCCTGGTCGACACGCTCAACTCCGCCCAGGACATCACCGTGTTCGCGCCGACCAACGACGCCTTCAACAAGATCCCCAAGGCCACCCTGGACGCCGTCCTCGCCGACAAGGACAAGCTCACCAAGATCCTCACCTACCACGTCGTGCCGGGGAAGCTCACCCCGGCCGCCCTGCCCGGGGAGCACAAGACCCTGGAGGGCACCTCCGTTACGGTCACCGGCTCCGGGGAGGACCTCACCGTGGACGGCACCGCCAAGGTCGTCTGCGGCAACGTTCCCACCGCCAACGCCACCGTCTACCTCATCGACACCGTCCTGATGCCGACCTCCTGACCCGGGCCCCAGGAGCCCCCGGCCCGCCGACCCGCGCCGACCCCGCCGACAGGTACTGCTGCCCGCGGGGCCGGCGCCGGCCGGCGTCCTGGGCCGATCGGGTGGAGCCGGCCGCCTTCGGCAGTCCGCCCGGGCGGTGGCTGCGAACCACGGCCGTGCACGTACCGCCCGGAGGTCGCCGCGCGGTACGTGCGCACGGGCGGGGTCTGCCGCAGGCCCCCGCCCGCACCTGGGAGCGGTCCGAAAGGTTGAGCAAACTGCCGCAGGACGATCAGGCCGTGCCGCGGTACCCCACCGCGGATTGGGCCGTCGGAAGGAGCGCACGGCCCGGCGGGCCCGGCGCAGCCCACGAACACCCGCACAATCGGCCCTCGAAGCCGGTGGCCTTGCCCGTCCGGCCGTACCCGGCCCGTCGCGGGCCCGACGGGATGGATCGCCAGTGACTGACCGACACCGGGACGAGGAACTGAACCGTCCCGCGCAGGACCTGAACGGGCCGGGACCCACGGCCAGGCTCGCCGCCCTGATCAAGGACCCGCCCCGCCCGCCCGGCCCGTTCCGTCCGACGTTCTGGCGCAGCCCGATCCGGGGGCCGTGGCTGACCGCGGTGTTCGGGCTCGTG
>NZ_JBEOUL010000085.1:0-1589 GCF_040304075.1 Kitasatospora sp. NPDC094015
GCGCCGTCCCGGTACTCGGGGTCGACGGCGATCGTGCCGCCGTGGAACTCGACGATCTTCTTGCACATCGCCAGGCCGATGCCGCTCCCGGAGTATGCGTCCTTGGTGTGCAGCCGCTGGAAGATCAGGAAGACCTTGTCGGCGAACTCCGGCGCGATGCCGATGCCGTTGTCGGTGACCGAGAACCGCCACAGCGCACCTTCGCGCTCGGCCGTGACGTGGATCTGCGGCTCCTGGCCCGGGCGGCGGAACTTGACCGCGTTGCCGATCAGGTTCTGCCAGAGCATCCCCATCTGGGTGGGGTCGGCGACCAGGGTCGGCAGCGGGTCGTGGCTGATCACGGCACCGGCCTCCTCGATGCCGACGCTCAGCGTCCCCAGGGTCTGTTCCAGCACCCCGTCCAGGTCGACGTCCTGGTGGGCGTGGTGCAGCCGCCCGACCCGGGAGAAGTCGAGCAGGTCGTTGATCAGGACCTGCATGCGGTTGGCGCCGTCGACCGCGAACTCGATGTACTGGTCGGCCTTCTCATCCAGCTGGCCGCCGTAGCGCCGCTTGAGCAGCTGGGTGAAGCTCGAGACCTTGCGCAGCGGCTCCTGGAGGTCGTGGGAGGCGACGTAGGCGAACTGCTCCAGCTCGGTGTTGGAGCGCTGGAGGTCGGCGGCCTGGGCGTCCAGGCGCAGCCGGGCCTGCTCGGTGAAGGCCAGTTCCCGCACCAGGCGGCGGCGCATGAACTCGACCTCGGAGCCCAGGCGGCGCAGGTCGGCGGGGCCGGTCGGGGTGATGGGGTGCTCGAAGGTGCCGGTGGCGATGGTGCGGGCGTCCGCGCCGAGGCGGTCCAGCGGCCTGGTGATGCCCCGGCGCAGCCCCTCGAAGGCGACCGCGGTGAGCAGCACGATCAGGGCCGCGATCGCGCCGAAGACCCAGTTCCGGACGGCCAGGGTGGACATCAGGTCGTCCCGGGCGCGGGTGCGCTCGGCGATGAGCCGGTCCTGTTGGCTGCCGAGCGCGGCCCGCACGTCGTCGAAGGCCGCCTTGCCCTCGGCGGCGAGGGCGGTGGCCGCCGGTGCGGGCGAGCCGGGCGGCGCGGCGGCGATCGGCTCGGCAACCGTCGCCTGCCAGGTCGCGACGGCCGCCTGCACGCGGGCCAGGTCCTCCAGCGCCGCGCTGTCGTCCTGCAACAGGTCCGCGAGCTTGCGGATATCGGTCTCCTGCTCGCCGCGGCCCTGATCGTACGGGGTGATGAATTCCGGCGAGCCCGTCAGGCTGTAGCCGCGGATCCCGGTCTCCTGGTCGAGCAATGCCGATTCCAGCCGGAACGCGGTGGAGGAGGCCGGGGAGCGCACGTCGACCAGGTCGGTGCTGAGGGTCTGGGTCCGCTGCAGGATCCAGGCCCCGGTCAGTCCGAGCAGGGTGAGCAGGGTGAGCGAGACCGCCGCGCCGACGCGCAGCCACCGTCTGGTCGTCCAGGTGGCGAACCACCGCGTGCGTGGCAGCGCCTCGTCGCCGGTCATGTCCGAACCCCTCCGCTGTGACAGGGCGCCCTCAAAACGGCGCAGCCCAACACTGTAGAGGTCGCCCGACAATGAATG
>NZ_JBEOUL010000087.1:0-1510 GCF_040304075.1 Kitasatospora sp. NPDC094015
TGAGGATCGTTGTCTGTGTGAAGTACGTGCCCGACGCGACCGGTGACCGTCGCTTCGCGGACGACACCACCACCGACCGGGAGGGCGTGGACGGCCTCCTGTCGGAGCTGGACGAGTACGGCGTCGAGCAGGCGCTGCGGATCGCCGAGGCCTCCGGCGACGCCGAGGTGACCGTCCTGACGGTGGGCCCGGACGACGCGAAGGACGCGCTGCGCAAGGCCCTGTCGATGGGCGCCGACAAGGCCGTCCACGTCAACGACGACGACATCCACGGCTCCGACGTGATCGCCACCTCCGCGATCATCGCCAAGGCCCTCGAGCACACCGGCTACGACCTCGTGGTCTGCGGCATGGCCTCCACCGACGGCACCATGGGCGTCCTGCCCGCCCTGCTCGCCGAGCGCCTCGACCTGCCCCAGGCCACCCTGCTCTCCGAGGTCACCCTCGAGGGCACCACGATCACCGGCCGCCGCGACGGCGACACCGCCACCGAGCAGATCCGGGCCACCCTGCCCGCCGTCATCTCGGTCACCGACCAGTCCGGCGAGGCCCGCTACCCCTCCTTCAAGGGCATCATGGCCGCCAAGAAGAAGCCCGTGCAGGCCCTGGACCTCGACGACCTCGGCATCGACGCCGACCAGGTCGGCCTCGCCGGCGCCTGGACCGCCGTCCAGGACGTCACCGCCCGCCCCGCCCGCACCGCCGGCACCATCGTCACCGACGACGGCGAGGGCGGCCGCAAGCTCGCCACCTACCTCGCCGAGCAGAAGTTCATCTAACCCACCCCGCCGCAGCGCACCCCACGACCGATCAGGAGCAACAACGACATGGCTGAGATCCTGGTGCTCGTGGACCACGCCGACGGTGTGGTCCGCAAGCCGGCCCTCGAACTCCTCACCCTCGCCCGCCGCCTCGGCGAGCCCACCGCCGTCCTCCTCGGCGCCGGCGACCACGCCACCGACCTCGCCGCGAAGACCGCCGAGTACGGCGCGGTCAAGGTCCACAGCGTCGACGCCCCCGAACTCACCGACCGGCTCGTCACCCCCAAGGTCGACGCGCTCACCCAGATCGCCCGCAGCACCGAACCCGCCGCGATCCTCCTCACCTCCTCCGGCGAGGCCAAGGAGATCGCCGCCCGCCTCGCCCTGCGCCTGGGCTCCGGCCTGATCACCGACGCCGTCGACCTCGAGGCCGGCGACGGTGCCCCGATCGCCACCCAGTCCGTCTTCGCCGCGTCCTACCAGGTGCGGTCCACCGTCACCCACGGCGCCCCGGTCATCACCGTCAAGCCCAACTCCACCACCCCCGAACCCGCCCCCGCCGCCGGCACCCTCCAGGCCGTCACCGTGACCTTCACCGGCAACGCCGCCACCGTCACCGCCCGCACCCCCCGCGTCTCCTCCGGCCGCCCCGAACTCACCGAGGCCGCCATCGTCGTCTCCGGCGGCCGCGGCGTCGGCGCCAAGGAAGGCTTCGGCGTCGTCGAGGACCTCGCCGACGCACTCGGCGC
>NZ_JBEOUL010000088.1:0-1454 GCF_040304075.1 Kitasatospora sp. NPDC094015
AGGAGACCCAGGCGCTGAACGCCGGCCGGCACACCGACGACCTGGCCGTCCTGCGCCTCGACTGGGGCACCCGCCCGGCCACCGCCTGACGGGCCGGGTCCGCCCGGGAGCGGTGCGCGCGCCTACGCGGTCGGTGCCGCCCCGGGCAGCCGGACGTCGGCCCAGACCGTCTTGCCGGCGTCGTGGACGGCCATCCCCCAGTCGTCCGCGAGCTGGCGGACGATGTGCAGGCCGTGGCCGCCGGGCAGGCCCGGGTGGTGCGGGAGACCGGGCACCGGGAACGCGGGGGCGCCGTCCAGCACCTCGATCCGCAGCCGCTCCCGGGTCAGGTGCAAGGTGATCTGCTGGGCCCCGCCGGCGTGCAGGCGGGCGTTGGCGACCAGCTCGGACACCAGCAGGAGCAGGTCCTCCACGGCCTCCTCACCCGGCCAGGCCCAGTCGGCGAGGGCGGTGCGGGCGAAGTCCCGCCCGAGCACGACCTGCCGGGGCAGCCCGGCCAGCCGCAGCGTCCGCCGCTGCCCGGCGGCGGGCAGGTCCGGCCGGTACCGCTCGATGGCCTCCGCACCTCGCTGTCCGCTGGTCATCTGTTCACTCCGGCATGCTCGTTCATGGATTGTCGGTGGGACGGCTGCCGCACCGCGGGGGCCGGCCACGCTCACGCGCCGGCGAGGGCGTCCGGGACCGAGGCGTGCAGGGAGAACACGGCTCCCGCCCCGGTCAGTTCCAACAGGCGCCCGAACTGGCCGCCGGGCGTCGCGGCGAGCCGCAGCTCGACGTTGGCCTCCTGGGCGGCGAGCCTGGTGCGCAGCAGCAGGTTGAGCCCGGAGGAGTCGCAGAAACTGACGTCCGCCAGGTCCACCACCATCCGGTCCGGGCCCGCCGCGAGGGCCTGGTCCAGCACCTCACCGGCCGGCGCCATGGTGTCCAGGTCCAACTCGCCGGCCAGGGCGACCAGCACGGTGCCCTCGCGCAGCTCCTGGCTGGCCGTCAACCGGCCTGCGGGCGCGTCGCCGAACTGCTCCACCGCGTCCACTCCGTCAATCATCCGTCTTCCTCCGTACAACCCTGGACAACCGCCGACGATAGGCCGGGACGGCGAGAAACGGAAGCGCGGCCGGGCTCGGTGGCAGAACGTGGGCACCTCCCGCCTTCCGTTCGTCCGGTCCGGTTTGTCCGGTGTCATCCGGCGCATGCCCGGGTCGGGCCATCGCATGCACGCCACCCGCAGGCCCACCCGAACAGAGGCAGACATGGAGAGCGAGGGCGGAATACGTGAAGAATATGTGCTTGCATGTTTTTCCGCCGGAATCGGGGTACACGGCGTGGGTCAGCGCGCGGACACACCGCACACACCCCGGTCCGGAAGAGGGAGACCCATGGCCGTCCTGAATCCCACGACGTCGACCACAACGGCGACGATCGCAGCTCCGTCCCTGCCGCACCCGGCGGTGCCG
>NZ_JBEOUL010000089.1:0-1413 GCF_040304075.1 Kitasatospora sp. NPDC094015
TGTTGTCGCGCTTTCGGGTCGAGTTCTACGAATGCCTCTACGCCCGCTCGGACGCACTGTTCGAGCTCACCGACGCAGTGCTGTGCACCGACGGGCCGGTGCGGACCCTGGTCGAGCTGTCGCTCACTGCCGAGCACCGGCGCGGTCACGGTGCACTGTACGCCGCACTGGACCGGGGCTGGCTGGAGCCGGCCCGGCTGCGTTGCGCGCTGGCCGCCCTGCCGCTGCCGAAGGCAGCCGACGGCCGGATCGTGCTGGCCGTCGACGTGAGCAACTGGCTCCGCCCCGACGCCCCCACCAGCGACGACCGGCTCTTCTGCCATGTCTACGGACGAGGCGACCGAAGGACGGACCAGTTGGTTCCCGGCTGGCCGTACTCCTTCGTCGCCGCCCTGGAGACAGGCCGCACCTCCTGGGTTGCGCTGCTGGACGCCGTGCGTCTCGGGCCGGCCGACGACGCTACCGCTGTCACCGCCGCCCAACTGCGCGATGTCGTCGAGCGGTTGGCACAGGCCGGGCACTGGCAGCCGGGCGATCCGGACATCCTGATCATGATGGACTCCGGCTACGACGTCGCCTACCTCTCCCACGACCTCGCGGACCTTCCGGTCGTGCTGGTCGGACGCCTGCGATCGGACCGCGTCATGCTCCGCGACGCGGGCCCCGCACGCTCCACCCCGAGGGGCGGCCGACCCCGCCGTCACGGCGGCGTCCTCACCTTCTCCAAGCCCGACAGTTGGCACCAACCCGACGTCGCCACGGTCACGGACACCACCCGATACGGGAAAGCCGAGGCAATCGCGTGGGACCGGATGCACCCCAGACTCACCCACCGCGGCCCCTGGCTGGACCACGCCAAGGAAGAACTGCCCATCCTGCACGGCACGTTGGTCCGGCTGAAGGTCGATCGGCTACCGGGCGACCGTGCCCCGAAGCCCGTCTGGCTGTGGTGCTCGGCCACCGACGCCACTGGCGCGGACGCGGACCGCTGGTGGCAGTCGTTCCTCCGCCGCTTCGACCTGGAACACACCTTCAGGCTCATGAAACAGACCCTCGGCTGGACGGCTCCGAAGATCCGCCACGCCGACAGCGCCGACCTGTGGACCTGGCTCATCATCGTCGTCCACACCCAGCTTCGACTCGCCCGGCCGCTGGCCGAGGACCTCCGTCGCCCCTGGGAACGGCCCGCCGAGTCCCGCCGCCTCACCCCCGCCCGGGTGCGACGGGGGTTTCGCAACATCCGCCCGACCACCGCTCGCCCAGCAGCAGTACCGAAACCGTCCAAGCCGGGCCCGGGACGGCCTCCCGGCTCGAAGAACAAGAACCGGGCCACCCGCCACGACGTCGGCAAGACAGTGAAACGCGCCGATTCGATCAAGGAACACCAAGCTTGGCGAGGATAAATCCCAAGCT
>NZ_JBEOUL010000090.1:0-1368 GCF_040304075.1 Kitasatospora sp. NPDC094015
GGTGAAGTGGATGATCCTATGCTGTCGAGAAAAGCCTCTAGCGAGTTTCATGGCGGCCCGTACCCCAAACCGACTCAGGTGGTCAGGTAGAGAATACCGAGGCGTTCGGGTGAACTATGGTTAAGGAACTCGGCAAAATGCCCCCGTAACTTCGGGAGAAGGGGGGCCATTCCTGGTGACGAGTCTTGCACTCCGAGCTGGGGGTGGCCGCAGAGACCAGCGAGAAGCGACTGTTTACTAAAAACACAGGTCCGTGCGAAGCCGTAAGGCGATGTATACGGACTGACGCCTGCCCGGTGCTGGAACGTTAAGGGGACCGGTTAGTCACATTTCGGTGTGGCGAAGCTGAGAACTTAAGCGCCAGTAAACGGCGGTGGTAACTATAACCATCCTAAGGTAGCGAAATTCCTTGTCGGGTAAGTTCCGACCTGCACGAATGGCGTAACGACTTCTCGACTGTCTCAACCATAGGCCCGGTGAAATTGCATTACGAGTAAAGATGCTCGTTTCGCGCAGCAGGACGGAAAGACCCCGGGACCTTTACTATAGCTTGATATTGGTGTTCGGTTCGGCTTGTGTAGGATAGGTGGGAGACTTTGAAGCAGCAACGCCAGTTGTTGTGGAGTCGTCGTTGAAATACCACTCTGGTCGTGCTGGATGTCTAACCTGGGTCCGTGATCCGGATCAGGGACAGTGTCTGGTGGGTAGTTTAACTGGGGCGGTTGCCTCCTAAAGAGTAACGGAGGCGCCCAAAGGTTCCCTCAGCCTGGTTGGCAATCAGGTGTTGAGTGTAAGTGCACAAGGGAGCTTGACTGTGAGACTGACGGGTCGAGCAGGGACGAAAGTCGGGACTAGTGATCCGGCGGTGGCTTGTGGAAGCGCCGTCGCTCAACGGATAAAAGGTACCCCGGGGATAACAGGCTGATCTTCCCCAAGAGTCCATATCGACGGGATGGTTTGGCACCTCGATGTCGGCTCGTCGCATCCTGGGGCTGGAGTAGGTCCCAAGGGTTGGGCTGTTCGCCCATTAAAGCGGTACGCGAGCTGGGTTTAGAACGTCGTGAGACAGTTCGGTCCCTATCCGCTGTGCGCGTAGGAGTGTTGAGAAGGGCTGTCCCTAGTACGAGAGGACCGGGACGGACGAACCTCTGGTGTGCCAGTTGTCCTGCCAAGGGCATGGCTGGTTGGCTACGTTCGGGAGGGATAACCGCTGAAAGCATCTAAGCGGGAAGCCTGCTTCGAGATGAGCACTCCCACCTCCTTGAGAGGGTAAGGCTCCCAGTAGACGACTGGGTTGATAGGCCGGATATGGAAGCCCTGTGAGGGGTGGAGTTGACCGGTACTAATAGGCCGAGGGCTTGTCCTCAG
>NZ_JBEOUL010000091.1:0-1330 GCF_040304075.1 Kitasatospora sp. NPDC094015
GGTGGGTGTCTGGTCGTTGTTTGAGAACTGCACAGTGGACGCGAGCATCTGTGGCCAAGTTTTTAAGGGCGCACGGTGGATGCCTTGGCACCAGGAACCGATGAAGGACGTGGGAGGCCACGATAGGCCCCGGGGAGCTGTCAACCGAGCTTTGATCCGGGGGTGTCCGAATGGGGAAACCCGGCAGTCGTCATGGGCTGTCACCCATACCTGAACACATAGGGTATGTGGAGGGAACGCGGGGAAGTGAAACATCTCAGTACCCGCAGGAAGAGAAAACAACCGTGATTCCGGGAGTAGTGGCGAGCGAAACCGGATGAGGCTAAACCGGAGTGGTGTGAGACCCGGCAGGGGTTGCCACTTCGGGGTCGTGGGAGAGTTCTTCGGTCGTCTGCCGGCGATCGGGTGAGTCAGAAACCGTATGGGTAGTCGAAGGACATGCGAAAGGTCCGGCGTAGAGGGTAAGACCCCCGTAGACGAAACTTGTACGGCTCACTTGAGCTTTTCCCAAGTAGCACGGAGCCCGAGAAATTCCGTGTGAATCTGGCGGGACCACCCGCTAAGCCTAAATATTCCCTGGTGACCGATAGCGGATAGTACCGTGAGGGAATGGTGAAAAGTACCGCGGGAGCGGAGTGAAATAGTACCTGAAACCGTGTGCCTACAAGCCGTGGGAGCGTCGTTCGTCAGCTTGCTGGCGGGCCGTGACTGCGTGCCTTTTGAAGAATGAGCCTGCGAGTTTGCGGTGTGTAGCGAGGTTAACCCGTGTGGGGTAGCCGTAGCGAAAGCGAGTCCGAATAGGGCGTTTGAGTTGCATGCCCAAGACCCGAAGCGGAGTGATCTAGCCATGGGCAGGTTGAAGCGCGGGTAAGACCGTGTGGAGGACCGAACCCACCAGGGTTGAAAACCTGGGGGATGACCTGTGGTTAGGGGTGAAAGGCCAATCAAACTCCGTGATAGCTGGTTCTCCCCGAAATGCATTTAGGTGCAGCGTCGTGTGTTTCTTGCCGGAGGTAGAGCACTGGATAGGCGATGGGCCTCACCGGGTTACTGACCTTAGCCAAACTCCGAATGCCGGTAAGTGAGAGCACGGCAGTGAGACTGTGGGGGATAAGCTCCATGGTCGAGAGGGAAACAGCCCAGAACACCGACTAAGGTCCCTAAGCGTGTGCTAAGTGGGAAAGGATGTGGAGTCGCAGAGACAACCAGGAGGTTGGCTTAGAAGCAGCCACCCTTGAAAGAGTGCGTAATAGCTCACTGGTCAAGTGATTCCGCGCCGACAATGTAGCGGGGCTCAAGTACACCACCGAAGTCGTGTCATTCACACATG
>NZ_JBEOUL010000092.1:0-1259 GCF_040304075.1 Kitasatospora sp. NPDC094015
GGTTGGTGTTGAGGGTGGTGTCGAGCCAGTCGTAGATGCGGGCTTGGGAGAGGCGCATGGCGCCGGGGTGGCAGTGGGCGCCGGCTCCTTCGTCGTTGGTGAAGAGCATGAGGGTTTTGGGGCAGGTGAGGTGGTTGTAGAGCTGTTCGGGCTGGCCCTTGAAGAACATGTCGTCCTGGGCGTCGCAGACGAGGGTGGGGCACTGGATCTTCTCGGCGATGCCGCCGGTGAGGGTGTAGTCGAGGTAGGAGGCGTTGAAGGCGCGGGGGGTGTCGACGCCCATGACGTACATGCCGTGGTTGATGGCCCAGTTGGCGATGGGGTCCTTGGTCATGATCTGGTCGAGGGCGGTGTCGAGGTCGGGTGCGGAGGGGGCGCGCAGGAGGTGTTCGGCCTCGTCCCGGGTGCCGGGGATGTTGCGGACGGAGGTTTCGCCGAGGTCGTAGAGGCCGTCGACGGCGATGAGGGCGGCGAGGCGGTGTTCGTAGGCGGCGGCGCGGGGGGCGAGGATGCCGCCCATGCTGATGCCCATGAGGGCGATGCGGTCGTTGTCGACGTCGGGGAGGGTGTGGGCGAAGTCGACGACGGGGGTGATGACGTTCTCCCAGTCGGGGCGGAAGGTGAGGTTCTGGTGGTGGCGGGGGCCGGGCATGCCGGGGCCGTCGAAGGTGAGGACGTTGTAGCCGCGTTCGACGCCGGCGACGGCGCCGAAGTAGTGGAGTTCCTCGGCGGTGCCGTCGAAGCCGTTGTGCATGATGAGGGTGGGTCGTGGGGTGGCGGTGTCGTCGACGCGGTAGAGGTAGCCGGGCAGGGTGGTGTTCTCGTAGGGGATGGCGACGGGTTCGATGATGGGGGTGTGGAGGGCGGCGGCGGCGCGGAAGCAGTCGACGCTGCGGTCGTAGGCGTGGTCGTGGCGGGGGTCGCAGGTGCGGCCGTGGAGGAAGAACTCGGCGGAGCGGTAGTAGTTGGAGGCGCGCAGGAAGCCGTCGCGGGCGCTGATGCGGTGGCCGGCGGCCTGTGCCTTCTCGGCCTGGTCGGCGACGCGGTCGGCGGTGGCGGTCCACTCGGTGTACCAGCTGGTGTAGTCGCCCTCGGTGATGCGTTCGGCGGTGGAGACGACCTCGCCGAAGTCGGCGCCGCCGTAGGCGATGTGGCTCATCGAGCGCAGGGTCTCGTACCAGAACTGGATGTTGTTCGGGAACAGCAGCGGCTTCATCGCGGTACTCTCCTCAGACACGGTAAGCACTGATCTGTGCTTG
>NZ_JBEOUL010000093.1:0-1242 GCF_040304075.1 Kitasatospora sp. NPDC094015
GCCGAGATCGGCCAGCAGCTCGGCTACTCCCAGATGCACATCTCCCGCATGCTCAAGCGGACGCTCGGCAAGCTGCGCGAAGCCCTGCTGGCCGACAACTGAGACGGGTGTCCTGCGGCGGCGGGCGACGCCCGTGACCCCGCCGCCGCAGGACACCGGTCACAGCGGCGTGCCGGTCTCCGCCGCCAGCGCCGCGAGCAGCCGCTCCTGGAACGCCTCGTCGTGCACCGCCGGATGCGGGTCCCGCACCTGCCGGTGGTACCAGTAGCCGCCGGTGGTCAGCACCTCGGGTTCGTCGGCGACGGCCAGCCACTCCTGGGTCCGGTGGCCCAGTTCGAGATCGTCCGGCGCCCCCGGTCCACCCATCCTGGTCGGCACCCACCCCGGGTCGACGGCGTTGCTCCGGACCTCCGGACGCCGGCGGGCCAGCGCGGCGGCGAGCGTGGTGACGAACAGTTTGCTGTCCGCGTAGGAGCCGGCGCCGCGGCCCCGCCAGTCCACCCCGTCCAGCCTCGGGTGGCCGCCGAAGTGCGAGCCGCTGCTCAGGTACACCAGCCGGCGCGGCCCCGGCAGCAGGGCCGTGAGCAGGTAGGGGGCGATGATGTTGACCGGCATGACGTCCGGACCGCTCCACACGCCGGCGTTGTGCACCACCGCGTCGAGCGGCTCGCCGTCGTCCAGCTCGGCGGCGATCCGCCGCACCGCGTCGCGCTCGGCGAAGTCGCCGGTGACGGCCTGCGCGCCCCGGTCGAGCAGCGGCCGCAGGGCGGTCGCCCGTTCGGGATTGCGGGCGTGCACCACGACCCGGTGACCCGCGGCCTGCAGCGCCTCCGCGGTGGCCCGGCCCAGCCCTTCCGTCGAACCGGTCACCAGGATGCGGCTCACCGGGACACCGCCCGGGAATCGCGCTCGGCTGTCAGCTGCACGATCGAACTCCTTCTCCGCAGGTCTCCTCGCACCGTCGCAAGGCCGTGGGCCGGGCGACGGCAACGCGCGGCTCGACCCCGCCTCCGACCGTACGGCCTGCGCGCCCGGTGCGGGCGGCGATCGGCGCGGCGCCCGGGCACACGGTCGCCTCACTCCCAGGGCCCGCGGTACACGCGAACTGTTCCCGCTGATCCGCAACTCCGGTGTGGTTCAGGCGCCACGGGTGTCGTAGGTCTCGCGGTTGGCCAGCACCTCGTCCATGTGCACCTCGGCCCATGCCTTGAGGCCGCGCATCATCTCGAACAGCGACAGGCC
>NZ_JBEOUL010000094.1:0-1058 GCF_040304075.1 Kitasatospora sp. NPDC094015
CGCGATGAGGTCGCCGCGGGAGATGTCGATGTCGTCGGCGAGGCGGACGGTGATGGATTGGGGGGCCCAGGCGATGTCCGTCGGCCGGCCGAGGGCGTCGATGGCGGCGATGGTGCTGGTGTGGCCGGAGGGCAGCACGGTGACGGGGTCGCCGACCCGCAGCACGCCGGAGGCGAGCTGGCCGGCGTAGCCGCGGTAGTCGCGGTGCTCCTCGCTCTGCGGACGGATCACGTACTGGACCGGGAACCTCGCCGGCTCCTCGCCCGGGTCGGTGCCGACCGGCACGGTCTCCAGGTGCTCCAGCAGGGTCGGGCCGCCGTACCAGTCCATGTGCGCGGAGGGGACGACGACGTTGTCGCCGGCCAGCGCGGAGATCGGCACGGCCACCACGTCACGCACGCCCAGCGAGGCCGCGTAGGCGGTGAACTCTTCGGCGATCGCGGCGAAGACGGGTTCGGCGTGGTCGACCAGGTCCATCTTGTTGACGGCGAGGACGACGTGCGGGACGCGGAGGAGGGCGGCGACGGCGGCGTGGCGGCGGGTCTGTTCGACGACGCCGTTGCGGGCGTCGACCAGGACGACGGCGAGTTCGGCGGTGGAGGCGCCGGTGACCATGTTGCGGGTGTACTGCACGTGGCCGGGGGTGTCGGCGAGGATGAAGCGGCGTCGGGGGGTGGCGAAGTAGCGGTAGGCGACGTCGATGGTGATGCCCTGTTCGCGCTCGGCGCGCAGTCCGTCGGTGAGCAGGGCGAGGTCGGGGGTGTCCTGGCCGCGGTTGCGGGAGGCGTGCTCGACGGCCTCCAGCTGGTCGGCCAGCACCGACTTGGAGTCGTGCAGGAGGCGGCCGACCAGGGTGGACTTGCCGTCGTCGACGGAGCCGGCGGTGGCGAAGCGCAGCAGGGCGGTGGCGGCGGCGTCGCCGAAGGGGTTCTCGGCCGTCGGGTCGGCCTGCAGGTCGGTCGGCATGTCTAGAAGTACCCTTCGCGCTTGCGGTCTTCCATGGCGGCTTCGGAGAGTTTGTCGTCGGCCCGGGTGGCGCCTCGTTCGGTGAGGCGGCT
>NZ_JBEOUL010000095.1:0-1047 GCF_040304075.1 Kitasatospora sp. NPDC094015
AGGCGCTGCAGCTCCGAGTAGCGCATCACCCGGGGCCCGCCGGCGCAGCCGGCACCGGGCCGATGCGCGCTGTCGCTGCCGAGCGCGGCCAGGATCAGCGTGACCCACTTGTCCGAGATCCGGTCAAGCAGCTTGCGGCTGGGGCAGGCCGCCACGAAGGCGTCGTACTCCACCTTGGCCTGTGCCCGTTGCTGAGCCGCCGTCATCGTCGCCATGGACCGTTCCTCTCACCCGCGGGTGCCCTACGCACTTCGAAGTACCTACTTCCCGAACGGAAGCTACACACCAATAGTGGTCCAAGGCGCCACTAGGCACCATCCCCTGGCTCAACACGAAGGGCGCACCATGAGCACCCCCTCCGCCTCGCTTCCCGGCGGCACCTGGCCCCTGGGCAACCTGACCGTCACCCGGTTCGGCTACGGCGCCATGCAGCTCGCCGGCCCCTGGGTCATGGGTCCGCCCGCCGACCGCGACGGGGCACTCGCCGTTCTCCGCGAGGCCGTCGGCCTCGGCATCACCCACATCGACACCGCCGACGCCTACGGGCCGCACATCACCAACCAGCTGATCCGCGAAGCGCTGCACCCGTACTCCGACTCGCTGCACATCGTGACCAAGGTCGGCGCGACCCGCGACGAGGCCGGAGGCTGGCCCCCGGCGCGCAAGCCTGAAGAACTGCGGCGGGCCGTCACCGAGAACCTGGAAAACCTCGGCCTCGACACACTGGACGTGGTCAACCTCCGGCTCGGCGACGCCCAGGGCCCCGTGCCCGGTTCGCTCGCGGAGGCCTTCGGGACACTCGTCGACCTCCAGCGGCAGGGCCTCATCCGGCACCTCGGCGTGAGCAACGCGACGGCGGAACAGGTCGCCGAGGCACGCTCGATCGCGCCGATCACGTGCGTGCAGAACATGTACAACCTCGCCCACCGCCACGACGACGACCTGATCGACGAGCTGGCCGAGCACGGCATCGCCTACGTGCCCTTCTTCCCCCTCGGCGGCTTCAGCCCGCTGCAGTCCTCGGCACTCACGGCCGTAGCCACCCGG
>NZ_JBEOUL010000096.1:0-1008 GCF_040304075.1 Kitasatospora sp. NPDC094015
GGCCTCGTGGGCTACGAGATGGCCCTCCTCGTCGACCGTGCCGGAGCCGTCCTCACCCCCGCGCTGCGCGCGGAACTCCAGGGCAGTCTCCTGCACTGACGGTTCGTCGGATACCGTCCTGGTATTCGAAAGACCTCATTGCCCGTCCCGGGTCCTTCCGTGGCACCGTAGGCCCAGCGCCTACGGTGCCCGCGACGGACCCGGGTTCGGGCGTTGTACGGCCTTCGCACCACCGGTCCGGGCGCAGCTGTCCCGGGCCAGCACCGCACCGCCGCACCCTGTGAGGAGAGGAACCGTGACACCGCCCGACGAGCGCAGCGGCCAGTACGGCGTTCCGTACCCCGGCACCGGCCATGACGCCTTCGGAGTTCCCGGCGCCGGCCACGGGCAGCAGTACCAGCCGCAGCACCAGCAGTACTTCGGCCAGCCCCAGCCCGGCACCGAGCAGTACGGCCGGCAACAGCCGTACCAGGAGCCGCAGCAGCCGTACCGCGAACCCGGGCAGTACGCCCGGCCGGACGACGGCTTCCAGGGCTACCCGGGGCCCGAGGCCTTTCCTGAACGGGACGAGACCCGGTACCAGGAGGACTTCGGGCAGCACGACGACGACGGCCAGGACTCCGGGCCGCTGATCCGCCCGTTCGCGATGACCGGCGGCCGCACCCGGCCCCGCTACGAGCTCGCCCTGGAGGCGCTGGTCTCGGCCAGTGTCGACCCGGTCCGGCTGGCGGGCCTGCTCCCGGAGCACCAGCGGATCTGCACGCTGTGCACCGAGGTGAAGTCCATCGCCGAGGTCTCCGCGCTGCTCACCATCCCGTTGGGAGTGGCCCGGATCCTCGTCGCCGACCTCGCCGAAGCCGGCCTGGTCGCGATCCACCAGCCCGCTGCCGGCGGCGAATCCGGCAACCAGCCCGACGTCACGCTGCTCGAAAGGGTCCTCAGTGGACTTCGCAAGCTCTAACGCGGCCGCCCCCAGCCGCGCCACCACCTCGGCGAAGATCGTCGTCG